>NZ_BNEM01000002.1:2400000-2747390 GCF_018327705.1 Catellatospora sp. TT07R-123 | reverse complement strand
CGGGATGACCTTGTGCCTGATCTCGGGCAGGGCGCCCTCGACCAGGCGCGGCACCACCCGGTCGATCAGGTGCGGGACGAGGTTGTCGACCATGCGCGGCACGATGGTGCGCTCCAGCCACGAGACGGTCTCCTCGACGGTGCTGTCGAAGGCGCGTACCGCGGCGGCGCGGCCGGTGAGCAGGGTGTCGCGGCCGCGCAGGCCCGCGGTGGCGACGACGTCGCGGCCGCGGTCGCGGGTGCTCCGTACGGCGTCGCGGGCGGCGGCCAGCGGTGCGATCCGGGGCGAGGCGGCGTCGTCGAGCAGGCGCCGGGCGCGGTCGCGGCCGGTCGCGGCGAGTCTCGCGCCGGTCTGGCGGGCCAGGTCGGCGCCCTGCTGGGTGAGGCCGACGGCGACGGCCAGCGGGGAGCGGGCGTCAACCAGCGCCGGCTCGACCCCGCTGGTGAGCAGGTCCTGTACGCGCTGCTGGTCTTCGGGGTCGGTGCCGCCCAGCCGGCGCAGCCGCTCGGCGACCAGGACCGCGGCACCGAGGGCCAGCCCGGTGAGCCCGGGCTGCCGCTGTTGTTCGGACATAACATGAATTTACGGCAAAACGGGAGCGCATCTCGGTAAATGGTCGGGAGCGCATCTCGGAAATGGTGGAGCCCGGGAGTATGTCCAGCTCCCGGGCCCCGCTGTGCCGCCGAATTGCACACGCCAGCACGTTTAAGCGAACGGATCAGTCGTCAATACCCCGTGCTCTACCTTTGAACCATCGCCGCATGGAGAGCGGCGAACCGGATTCGAACCGGCACCCCGGCGGTGTTCGTCCGTACGCGGTCGATCTGGCGATCGGCGGCGAATGCTGAGTCTGGAGCGAGAATCTGAGTTTGATCGCGGCTGCCTCTGCCGTTTGGGCTACCCCCGCCTGTGGTGCGGGGGGCAGGAGTCGAACCTGCACTGGACCGCGTTCGTCAGCTTCAGCGTCAGCTTCAGCTTGCGCTCATTGGCGCACCCCCCGCCCTCCGGCGGGGGGAGTCTGTGATCATGCGGCGAAGAGGAACCCGAACACCTTCTCGCCGACTCGGCGGTCGACGGTCTCGGTGTCGTTGGCCCGCTCGCGGGCGAACTTGACCGCCTCCTGGAGCCGCTCCACCCGGTCCAGCAGCACCGACACGCGCTTGGCCGGCAGCGACCCGGAGAACTTCACCGTGGTCCAGTAGCCCACCGCGATGTCCTCGTAGTACACCTCGACCTGCGCCGGGTGCTTCTCGGTGGCCTCGGCCTTGACGTGGTTGCGCGGCACCTTCTTGGTGCGGATCGTACGCACCGGCTCGGTCGACCAGCAGTCGGCGGAGTCGCTGAACACCCACGACTCGGCCGCGTCCAGCACCGGCAGCTTCTTGACGAAGGTGTGCAGGTCGGTGAGCTGCTTCTCCAGGAACAGCAGGTACGTCACCGGCACGTCGGACAGCAGCACCCGGTCGTCCACGACGACGTCGGCGCGCGCGACGCAGTTGGTGGCGTCCTTGGTGGCCGTCACGTCGAACAGGCGGGTCAGCGTCGTCGAGATCTGCCGCAGCACGTCCTCGGCGCGGGTCTGCACCCGGGTCGACTCCGGCGGCAGCTGCTCGCCCTCCTCGTCCTTGGCCTGGTATGTCCGCGAGATGCCCGACAGCAGCGCCGGCTTCTGCACGGCGTGGTGGGCCTCGGTCAGGTCCTGAAACGAGCGGCTCTTGACGCCCTTCTCGACCGCGATTATCTGGTTGAGCTTGGCCATGTGAATGTCCCTCCCGGGCGGGAACCCTATGCCAGCCGCGACCGGAGTCGCAAAAGGATTAGCCCCCGATTCGCCCAGGTGAGCCCGCCGTCACGGGTTGATCACGTACGGTGGACTCCTGCACAGTCCGGCCGCGGCGAGGCCCGCCACCGAGCACGGAAGATCCCTGCGCAGCCGGGGGGTGTTCGAGATGGCACTCGTGTTCGCGGCGCTGGCCACCGGGTTCGTCTTCGTCTGCGGCGCCAACGACGGCGCCGCGCTGCTGTCCCTGGCGCTGCGCCGCGAGGTCCCGCTGGCCGGCGTGCTCGCCGTCCTGCTGACCGCGATCGTGGTCGGCCCCGCCCTGTTCGGGCTCGCCGTGGCGCGCACCTTCACCGACCGCCTCGTCGACGCCCGCGCCGTACGCGGACCGCTGATCCTGCTCGCCGGGGTCGCCGTCGCGCTGGCCCTGGTGCTGCTGCTCACCTGGCGCGGCGTGCCCACCAGCCTGACCCTGGCGGTGCTCGGCGGCCTGGCCGGGGCCGGGGCCGGGGTCGGCGTGCCGCCGGTCTGGTCCACCCTCGGCCTGGTGCTGGCCGTCGCGGCCGCGGCGCCGCTGCTGGGCGGGCTGCTCGGCTACCTGCTCGGCCTGGCCGCCCGGCGGCTGCCCACCAGCGCCCGGCTGCCCGGCGCGCTGCGCTACGCCCATGTCACCGCGTTCGCCGGGCAGAGTCTGGCGTACGCGGCCAACGACGGGCAGAAGATGTTCGCCGTCGTCGGCGTCGCCCTGGCCGCCGCGCACCGGGCCCGGGGCATGCTCGCCCCGTCGCTGCCGGTGCTGTGCGGGACCGCGCTCGTCTTCGCCGCCGGGGCGGTGCTGAGCCTGCGCCGCATCGCCCGGGGCGCCACCGCCGGGCTGCTGCCCCCGCGCCCCTGGCACGTGGTGTCGGCGGAGGTCGCCGCGGCGACGGCGGTGCTGGGCAGCGCGGGGTTCGGCGTGCCGGTGAGCATGACCCAGTCCGCCGCGGCCGGGCTCGTCGGCGCGGGCGCCAGCTGCGGGGTGCGCCGGGTCCGCTGGCAGTTCGCCACCCCGGTGATGACCGCGTGGCTGGTCACCCTCCCGGCCAGCCTCGCCCTCGGCTACGCCGTGGGCCTCGTCCTGCGGGAGGTGGCGGCATGAGGCTGCGGCGGGTGATCGACGACCTGGCGGGGCGGGCGCCGCGGCGGGTGCTGTCCATCGTGATCGCCCAGATCGACGCGGCCCTGGAAGGGGTCGTGCTGGCCGCGGCGGTGACCATCGGGGAGCTGGAGCCGCCGCTGGCCCGGCTGCGGATCGCCGAGGTCGAGCACGTCGGCGACGCGCACCGGGGACGGCTGGTCGCCGAGCTGGGGGCGGCGCTGACCACCCCGATCGACCGGGAGGACCTGTTCCGGCTGTCGCGGTCGGTCGACGACGTCCTGGACCACCTGCGCGACTACGTACGCGAGACCGATCTCTACGGGGTCCGCCTGGACGCGGGGGCGGTGGCGATGCTGGAGCAGGTCGCGGTCGGGCTGCGCGAGCTGCGCCGGGCGCTGGACCGGCTGCTGGAGCGGCCCGCCGAGGCGGCCGAGGCGGCGCTGGCCGCCCACAAGCGCTCCGGCCGGGTGCGCCACCTCTACGCCCAGGCCCTGGCGGACCTGCTCAGCGGCGACATCACCGCCCCGGTCCTGAAGCAGCGGGAGCTGCTGCGCCGCCTGGACGTGGTAGGGCTGCGCCTGGCCGAGTGCGCCGACGCGCTCGCCGACGCCATGCTCAAACGCAGCCTCTGACCCCGGTCAGCGGTCGGCGGCGCCGGGGCCCACCCAGCGGCCCAGCGGCCGGGTCGGGTCGTCGTCCTCGTCCTTCTTGTCGGCGGCGGCCAGCAGCCCGGCCAGCCCGCCGCTGCCGATGCCGCTCTTGGACAGCCGGGCGTCCAGCGCGGTCGGACCGGCCCCGGTGGCGTCGGTGAGCGTGAGCATCTGCGCGGTCTCGTCGGGGCTGAGGCCGTATTCGTCGGCGACCTCGTCGGGGCTGGTCCGGGCGTGCGCGGCGAACTCGGGGTCCGTGGCCATCCGCTCGACGACCTCAGGGAATCGGGACATGATCTTCGGTCCTTTCGCTGGGTGGTCCATTGTGTTGGCGAACGCGGCCTGCGTCCAACTCCGGTAAGAATGCTGACGCTTTCACTTTACGGAGGAGGTCTGATGAGGCTGACGATCGTCGGCTGCTCGGGTTCGGTGCCGGGCCCGGACAGCGCGAGCTCGTGCTACCTGGTCGAGCAGGACGGATACCGGCTGCTGCTGGACCTGGGCACCGGCGCGGCCGGGCCGCTGCAACGCCACTGCGCGCCGGAGCAGGTGGACGCGGTGGCCATCAGCCACGCCCACAACGACCACTACTACGACCTGAACGCGCTGTCGTACCTGCGGCAGCGGGTCGGCGCCGGGCCGCTGGACGTGTACGGCCCGGCGAACCTGCCCGGCGCGCTGGGCTGGAGCGACGAGGCGGTGCTGCGGCTGCACCCGGTCGCGCCGCCGGGCCCGCTGGCGCTGGGCCCGTTCGCGGTACGGGTCGCGCGGGTCGAGCACGGGATGGAGTCGTACGCGTACCGCGTCGGCGACGGCGTCTGCTTCACCGGCGACACCGCCCCCTGCGCCGAGCTGGACAAGCTGGCCGACGGCTGCGCGATCGTGCTCGCCGAGGCGTGCGGCTACGAGCGCGACAGCGTGCCGCGCCACCTCAGCGCCGCCGACGCCGGGCTGCTCGCGGCCCGCGCGGGCGCCCGCCTGCTCGTCCTCACCCATCTGCGGTCGTGGCTGGACCACGACCGCCTGCTGGCCGAGGCCGTCGCCGTTGCCGGCTGCCCGGTCGTGCTGGCCACCCCGGGACTGCGCCTGCACGCCTGACCGGGCGCGGTCCGCGTCCGCGGCGACCGGGCGGTCGCTGGGCATCCGACCGCCCGGTCGCCGGTTCTACGGCGTCACGGGCTGGTGCAGGTGAGTGCAGGCGTCGACGGCGATCCGCCGGCGAGGAACCCGAACTTCGTCGTGCCGTTGGCGGCGATCGTGCCGTTCCAGTTCAGGTTCTTGACCGTCACCGCGGATCCGCTCACCGCCAGCGTGCCGTTCCAGAGCTGGCTGATCGTCTGCCCGCCGGCGAGCGTCCAGCGGGTCGTCCAGCCGCTGATCACCGAGCTCCCGGCGCGCACCGTGACCTCGCCCTCGAATCCGCCGGGCCAGGAGTTGACGGTGCGGTAGGTCGCCGAGCAGGCGCCCGTCGACGGCTGGGACGGCGACGGGGAGGGAGAGGGGGAGGGAGAGGGCGACGGGGAGGGAGCGGGCGAGGTCGGGTTCGAGGGGGTGGGCGTGGTCGTTCCCTTGTACTGGGCGGCCACCTGTGCCAGGTCGGCTCCCCGGCCCTTCATGTACGCCTGGTTGACCCAGGTGGTGAAGGCGGATTGGACGGCCGACGACGACGTGCCCGACCACCGCTCCTCCTTGTCCTGGTCGAAGTAGGTGACCAGTTTCAGGTCGGGGTAGCGGCCCGATTGCAGCACGGTGGACATGTCGTTGATCCACTGGGCTTTGTTCCCGCCGTCCTCGCTGGACCCGACTTCGGCGATCATCACCGGACGCCTGGGGGCGACGGCGCGTGCGGCGGCGTATGCGCTGGCGAACATGGAGTCGAAGCTCGTCCAGTAGTTGCCGCCCGGATCCCAGGACGGACCGAGACCCCAGTTGTAGCCGTCGATCGCGACCCAGTCGACGTAGGCGTCACCGGGGTAGGAGCGTGCCGGTTCGTTGTACGAGGCGTTGGGGGTCGGGCTGTTGTTGAAGCACCACACCCACTGCACGTTGGTGGCGCCCGCGGCGACGACGAGGTCGTGGACCCGCCGGAAGGCGCTGACGTACAGGGCGGGGTTGCTGCTGTTGTTGACGATGCCCCACGGGTACCAGTTGCCGTTGAACTCGTGGCCCCAGCGCACCATGATCGGTGCGCCCACGGAGGCGAACTCGGCGCCGCGGGCTCTGATGTAGGCGTCCCACTTGCCGTCGATGATGTCCTGCAGGTGGATCTGGTTGGGGTCGCTCACGCCGAGGGCCGTGTTCCAGGGCTCCCAGGTGTAATGCATCATGATCCCCTGGCTCCACAGCGTCCTGGCGTCCGCGGCGTTGAACGCGTTGCCGGTGGCCCAGCTGTCGAACCACTGGACGCTCGCCGGAGTGACCCCGTAGCGGCTGACCGTTCCCGCGGGGATGTCGGTGGGGCTCGTCTGCCGGAACACCCCCAGGTACTTCGTCGAGGTGTCCGCGGCCGCGCTCAGCGTCGGCACGGCCAGCACCGCACCCAGTAGGAGACCGGCAGCGGTGAAGGCGACTGCTGTTCGCAGCCGCCCGGACCTGAACAGGCTTCTCATGGTTCCTCCGTGGTCGGCGCGAGCCGATCAGCTCGCGCTGGTGTCCGGGCGATCAGGCTCACCGGAGGGTGCCGGGTCCGCGACGGATGGGTCGCTGGCCGGGCCGAGTGCGGCTGGTCGCTCGGTGCCGCGCCCCGATGGGGTGCGGTCGGCACCTGCCGTCGGCCGCCGAACGGCGCGAGGCAGGTTGTCGCGGATGGATCGACGCCCGGCCCGGCGGACGAAAGTGGGTATGCGGCAGCGGGAACCGGCCGCTTGCTCCGCTGACCTGGTGTGAAAACAGGTTGCCCTCAGCAGAAAGTTTTCGCGACACATGCTCCCATGTGGCGCATCGTCATGCTTGCATAGTTGCTCGGCGCGCACAACGGGCGGCTTGATATCGACTGATAGCCGAGCGTCAGTCGCTCATATCACTGTCAGCGGAAAGAAATATTTCTTCCGGTGGCGTCGGGGTGGCCGACGTCGGCAGCCCGAACCGCCGGGCGGTCGGGACTGCGGCATGTGGCGTCAGCGGTCCGGACGCGGTGGCGCTGTGCTCTGCCTGACGACCAGCGTCGTCGACAGCTCGACCCGATCCTGCGCGGGGGGCCGACCCGAGGCCAGGTCCAGCACCATCTCAGCCGCTGTCGCACCCATCTGCAGCAGCGGCTGCCGCACGGTCGTCAGCGCGGGCACCGACCACTGGGTGAACAGCAGGTCGTCGAAGCCGATTACGCTCAGGTCCTGCGGAACCCGCAGCCCGGCCGCGCGCGCCGCCTCGTACACACCGAGCGCCTGCAGGTCGTTGGCCGTGAAGACGGCCGTCGGGGGGTCGGGCAGTTCGAGCAGGTGGCGGCCTTCCCGCAACCCGCCCTCGACATACAGCGGAGCCTGCCGGACCAGACGGTCGTCGACCGGCACCCCGGCGGCGTCCATCGCCGCGCGGAAACCGTCCAGCCGGGCCCGGCAGCAGAACAGTTCGGCCGGCCCGTTGACCATCGCGATCCGGCGGTGGCCGAGGTCGAGCAGGTGGCGGGCCGCCAGCAGCCCTCCGTTCCAGTTCATGGCGCCGACCGACGGCACCCGGTGCACCGGCTCTCCCGTCGGGTCCAGCGCCACCACCGGGATGGCTCGGCTGGACAGATGCGCGAGCTGCGCCCCGGTCAGCTCCGCCGACACCGCGATCACTCCTACCGGTCGCCGGGCCAGCACCTCCTGCGCCCACGACCGCCCGGGGGTGAGCCTTCCCTGCATCTGGGTGACAGAGACGGCCAGGCCGCGCGGACCGACGACCTGCTCGACACCACGCACGATCTCCAGCGCCCACAGGCTGTCCAGCGCCTGGAAGACCAGCTCCACCGACGGCGTGGTCTCCGAGTTCTCGGGTTTGCGGTATCCGTGCTCACGGATCAGCTCCTCGATCCGCGCACGCGTGGCGGCTGACACCCCGGAGCGGCCGTTGATCACCTTGGACACCGTCGGCACGGACACGCCCGCAAGATCGGCGATCCTGGTCACTGAGACCTCCGCGCGCCGACGCCCGGCGTCGGGCAGGCCGATGGAGTCCGCACTGTCCACCGGCGCAGCCTACGTGAGCCGCGAACGCGCGAACACGTCACCGATGCGTCCGCCACCGCCGCACGGACCTGCGGCCCGCGCCTGCGGGCGAACGGGTGAGCGCCGTTCCGGTCACCGGAACGGGCGATCCGGTCCGGTGCCGGAGCCGCATGAACGGCGCGCGCACCGCGGCCGTACGGCAGAATGTTGTCCGATTAGGAGTCAGTGCGTCGGCATGAGTGCCGGGTTCCGAGGTTGCGGAGGGCGATGTGACGGATCCAGGTCAGCGGGGAGCAGACCAGACGGCACAGGCGGACGAGGTCCCGACGGCGAGGCGCCGGGTCGCGGGCTGGCTCATCGACTACCTGATCGTCGTGCTGCTCGGCGTCGTGCTCGTCGTGCTCGCGACCGTCTTCGTCATCGACAACGCCGTGAACACCGCGCTCAGCACGGCTGTGGACGCGGGCAGCCAGGCCGTCTCGACGCACCACGTGAGCGTCGGCGGGCTGGTGGTGGGTGTCACCTGGCCGGTGCTCGTCGCGGTGCTGCTGATCCCGTTCCTGCAGTTCACCTACCTCGCCGGGATGCTGGCCTGGGGCGGCCGGAGCGTGGGCAAGGCGGTCACGGACGTCCGGGTGGTTCCGGTCGCGGCCCAGCTGACCCGGCTGCGCCCGAGCCACGTCGTGGCGCGGGCGCTGCTCACCGCGATGCTCGACACCGGCATCGTCAGCGTCGCCTTCGTCGTGTTCGTCAACAGCCCGCTGCTCGGGGTGCTGGTGTGGGCGGTGGCGGTCGTGGCGTTCTGGGGCAATCTGCTGGCCGCGTTCGGCCGGCGGCGGCGCACCGTCGTGGACCTCATCAGCGGGACCAGGGTGGTCCGTACCAGGATGTACGCCGCTCTCGCCGCCGGTGCCGCCGACCTCGCCCGCCGGGCGGCGGAGGCGGCGGTGACCGCCGGACGGCAGACCTCCGGCCTCGCGGTCGCCGCCGGTCAGGTGACCGTCGACCTGGGCACAGTCGCCGGGCAGGGGGCCCGTGAGGGTGCGCAGGCGGTGGCGGGCAGCGCGCCCGTGCAGCAGGCGGTGGCCAGGGCGGGTGACGCGGCCACCGCGACCGGGCAGCGGCTGCGGGAGGGCGCGCAGGCGGTGGTCGGCCGCGAGTCGGTGCAGCAGACGGTGGAGAAGACGGCCGTCGCCGCGTCCGCCGCCGTGCAGTCGGCGCGGGAGGGCGCGGAGAAGCTGGCGCGCAGCGCACCCGTGCAGCAGGCGCTGAACTCCCCGGCCGGGCAGCAGGCCCAGGCGCTCGGCGCGGCCGGGGCGCAGCGTGCTCGTGACGTCGGCGGTCAGGCCGCCGAGCAGGCCCGCCGGATCGGCGGCCGCGCCCAGCAGCTGTGGCGGGAGCGCCGCGCGCAGCGTACGGGCCCGGTGCCGCCGGGGGCGGACACCGAGCCCGACGAGGGCGACGAGATCACTGGGGCATGAGCAGGGCGGTGAGGCGGGCGACGGCTTCGGCCAGCGGGACGCGCTCGGTGGTGCCGGTGGCGCGGGCGGTCAGCTCGACGGTGCCGTCGGCCAGGCCGCGGGCGCTGACGGTGATCCGGTACGGGATGCCGACCAGCTCGATGTCGCTGAACTTCACGCCGGGGCGCTCGGCCCGGTCGTCGAGCACGACGTCGATCCGGCGGCCCCGCAGGTCGGCGTAGAGCCGCTCGGCGGCGGAGACGACCTGCTCGTCGGTGCCGAGCTGGGCGATGGCGACCTCGAACGGGGCGACCGCGGCGGGCCAGACGATGCCGCGCTCGTCGTGGTGGGTCTCCACGATCGCGGCCAGCGCCCGCTCGACGCCGATGCCGTAGCTGCCCATGATCGGGGTGACCCGTTCGCCGTCGGGGCCGAGCACGGTGACGCCGAGGCTCTCGGTGTACCGGTAGCCGAGCTTGAAGATGTGGCCGATCTCGACCGTGCGCAGCACGTCCAGGGGCTGCTCGCAGCGCGGGCAGGGTTCACCGGCGACGACTTCGCGCAGGTCGGCCCAGCGGCCGACGGCGATGTCGCGGTCGAGGTCGACCCCGCGCAGGTGTACGCCGTCGCGGTTGGCGCCGGTGGTCATGCCGCGGCGGCCGCGCAGCGCCTCGTCGGCCAGGATCGGCAGGCCGGTGACGCCGACGCCGCCGAGGCTGCCGGGCAGGGCGCCCAGCGCGGCGCGGATCTCCTCGGGGTGGGCGGGGCGGACCGTGACGGCGCCGAGGGTGTCGATGAGCTTCTGCTCCACCAGGGCGTGGTCGCCGCGCAGCAGGACCAGGGTGAGCTGGTCGTCGACGACGTATACGAGGGTCTTGACCTGGCGGCCGGCGGTGACGCCGTAGTCGCGGTCCAGGTCGTCGATGGTGCGCACGGCGGGGGTGTCGAACGGCTCGGGTGCGGGCAGGCCGGCGCCGTCGTCGGCGGCGGGCAGGTGCGAGGTGGCCTTCTCGACGTTGGCGGCGTACCCGCAGGCGCAGTGGACGACGATGTCCTCACCGGCGTCGGTGGGGCACATGAACTCGGTGGAGTCGCTGCCGCCCATGATGCCGCTGGAGGCCTCGACGGCGATGGCGGGGATGCCGAGGCGGGCGAAGATGCGGTGGTAGGCGTCGCGGTGGGCGGCGAAGGAGCGGTCTAGCCCGGCGGCGTCGGTGTCGAAGCTGTACGAGTCCTTCATGGTGAACTCGCGCACCCGGATGAGGCCGCTCTTGGGGCGGGGCTCGTCGCGGAACTTGGTCTGGAACTGGTACCAGCGCTGGGGCAGGTCGCGGTAGGAGCGCAGCTCCTGGGCGACGGTGGTGAAGATCTCCTCGTGGGTCATGCCCAGGGCGAGGTCGGCGTCCCTGCGGTCGGTCAGCCGGAACATCTCCGGCCCGATCATGGACCAGCGGCCGCTCTTCTGCCACACGTCGGCGGGCTGCATGGTGGGCAGCAGGAACTCCTGCGCGCCGATCGCGGTCATCTCGTCGCGGATGATGTCGATGATCTTCGCGCGGACGCGGACCGCGAGCGGGAGCAGGCTGTAGTGGCCTGCCATGAGCTGCCGGATGTAGCCGGCGCGCAGCAGCAGCCGGTGGCTCACCGCGTCGGCACCGGCCGGATCCTGGCGCAGCGTCGGGACGTACAACTCTGACCAGCGCATATTGACGACACCTGCACTCTCTGCGTCCGGGGCGTTCGGTTGCGCCGATCCTAGGCGGCGGCGCCGCGGCCCGGCGAACGGATAACGCCAGGTGGGGTGCTGTCGGTGCGGTCCTCCATCTCCCAGGCGTGATCGAGGGCGTGCCAGGCGAAGCGGCGGGCGGCGTAGGGGACGTACCAGCCGCCGGGCACGGGCGGGGTGCCCTCGCGCGGCGTGGCGAGCACGTCGAGGACGTCGGCGCGCAGGGCCGCGATCGCGGCGGCGTCGTCGAAGGCGGGGGCTTTGTGCTTCACCCCGATCCTGCGGGCGTACGACGCCTCGGCGGCGACCACGTGGTCGAGCATCCGGTCGCGGTCGCGCCCGCCGCCCCGCGGACCTTTGCGCAGCTCGGCAGGGGTTCGCGCGGCGATGTCGGCGAGCGTCCCCCACGCGGCGGCGACCAGGGCGGCCTGGCGTGCGGCCTGCTCGGGGCCGAGCGGTCGGCGGTCGGCGCCGGCGGGGCGTTCCGGGGCGCCGAAGTCGGTGGTGCTGCCGCCCCGGACCCGTTCGACCACGCGCAGGGAGCCCGGCTCGAAGGGGATCTCCGCGCGCTCGGCGACCGGTGCGTAGCGGTCGGTGTAGGCCGTGAGCGCCGCGAGCGCGGACTCCGCGTCCGCGCCGGAACGGCACCAGCCGGGCCATTCCAGCGCGCACGCGAAGATCCGCTTCGAGCCGAGTTCCAGGTAGACCGACGGCATATCGACATCTTGGCATGCCTGCGGCGTCTTTGCGCCGGTCGGCGGGTTACTTGAGGATGTCGTACCTCACTGTGGTGACCCCGCTGGACAGGCTCGCGATCTGCGCGAAGGCGGCGCGGGACAGGTCGAGGCAGCGCCCGGCGATGTACGGGCCGCGGTCGTTGATGCGTACCACGACGGACTTGCCGTTGGTGGTGTTGGTGACGCGGACCCGGGTGTTGAACTTGAGGGTCTTGTGCGCGGCGGTGAGCTCGTTCGGGTTGAAGCGCTCGCCGCTGGCGGTGCCCTGCCCCTCGGCGTAGAACGAGGCTTTGCAGGTGCCGGTCCCGACGACCGTGGCGGCCGGGTTGCCGTCGGCGACGGCGGCGCGCACGGAGCCGCGGGAGGCCTTCTCGGGGTCGCGCTGGACCACGATGGGCGTGACGCTGGGTGAGGCCGTGGCGTGGTCGTCGGTGTGCTGTGTGGCGGCGGCGCCGGTGCCGGTGTCGGGCGTGGTCGCCTCGACGGCGAGTGCGGTGCCTCCGACCAGGATGGCCGTGGCGACGGTGGCGGTGGCGATGGGGGCGAAGTTCCGTCGGGGCTTGTGCTCGAGGGAATGTCGGCCGGACAAGTCGCTTACCTTCCGTAGGCAACAGGGACTGGCACGATGCCTGCCGTGACGCGAGCACCGGGCCGAAGTGGACCGTATCGAGCCGACTGCATCTGTTGTCAACATGATCACGTATTTGATGGTGATTTGTACTAAAAGGTTCGCACGATCGTAGTACTCCGCCACCCGTGCGGACGGCCGCGGCGCGCCGAATGATCACCGGTTTCGGTGGCGCTCGCGGACCCGCTCGGTGAGTTGCTGCGACAGGACCGACACCCCGGCGGCGATGATCATCGTGTTGAAGACCATCTGCAGGATCAGCAGCACGCGGGCGGACTGCCCCTGCGCGTGCACGTCGCCGAAACCGACCGTGGCCAGGGTGGACAGCGCGAAGTAGAGCGCGTCGACCCGGGTCTGCAGGTCGACGAAGGAGCCGGGCGAGCCGACCGCGAGCACGTAGTCGGCCAGGGCGAAGAACAGCACCCCGGTGGTCAGCGCGTTGAGCAGCCCGAGCAGCGGCGCCTCGTCCCCGGCCAGCTGGCGGTTGATCTGGCGCAGGATCAGCGCCGCGACCACCACGATCCCGACCAGGGAGAACAGCGTCCGGGCGACCAGTTCCCAGGCGGCGCTGCCCCGGTCGGTGGGCACCACGAAGTACACCGCGATCATGATCGAGGTGCTCAGCAGCCAGCGTACGAGCGGACGCCGGGCCAACCTGGACATGACGCCCATACTGCCCGCCGGGCCGGAGCGGGCGGGGCAGGACGCGCGGAGGTCAGTCCGCGGCCACCCGGAAGCCGATGTTGCTGGTCGAGCTGTCCGGGGTGTTCGCCGACCGGGCCGCGACCCGGTAGCGGTTGCAGTACGACACGTGGCACAGGTGCGAGCCGCCCCGCATCACCTTCGCGCTGCCCTGCGGCGGCCCGGCCGGGTCGGTGCGCGGCCCCGTGGCGTGGAAGTCGGCGCTGAACCAGTCCGCGCACCACTCCCACACGTTGCCGGCCATGTTGTACAGGCCGAACCCGTTGGGCCGGAACGACCTGACCGGCGCGGTCCCGGCGAACCCGTCGGCGGCGCTGTCGCGCGCGGGGAACTCGCCCTGCCAGATGTTGCACATGTGGCGCCCGCCCGGGGTCAGCTCGTCGCCCCACGGGAACCGGGCCTGCACCAGGCCGCCCCGGGCGGCGTACTCCCACTCGGCCTCGGTGGGCAGGCGGGTGCCCGACCAGTCGCAGTAGGCGGCGGCGTCGTGCCAGGAGACGTGCACCACGGGGTGGTTCTGCCGGTCGCCGGTGCCGGAGTCCGGCCCGAACGGATGGCGCCAGCTCGCCCCGGCGACCTCGAACCACCAGGGCGTGGTCGGCACCCGGGCGCTGCGGGCGGTCACGTCGCGGGCCAGGTGCCCGCCGAAGACGTACGACGAGCCGAACCGCTCGGCCTCGGTGGTGTACCCGGTGGCCTTGGCGAACGTGGCGAACTGGGCGTTGGTGACCGCGGTCGGGTCGATGCGGAACGGGCGCACCGTCACCTCGCGCACCGGCCCCTCGCCGTCGGCCGGGAAGCCCTCGGTGTCGTCGGTGCCCATCAGGAACGCCCCGCCCGGCAGCGTGACGGTGCGCCCGGCGGCGCGCGAGGCCGCCGCCGGCGGCGGGCTCAGTACCAGCGCGGCGGGCGCGGCGCGGCCGGGGGTGCAGCAGGCGCCATGCGGTTCGTCCACGACGTCTCCATCTCTGTGCGCCCCGCCCGCTCCGGCGCGAGGTGAGGAAGGGCACCTTCTTAACAGACGTCTGTTAACAAGGTGCCCTTCCTCACCCGCGGGGCGCGAGGGCAGGCGGGGGTGGGTGTTACGGGGCGGTGGCGCCGGAGCTGGTGCGGTCGGCGGCGAGCTGGGCGGCCAGGGCGGGGATGCCCAGCGCCGTCTCCTGGGCCGGGGTGGACTGGTAGAGCAGGTTGGTGAGCTGGTGCGGGTCGTTGACCAGGTCGTAGTACTCGCGGAACAGCACCGCGCCGCTGCCGGTCGGGATGCCGTTGGCGTCGGTGTGCACGTCGCGGTACTCGGTGTACTGCTTGGTGGCGGTGACGTACGACGACCAGCTCGGCGGGCCGCCCGCCGCGGTGCCGTGCTTGAAGAACTCGGTCAGGATGTGGTCGCGGCGGTAGGCGCCCAGCAGCGAGTGCCCGTCCTGCGGGTGCTGGGCGTCCGGGGTGATCCCGGCGGCGGCCAGGATCGTCGGGGCGATGTCGATGTTGCCGGTGAGCCGGTTGTCGGTGGCGCCGGTGTTGAGCCCGCCCGCGGGCCACGACACCCGGAACGGCACCTCGATCGACGGGCCGTAGGGCACCGACTTCTTGGTCCAGCCGTGGTCGGCCCAGGCGAAGCCGTTGTCGGAGATGTAGAACACCAGCGTGTTCTCCAGCTGACCGAGGGCTTCGAGCTTGTCGTGGATGGCCTGCACCGCGTCGTCGACCGACAGCAGCGTGCGCAGCTGGTTGGTGCGGATGTTCCTGCCGTCGGCCAGGGTGCCGTCGGCGTTCTTGATGTAGGCGGGCTTGTCCGAGCGGTCGTTCTCCGGCACGCCGGGACGGCCGTCCCAGGCCGGGACCTCGGTGTCGGCGTACGGGATGTCCGGGGTGTTCGGGCCGTGCGGGGCCTTCGGGGCGACGTACAGGAACCAGGGGCGGGTGTCGGTGGTGCTGCGCTGGAGGAACTGCAGCGCCCGGTTCTTGACGACGGTGGTGGTGTACCCGTTGATCGTCTGCACGGTGCCGTCGACGTTGTACTGGCCGTCGTTGTACGTGATGGGCGCGAGCAGCGCGAACTCGTCGAAGTACGGCGGGTTGTCGTGCACGTCCCAGCCGTTGAGGTACTTGCCGTACAGGCCGGTGCGGTAGCCCGCCTCCTGGAGGTAGCGCTGCACGGTGGCGTGGTGGTTCAGGTTCTCCTGGTGCTGGTTGCCGCGTACGCCGTGGTTGTGCGCGTACTGCCCGGTGAAGATGGTCGAGCGCGACGGCGCGCACAGCGGCGTCACCGAGAACGCGTTGGCGAACGTGACGCCGTGGTCGCCGAGCCAGCCGATGGTCTTGCCGGTGGCCCACTGGGTGTTCTTCGGCTGGTCGTCGGTGACGATGATCAGGATGTTCGGGCGGGTGGCGGCCGCCTGGGCGGGCTGGGACGGCAGGCCGGCGGCGGCCGCCGCGCCAGCCGCGGCCGAGGCCGCGAGGAAGGTGCGCCGCCGCAGCGACGGGGTGTCCGACATGGGATCGACCTTTCCGTGGGTGCGCGGCGGCGCACGGGCGCGCAGCGGCGCCCGAGTGGGCCGAGCAGGAGATGCCGGAATGCTCCGGCGGCAGGGGAACGGTGGAGCGCGCGCGAGCGGTCAGCGCGGACAGAGTGAGCTGGCCTGCCGTCGCAGATCGACGTGCAGGCGTGCCGTGAACAGGCGCGTCAGCTCCACCCGGCCAGCCTAGGAGCGCGGCGTCCAGGATCTCAAGAAACTAAATATTTCGACATCCGTGAACGTGTTAATCAATTGTGTATCCGCAGGTCAGCGCTGCCGGTGCCCGAAGTGGCCGGCCAGTCCCGCCAGGTCGGCCACGGTGAACGGGTACGGCCCCGGCGCCCCCGCAGCCCCGCCCACCCCGATCACCACCCGAACTCGACCGAGATCAATGTCCCATGGGCGGGCAAGGGCCGCGCGGGCTCGCGATCGCACCTATGCTCACCGCCATGCATCTGTCGCGCCTGCTGTTCCGCGCCCTCGTGGCCGTCTACGCCGTCCTCGGCCTGGGCACCGCCGCCGCGCTGCTGGCCGGGCGGTCCGGGATGGACGGCGCCGTCGACGGGGTGAGCCTGCTGCTGCTGGCCACCTCGCTGGCGCTCAGCCAGCTGCGGAGTCCGAACGCGCAGGTGTGGCGCCTCCGGGTGCGGGGCGGGACCCGGCCCGCCTTCATCAGCGCCTCCCGGCCGGGCCGGATCGGTCGGCCCGGGATGGTCCTGCTGCTCAACCTGTTCCTGATCTTCGGACTCAGTCGGCTGCGCCCCACGACCGAGCCGGTGGGCCAGGCGGCCGTGACGCTGGTGGCGGCCATGGTCGTCGTCGGCTGGGTGTGGGTGCTGCTCGACGTCCCGCGCCTGGCGCTGACGGCCGACGGGCTCACCGTCACCGACTGGCGCGGACGCCGCAGCTACGGCTGGGATGAGCTGGAGGTCGCGCGCACCTGGTCGCGCGACCCCGGCCAGCGGCAGCTGCCGGTGCCCGGCGGGGTCCTGCCGCTGCACTGGGCGGTGCACCCGCTGCTGCTCGGCGACGCCGTGCGCTGGTATCTGGACAACCCGCAGGAGCGCGCCGCGATCGGCACCTGGGCCGGGCTGAGCAGCCTGCTCGGCGGGGTCGGACCACAGCCCGCCGCTGTGCGCGGAGCATGATCACGATCCACGGCGGACAGCTGACGCGGAGCTCGTTTCCGCTGCTCCCGTGATGCAACGCGGGTCGGGTCGGCAATAGATCCGTGGTGCCACGCATTGCAGGCGGCGGTGCTCGGATCAACACTCGGACATCGATTTCTCCCACCCATCCGGCCGTGCTCCCACGCGGCCGAGAGGAGACTCCATGCTCCGAAGAGCACCCCTCGTCGTCAGTACCCTGCTGCTCGGCACCCTGGTCACCGCGGCACCCGCCGCCGCCGGGCCCGTGCCGGCCCAGGGCCTGAACGCGGTGTTCACCGCGGCGGCCACGTCCTACGGCGTGCCCCGGGATCTGCTCGTGGCGGTCGGCTACGGCGAGACCCGGCTGATCGACCACGCCGGGCTGCCCAGCCAGGACAACGGCTTCGGGATCATGCACCTGGCCGCCAACCCCGGCAACGGCAGCCTGGCCCTGGCCGCCCGGCTCACCGGCAGCGACACCGCCGCGCTGAAGACCGACGCAGCCGCCAACGTGCGCGGCGCCGCCGCCGTGCTGCGGTCGTACGCGGACCGGGCGGGCCTGACCGCCGCCGACCGCGCCCGCACCGCCGCCTGGTACCCGGCCGTGGCCGAGTACGCCGGTGCCAGTGGCGACGCCACCGCCCGCCTCTACGCCGACCACGTGTACGAGATCGTCCAGCAGGGCGTGACCGTGCGCACCCCCGGCGGCACCGTCACCGCCGCGCCCGACCGGGTCCGCCCGGAGCTGGGCCGCTACGCCGCGATCCGGCCCGCCGGGACGCAGCCGGCCGCGGCGCCGAAGACCGCCGGTCCGCAGGCGGCGGCGGCCGCGGCAGCGGCAGCGGTGCCGCAGTACTCCGGCGCGCACTGGGTCGCCGCCAACGGCAACAACTACTCCCCGGGGCGGTCGGCGAAGATCACCACCGTCGTCATCCACGTGATGCAGGGTTCCTACGCCGGTTCGATCAGCTGGTTCCAGAACCCGTCGGCGCAGGTCAGCGCGCATTACCTGGTGCGCTCCAACGACGGCGACATCACGCAGATGGTGCGCGAGGAGGACACCGCCTACCACGTGCGGTCGGCCAACTCGTACGCCCTGGGCATCGAGCACGAGGGCTACATCGACAACCCGTCCTGGTTCACCGACGTCATGTACCGCTCGTCGGCGAACCTGACCCGCTACCTGTGCGACAAGTGGGGCATCCCGAAGACCCGCGGCTACATCAAGGGCCACAACGAGATGCCGGGCAACGACCACACCGACCCGGGCCCGAACTGGAACTGGAACTACTACATGTCGCTGGTCAACGCCGGTGGCGGCGGCGGTGGCGGTGGTGACGGCGGCGGCCTGACCGCGGCCGGTGCGCCGACAGACTTCAACGGCGACGGCAGGGACGACATCGTCACGTTCACCCTGGGCTCGCTCAACGATGCGTACGTGGCCACCTCGAACGGCGGCTCGTTCACGGGCACGTCGGTGAAGTGGAACGACTACTTCGGCCTCAACGGCGAGAAGCTGCTGTCGGGTGACTTCAACGGCGACGGCCGCGACGACGCGATCACGTTCACGGGCGGGTCGCTGGGCGACGTGTACGTCGGGTTGTCCAACGGCTCGTCGTTCGGCGGCGGGGCGAAGTGGCACGACTGGTTCGCGCCGAATGCCGAGGTGCCCGGGGTGGGCGACTTCAACGGTGACGGCAAGGACGACATCGTCACGTTCACCCACGACGGCAACGGCGACGTGTACGTGGCCCTGTCCAACGGCAGCTCGTTCGGCCCCGGCGTGAAGTGGCACGACTTCTTCGCCCCGACCGGGGAGTTCCCGGCGGTCGGTGACGTCAACGGTGACGGCAAGGCCGACATCATCACGTTCACGCAGGGCCCGTCGAGTGCCTCCGACGTCTACGTGGCCCTGTCCAACGGCAGTTCGTTCGGGCCGGGGCAGAAGTGGCACGACCTGTTCGCGGTCGGCAACGAGCAGCCGCGGGTGGGTGACTTCAACGGCGACGGCAAGGCCGACATCGTCACGTTCACCTGCAACGGCGACGCCGACGTGTATGTGGCGCTGTCCAACGGGAGCAGCTTCGTCGGCACGACGGTGAAGTGGAACGACTGGTTCTGCCTGGCCGGGGAGTACCCGTACACGGGCGACTTCAACGGTGACGGCAAGGACGACATCGTCGTGTTCACCAAGGGCGGCACCAACGACGTCTACGTCGGCCTGTCCAACGGCTCGTCGTTCGGCGGCGGAGCCAAGTGGCACGACTACTTCGGCCTCAACGGCGAGGCCATGCTCTGACCCTGACCCGCCGCCACGCGCCCTGCTCGTCGATCGGCCGTTGATCGTCCGAGTTGCCGGGCAATCGGGCAGGTGGCGGCCCAAGATACGCACAGGTGCCCGGCAACTTCGACGGTGGAGACCGGCCCGCGCTCGACGACCCGGACGGGGGTGAGCGCGGGCCGGCGCACTTGGGAGACGCCGACCCGCGCCGTCCACAGGGCGGCCTTCCCGTTCCGGTCGGAAAGGCCGCGCCGTCCGGCACGCCGGATACCATACGTCGGAAATCGATTGCCGACAAGAGTCGGCGGCCGCTCGCTGCGGAGGATGCTCCCGCTTCGATCGCGTGATGCCTTCCACCTGTACTGACATGGTTTGAAGGTCGTGACGCGACAGTCCTGTACGGATCGTCGGTCATGCCGACCATTGACAGAGATGACGGTCGTGCCCAAACTCGGGAGATCGATTTCCCACACCCCGTCCGACCGCACCCCCCGCGGTCGAGAGGAGATGCCATGGGCCGCAGAGCCCGTCTCGCCCTCAGAACCCTCCTCGTCACGCTCCTGGCCACCTCGGGTCTCACCGTGGCGAGCCAGGCGCCCGCACTCGCGGCACCGAACTTCAAGGCCCCCTTCCCGTGCGGCCAGACCTGGACTTACAGCCACCACGACGGCGAGGTCCGGCTGGCGCTGGACTTCGTCCGCTCCGACGGCGGCGTCACCAACGGCACCCCCGTCATCGCCTCCGCCGCGGGCACCGCGTACCGGTTCTCGCAGCCCAGTGGCGCGGGCAACTACATCGCCATCGAGCACGGCGGCGGCTGGAAGACGTACTACTTCCACCTCAGCGCCTATTCGGTGCCCGACGGCGCCGTGGTCGCGCAGGGCCAGCAGATCGGCGTGACCGGCAGCACCGGCAACTCCAGCGGCCCGCACCTGCACTACGAGCAGCTGCTCAACGGCGTCGGCCAGAACATCGCCATCAACGGAGCGTCGCTGGCGCCGTACCCGGGCGTCTACAACCAGCGCTACCTGACCAGCGACAACTGCGGCACCGCGGGCTCGCTGCTCCCGGCCGGGTCGCCGACGGACTTCAACGGTGACGGCAAGGACGACATCGTCACGTTCAACCTGGGCAACCTCAACGACGTGTACGTGGCGACCTCGACCGGTTCGGCGTTCGCGGGCACCTCGGTGAAGTGGAACGACTTCTTCGGCCTCAACGGCGAGAAGCTGCTCACCGGCGACTTCAACGGCGACGGCAAGGACGACGTCGTCACGTTCACCGGCGGCACCCTCGGCGACGTCTACGTCGGCCTGTCCACCGGCACCGGGTTCCTGGGCGGCGCCAAGTGGCACGACTGGTTCTCCCCGGGGGGCGAGATCCCGGCCGTCGGCGACTTCAACGGCGACGGCAAGGACGACATCGCGACGTTCACCCACGACGCCCAGGGCGACGTGTTCGTGGCGCTGTCGAACGGCAGCTCGTTCGGCGCGGGCGTGAAGTGGCACGAGTTCTTCGCCCCGGCCGGGGAGTACCCGGCGGTCGGCGACTTCGACGGCGACGGCAAGGACGACATCGCCACCTTCACCCAGGGCGCGGCGACCGCGGCCGACGTGTACGTGGCGCTGTCCAACGGCTCGTCGTTCGGGCCGGGCGTGAAGTGGCACGACCTGTTCGCGGTCGGCTCGGAGCTGCCGCGCGTCGGCGACTTCAACGGCGACGGCAAGGACGACATCGCGACGTTCACCTGCAACGCCGACGCCGACGTGTACGCGGCCCTGTCCAACGGCAGCAGCTTCGTCGGCACCACGGTGAAGTGGAACGACTTCTTCTGCGTCGGCGGGGAGTTCCCGTACACCGGTGACTACAACGGCGACGGCAAGGACGACATCGTCGTGTTCAGCAAGGGCAGTACCAACGACGTGTTCGTCGGGCTGTCCACCGGCACCGGGTTCCTCGGCGGCGCCAAGTGGCACGACTTCTTCGGCCTGAACGGCGAGACCACCTACTGATACGGCTGCTGTGCTCCGGCGCCCGCTCTCCCGGGCGCCGGAGCGCGGGTCACTCGTCGGCGGTGCGCCGGGGGCGGCCCGCGAGCAGGCACAGGGCGGCGGTCGTCAGGTACAGCACGATCAGGGCGAGCCAGCTGTCGCGGTGCTCGGTCAGGTCGGCGGGCAGCATCGGGTCGGCCAGCCCGCTGGGGTCCTCGACCACGGTCACCGGGTCGCCGACCCCGTAGCGGGCCTCGCCGAGGGTCAGCTCGCCCGCGATGGGGCGCCAACCGCCGGTGGTCAGGGTGTAGTGGTAGCGGTCGGCGCGGCTGCCCGCCTCGCGTACGGCGGTGACCCGCGACTCGGCCCGGCCGCCGCGCAGTTGCAGCAGCGTCGGCCCGGTCTCGACCAGTACGCTCACCACCAGCACGAAGCCGACGAGTCCCGCCGCCGTCGTCCACAGCGGACGGTAGCCGGTGACGGCGAACCAGCCGCCGATCAGCCCGGCCGCCAGCAGCAGGCCGATCACCAATCCCCGCAGCTCGGCGTCGACGACCGTCGTGCCGCTGACCGCCGCCGCCAGCGCCAGCGCGGTGACCAGCAGGAGCAGGCGGACGCCCCGGAACTGGCGGGGGTGCAGCGCGCGCAGGGGATTACGCATGGCGGACAGGATAGGCGTCGGCATGCGCCGTCCATATCCCCTGGCCGGGCCACGTAATCCTGCCGGAGATCCGTGCAGTTCCGGGGAAAGCGCACGAATACCGGGCAAGACTGCGGCAGTTTCCCCGAAAGTGCGGCGCAGAACACGCGGGGGAGTGCGTTGTCGTGGGGGCTTACGCTCGCGGGCATGGATGCGGGCGAGGTTGACGGGGTGCCTGTCGCTTGGCAGGAACTGGACGGTGACGTCCGGGCGTCGCTGGTGTTCGGGGCGGGCGCCCGGGATGAGGGCGTCGACCAGGTCGGGTTGAACCACCTGGTGCAGCTGCTGGTGTACGAGTCGGTCAGCACCGAGGCCGACCAGGCGACGACCGTGGTCGACACCTCGTTCACCGCCTCCGGCACCGCGGCCGAGGTCGCCGAGCACCTGGCCGAGTGCTGCACCGCGCTGGCCGAGCTGCTCGTCGACGACCTGGAGGACCTGGCGGAGGTCGCGGCGCAGGCCGACGCGTCCGACCGGGTGATCTCGCTGGACCTGCTCATGGACTCCCCGCACCGGGACCCGTGGGGGTCGCTGCTGGCGCGGCGGCTGGGTTCGGCCGGGGCCGGGGTGCTGCGCTGGCCGCCGATCGACTACACCGACTTCACCGCCGCGGAGGTGCGCGCGCATGTGGCGCGCTACTTCACCGGCGGCAACGCGGCCCTGGCGCTGACCCGCGGCCCGTGGCCGGACCTGCGGCTGCCGCTGCCGTCAGGCGAGCGCCCGGCGCGTGCCGACACCGTCCCGGTCCGCCCCGGCGGCGGCTGGTATGCCGACGAGGTCGCCGCACCCGGGATCGCGGTGACCGCCACCGCCGGCCCGCACGCGCACCTGGTGTTCGCGCTGCTGCACCGACGGGTGTCCGAGGCGCTGAAGGCGGCCGGGATCGACGCCTGGGGCACGCCCTGGTACACGCCGGTCGGCGCGCTGACGGTGCAGCTCGGGCTCGGGCTGGAGTTCTCCGGCAAGCGCGGCCGCGACGCGGCCGGGGCGGCCGAGGTCCTGTGGCAGGCGCTGCGGTCGCTGGCCGAGCAGCCGGTGCCGGCGGCCGACCTGGAGTGGGCGGTGCACTGGCATGACGGGGACGCCGCCGAGGTCCCCGAGGAGGTGCGCCTGCTGCTGGAGCGGCAGGGCAAGGGCGACCTGCTGCGGGACGCGGCGGCGCTGGAGCAGGTGGGCGGCCAGGCACGGGCGGAGCTGCTCGGCGTGTTCGACGGCGCCGCCCCGGCGGAGGTGGCCGAGGCGGCGCGGCTGACCCCGGCCGACGTGCGGTCGGCGGTCGCGTCGTGGCTGCACACGGCGCTGGTGGTGGTGCCGGTCGGCACGGTGGCGGACCTGGCCGGGCTGGCCCGGCTGGACTGTCCGACCGGCACGTTCGTGCCGCAGGGCACGGTGCTGGGGCCGTCGCTGTGGCGCAGGCTCGGCGGCGGGGCGCAGGAGCGGCTGGTGCTGGCGATCGACGGAATCCACCATGTCCGGCGCGACGGTTCGGTGCATCCGTTCCCCACCAACGACGCGATCCTGGTGGAACAGGGCAAGCAGGTGTTTCTCGGTAACATCCGGCACGGCTGCCTGGTGGATGTGAGCGGGCTGGCCGAGGCGAAGGCGCTGGCCGTGGCGCTTGCGCCCCGCCGGTGGCGCCGGACGGACTGAGCGGCCGCCGGCGGGCACGCGATGGCGAACAGGTCCATAGTGGATCTGTGGACGGGTGGGTGTGGAGTTACGCTCGGCTGACGGAGCAGTTGCGGTTTCGCGAACCATCGACACTGCTCTTGTGAAGGCATGACTTCACACATACGGTGACTACCATCCCCGTCCCCTGCGCAGAGAGGTATCCCTGTGCGTCTCCATTTTCGACGCAACCTCGCCCGTCTCGCCGTCGCGTTACTGGTGATCCCCGGCGCGGCCACGCTGACCGCGTCCGGCGCCGCAGCAGAAACCAGCTCCGGCAACCTCGTGGTGGTACGGGTCGGTGACGGAGCCGCTGCGTTGAGCAGCGCGGCCGCACCGGTCTTCCTCGACGAGTACACGCCCGCTGGTGCGCTGGTGCGCACGGTCGCGCTGCCGACCTCGGTCTCGGGAAGCAACCGCCGCTTCACCGTGAGCGGCAGCGCGACCTCGGAGGGGGCGCTCGCGCTCTCGGCTGACGGCCGCTATCTGACGCTGGGCGGATACGACGCCGACCCCGGCCTGGCCGGTGTCGCCACGAGCTCCACGGCGACGGTGGCGCGGGTGGCCGCGCGGGTCGACGGCGCGGGCGCGGTCGACACCACGACGGCGATCACCGATGCCTTCAGCGGCGCCAACATCCGCGGTGTCGTCTCCGACGACGGCTCGCGGGTCTGGGCCGTCGGCTCCTCCGGCGGCGTGCGCCTGGCCACCGTCGGCGCGGGCACGACGACGCAGATCAACAGCGCCACGCCGACGAACCTGCGGGCCGCCGCCATCGCCGGCGGCCGTCTCTACGTCTCCACCGGCAGCGCCCCGACCGGCGTCTACGCCGTCGGCGCGGGGCTGCCGACGACCGGGGGGCAGACCCCGGCGCTGGTCACCGCCGCGCCCAGCCCGTACGGCATCGTCGCGCTGGACCGCGACCCCGGCGTGCCGGGCATCGACACGCTCTACCTCGCCGACGACTCGGGCAGCCCCAACGGCGGCATCGTGAAGTACTCGTTCAACGGGTCGGCGTGGACCGCGCGCGGCAACTTCCGGCCGAGCGGCAGCGGTGCCCGGGGCATCACGGGTTCGGTCACCGGCGCCACGGCGACGCTGTTCGCCACGACGAGCGCGGGATCGGCGCAGCTGGTCAAGGTGGAGGACACGGCCGCGTATGACGCGCCGATCAGCGCCACGGCCGTCGTGCTGCAGACCGCGGGCACCAACACCGCGCTGCGCGGCGTCGCCTTCGCCCCGGCGGGCGGCTCGGTGCCGACGGCTCCGGTGATCACGACGCAGCCGCAGGACGTGGCCGTCACCTCCGGTGCCACGGCGACGCTGACCGTCGCCGCGACCGGCACCGGCCCGCTGAGCTTCCAGTGGTATGCGGGCACCGCCGGTGACACGTCGACGCCGGTGGGCACCGGCGCGTCGTACACCACCCCGGCCCTGACCGCCACCGCCGCCTACTGGGTGCGCGTCACCGGAACGGGCGGCCAGGCCGACAGCGTGACCGCGACCGTCACCGTCAACCCCGTCACCCCGGCGTGCACCGGGGCCGTGACGGCGATCGGCGCGGTGCAGGGCACCGGCGACATCAGCCCGCTGGCCGGGCAGACCGTCACGGTCCGCGGCACGGTCGTCGGCGACAGCGAGGGCCCGAGCCCGGCGCTGCGGGGCTTCTACCTCCAGGACTCCGGCGACGGCGACACCGCCACCTCCGACGGTGTGTTCGTCTTCGACAACGGCGCCAACCTCGTCAGCCTCGGCGACGTGGTCGAGGTGACCGGCCCGGTCTCGGAGTTCCAGGGCCAGACCCAGCTCACCGCCTCCGCGACGACGGTGGTCTCCTGCGGCGCGCAGGGCACCGTCACCCCGGCCGACGTCACGCTGCCCCGCGCGAGCGCCGCCGACCTGGAGCCGTACGAGGGCATGCTGGTGCGGTTCCACCAGACGCTGACCGTCACCGAGCACTTCCAGATCGGCCGGTTCGGGCAGGTCGTGGTCTCGTCGGGCGGCCGGCTGCGCCAGCCGACGGCCGACATCCGGGCCACCGACACCGCCGCCGTCGCGGCGGCCCAGGCGGCCAACAATCTCAACCGGCTGCTCATCGACGACGCCGACCAGGCGCAGAACCCCGACCCGATCGTGTTCGGCCGGGGCGGACAGCCCCTGTCGGCGAGCAACACCCTGCGCGGCGGTGACACGGTCACCGACCCGGTCGGGGTGCTGACCTACACGTGGGCGGGCAACTCGGCCAGCGGCAACGCGTACCGGCTGCGTCCGCTCGGTGCGCTCAGCGGCACCGCCGTGTTCGAGGCCGCCAACCCGCGGCCGTCGGCGGCACCGGTGGTCGGCGGCTCGCTCAAGGCGGCCAGCGCGAACCTGCTGAACTTCTTCAACACCTACACCGGCTGCCACCTGGGCACGCTCGGTGCGGTGACCGACTGCCGGGGTGCCACCAGCGACACCGAGTACCAGCGGCAGCTGGCCAAGGAGGTCGCGTCGCTGCGCTTCCTCGACGCCGACGTCATCGGCTACATGGAGATGGAGAACGACGGCTACGGCACCGACAGTGCGGTGCAGGCGCTGGTGAACGCGCTGAACGCCGCCGACGGGCCCGGCACCTGGGCCTTCGTCGACGCTGACGCGGCCACCGGCATCACCGACGTCGCCGGTACCGACGCGATCAAGGCGGGCCTGCTCTACCGCACCGCCAAGGTGCAGCCGGTCGCCGGTGCCACGTTCATCGACGTCAACCCGGTCTTCGAGCGGCGCCCGGTGGCGCAGACGTTCCAGACCCCGGCCGGGGCGCGGTTCACCGTCATCGCCAACCACTTCAAGTCCAAGGGCTCCTGCCCGACCTCGGGTCCGGACACCGACCAGGGCGACGGCCAGAGCTGCTGGAACGTCCGCCGCACCGCGCAGGCCAACGAGCTGGCGAGCTGGATCTCCACGACGGTCGTGCCGGGCGCGGGCGACCCGGACGTGCTGATCGTCGGTGACCTCAACTCGTACGCGGGCGAGGACCCGATCGCGGCGCTGGAGGCGGCCGGGTACGTGAACCTGATCAAGGCCTTCCACGGCGACGACGCCTACTCGTACGTCTTCGACGGCCAGTGGGGCTACCTTGACTACGTGCTGGCCAGCGCTGCGGCGGTCGGCCAGGTCACCGGGGCCGGGGACGCGCACCACAACGCCGACGAGCCGTCGGTGCTGGACTACAACACCGACTTCAAGACCGCCGGGCAGGTCGCGTCGCTGTACGCGCCCGACCGCTTCCGGACCAGCGACCACGACCCGGTCGTGGTCGGTCTCGACCTCGGTGTCGCACCGGCGGTCACCGGCACCGCGCCTTCGGGCACGGTCGGCGAGCCGTACGGCTTCGCCTTCACCGTGACCGGCTCGGGCCTGGTGGCGGCGAGCGTCTCGGCCGGCAGCCTGCCGCCGGGCGTGTCCCTCACGCCGGACGGCCAGCTCACCGGCGCTCCGGCGGCCGCGGGCGACTTCGCCTTCACCGTCCGGGTGTCCAGCGCGTACGGCCAGGCCGAGCTGCCGGCCTCGATCCACGTCGGTCCGGGCACCAGCGCCACGGTGGTCACCGCGGCGCCGAACCCGGTCGCGACCGGCAGCGGGCTCACCCTGACCGCGACCGTCACCGCGGCCGTCCCGCCGACGGGCACGGTGACCTTCCACGACGGAGCCGCCACGATCGGCACGGCCGTGCTCAGCGGTGGCACGGCGACGCTGGTCACCTCGGCCCTGACGGGTGGCGACCACGCGGTCACGGCCTCGTACTCGGGCAGCGCCGACCTGGTCGGGTCGTCGTCGGGCCCGCTCGCGGTGGCCGTGGTCGACCCGGTGACGCTCGACGGCACGCTGCCGGGCGGCACGGTCGGGTCGGCGTACTCGGCGGCCGTCTCGTACGGCGGCGGTGGCCCGGTCACGTTCGCGCTGAGCAGCGGGGCGCTGCCGCCGGGCCTGTCGCTGTCGGCGTCGGGTGTCGTCTCCGGCACGCCGACCGCCGGTGGTGGCTACACCTTCACGGTCACCGTCACCAACCCGGTCAGCACGGTCGCCCGGGACTACACGATCACCGTCGCCGCCGCGGCGACCACCACGGCGGTCACCTCCTCGGCCAGCCCGTCGGTGCTCGGCGCGCCGGTGACGTTCACGGCCACCGTGACCGGTCCGGCGGGGACGACCCCGACCGGGTTCGTGCAGTTCCGTGTCGACGGGGCGGCGGTCGGCGGTCCGGTCGCGCTGTCCGGCGGCAGGGCGACGAGCAGCCCGATCGCGAGCCTGGGCACGGGGTCGCACCAGGTGACGGCCGCTTACCTCGGGGACGGGTCCTACCTGGCCAGCACCGGCACGGCCACTCAGGTCGTCCGGTCCGGGGTCCGGGTGGTCACTCCCGCGGCGGGTGGTTCCGTGCGGGCTGGCTCGGTGGTGCCGATCGTGTTCCAGCTCACGGATGCGTCGGGTGCGCCGATCCCGCTGCTGGAGTCGGTCTGCCTGCTGCTGAGCGGGCGGGTGAAGGTGTCGGTCGCGGGGGCGCAGTCGCTGGGGGCGACGACGCCGGTGTTCGAGCCGATCACGCGTAACTTCGCCGTGCTGTGGCCGACCGCCAAGCGTCCGACCGGCCCGGTGACGATCACGGTCACGGTGACCTACCCGGACGCCCCGGCGCAGCAGGTGACCACGACGATCACGCTGACCTGACCGTCCGCGTGAGGTAGATGGGCGATCACATCGGAGAGCCGGGTGCCGCAGGGCGTCCGGCTCTCCTTTTCTGTACGGTGCCCGGCCCGATCGCCGTTTCCGGCCCGTGATCGCGGTTTCCGGTCGGATCATGCGCCGTGGCCTCCGGAAATGGCCGCAGGGCGCGATCTTGGAGAGAAGATCGGTCAGGCGTGCACGCCGGTCGGCTGAACGCGAAAGGATCACGAGTCGGTGCGGGCCGTGGCGTACGGCGTCGATAGAATCGCTCCTCCAGCCAATGTGGAGGAACTCGGATGGCACAGCGAAGCGGTCGGTCCGGGTGCGGCTGCCTGTTGTTCCTGCTGCTGGGGCCGTTCGTGCTGAGCGTGCTGATCGCGGTGCCCGGCACCATCCTGGCCTCCCCGGCGATCGTGGCGTATCTGCTGGTGCGCCAGCCGGACCAGATCGCGGCATACCCGTCGTGGTGGATCGGGGTGGCGCTGGCGCCGCTGGTGGCGTACCTGGTGGTCCGCCTGGCCGCCCGCGGCAGAGCCCATGCCGGGCAGCGCATCCACCTGATCCGCGCCGGAATCCTGACCGTCCTGTGCACCGCCGTGGCGCTGACGACGCTGCTGCTGGACCAGAAGTACCTGGGCGGCACCGCGACCCCGCCAGCCCCGACGGCGGCGCCTGAGGAGCGGTTGAAGCAGCTGAGCTACTCGCTGCCGCTGATCGGCCCGGCTGCGGCCGCGCTGACGGCGCTGCTGTGCTACGGCGTGCTCAGGCTGCTCGACCGCAAGGTCGCGATGCGCCAGCCGGTCGTGCCGCGGCCGCAGCGCAGCACCGGCACCAGCACCTGGACGCCGCCCGAGCCGCGGCCGAAGGAGATCTGGTGGGGCGAGGTGGAGTTCCGCGAGGGCGAGGGGTCCAAGGACCGGCCGTTCGTCATCCTGCGGACGTTCGAGAGCCACCTGGAGGTCCTGCAGATCACGTCGCAGGACAAGTCGCACCGCGACGACCACCTGGAGTTCCGGACCACCAGCGACGACCCGTACGCCGTCGAGGGCGGCTGGCTGGAGCTGCGGGTGCGGCAACTGGACCGGGTCGACCTGCGGCGCCAGGACGCGGCGTACTGCCCGGACGACATCTGGCGCCAGGTGCGGACGCTGACGATGAAGGGCATCCCGCACAACCGCGCCGCCTGAGCGGTCCCGCTCAGGGGCGGCGGCGCCAGCGGAGCGGGCCCGGGTGGATGGTCCACAGCAGGCGGCGCCACCAGGAGCGGCGGGCCTTGAGCTCGTCGATGTAGGCCAGCGCCCCGCTGCGGGCGGCCTCGGCCTGGGCGTCGGTGGTGGTGTCCGGCCCGAACACGCTGGCGTTGACGGTGCCGGCGACGTCGTCTAGGGCGGGGGCGCGCAGCCGTACCGTGTGCTTGCCGCGCACCAGCGAGGCCGCGTCGGCGGCGTGCGCGGCGACCTCCTCGGCACTGAGGTGCCCGCCCGCCGGGTGCCCGGCCAGCCGCAGGGCGTCGCCGACCTCCAGCCAGGCCCCGGCGACCCGCTCGGCGGGGGTGCCCTGGTCCAGGCGCCTGCGGCGCAGCCCGGCACGGGCCAGCAGCACGAACGCAGCCGACCCGATCAGGATGAGCAGCAGCAGGCCGCCGCCCCCGGCCCCGGCGATCAGGCCGACCGGTGTCCCGGCCGCCTCGGTGGTGGGGCTGGGCCCGGAGTCGGTGCCGGTCGGCGCCGCGGTGTCGTACGTGGGGACCGGGTCGGGCGACTGCGGCGGCGGCGACGAGGTCTCCGGCAGCGGCTTGAACTCGTTCTCCAGCGGCTTGACGTCCTGGTTGGGCTGCGGCAGCGGGTGGAACGGGATCCAGCCCAGGTCGGTGAAGTACACCTCGGGCCAGGCCAGCGCGTCCCCGGCGGTCAGCGCCCGCTGCCCGGCGTGGGCCTCGAACCCGACCACGACGCGGCTGGGCAGGTTCAGCAGCCGGGCCAGCACCGCGAACACGGCCGCGAACTGCTCGGAGGTGCCGCGCTGGCCGCCGCCGTTGGGCGGCCCGAACAGGAAGAAGTCCAGGTTGGGGTAGGCGTGGCCGCTGGGGGCCTGCGGGTCGAGCTTGTAGTGGTCGGCCAGGAACTGCTCGATCGCCAGCGCCCGCTGGTAGGGGGCGCCGTTGTCGGCGCCGAGCTGCTGGGCCAGCCGGGTCAGGTGGTCGGGTGCCCCGGGTCCGAGGGCCAGGTAGCGGGCCATCTGCGAGCCGGTGGGGACCTCGGCGCCGGGCAGCAGGTTGACGTCGGGGTCGGTCTGCTGCGACTGCACCGTGTACGTCAGCCCGGGGGTGAGTCCGCCCGGGAACAGGATCGTGCCGGTCAGCTGGTCGTAGGAGACGCGTACGCCGTCGACGCGGCGGGGGGTGGCGGCGGCGGGCAGGAGCTTGCCGGTGAGCCCGGAGACGGTGATGCGCTGGGTGACCTGCCGGGTGCCCTGCCCGTCGGGCGGCAGCGGCAGGGTGCGCCCGGCGGGCCGGTAGGTGGCGCCGACGCGCCAGGTGACGCCGTCGTAGTCCGACAGCACGGCCAGCCGGATCCGGGCGTCCTTGTCGGTCTGGACGTCGAGCAGCTGCTGCTGGGGTTGCAGGGCCCAGCCGGACAGCCGGATCAGCGGGTTCTCGTCCAGGGCGTCGAGGTCGGGCGGGTCGATGAGCGAGCGCGGGTCCAGCGGCGCGGTGCTGACCTGGTGGGCGACGGGGCGTTCGAGCGCGGCGGTCAGGCCGACGATCAGCAGCAGGCCGACGGCGCCCGCGAGGGCGGTGCGCAGGCGCAGGGCGCGGCGGGTGGCGGCGTCCACGCCGGTGTCGGGGGTGCGGACCCGGCCGGTGAACGCCAGCGCGGCCACGGCCAGGGCCGCGAACGCGAGCACAGGCCACGTGAGCCGGGGTGCGGAGGGGCCGACCAACCAGAGGGCGCCCGCGAACAGCAGCACGGGCGGGGCGAGGCCGATCAGGGTGCGGCGGGTGCGGGTGGCCAGCTCGGTGGCGGCGAGCCCGGCCAGCCAGGTCACCACGATCGGGACGGCGACGGTGTCGGGCTGGGGCTCGACCGGCAGCAGGACGGCGATGAGGCGGGGGATGCCGTCGCGCAGGGCGTCGGTGGCGAGCTGGGCCAGGGGCCCGTCGATCCCGGCCCGCTGGGCGGACAGGTGCAGGGCGAAGGCGAGGTAGGCGGCCAGGCCTAGCACGGACAGCGGGGCGACCAGCCAGGCGCGCAGCCGGGTGCAGGCGACGCTGACCAGCACCGATCCGGCGGCCGCACCGGCGACGAGCTGGACGAACAGGGTGCCGGAGTAGATGCGTCCGGCGACGGTGCCGCTGAGCACCAGCATCGCCAGGATCAGCAGCGGCAGGGTCAGCGCCCGCAGCGCTCGGATCACCACCGGGTCACTCCATCCCAGACGGCGGCGAAGTCCTCGCCGTCGTGCGCGCGCAGCAGCAGCACTCCGGCGGCCTGCGGTTCCTCCAGCACGCGGGGGCCGAGCAGGCCCACGGCGACGGCGGGGAACGGGCCGCGCAGGCCGCTGACCAGGCCGAGGTCGGCGGCGCCGCCGAGGCCGGTGAGGTAGATCAGGGTGTCGCCGGGGCGGTGCTGGCGCAGCCGCCGGGTGGCGTCGAGCAGGCGGGTGTCATCGCCGGTCGCGGGCTGGGGTTCGGCCTCGGCGAGCAGGTCCAGCAGGGCGCGGGCGGAGCCGCGGATCCGCCCGCCGCCCGCGGCCTGGCCGCTGGTCAGCTGGAGGGCGATCGGCAGGTCTTCGCGGGTGGCGGCGGTGACGATCGAGGCGGCGGCCTCGCAGGCGGCTTCGAACGCCTCGGACTGGGCGCCGCTGCGGTCGGGCCAGGAGGCCGCGCGGTCGTCGAGCAGCACCACCAGTTGCGGGAGGCTGGTGTCGAGGTGTTCGCGGACCATGAGCTCGCCGACCTTGGCGCTGGTGCGCCAGTGGACGTGGCGCAGCTCGTCCCCGATGACGTATTCGCGCAGGGTGTCGAAGGTGATGGCGCCGTGCGGGACGCGGTCGAGGCGGCCGTCGAGGCTGCGGGAGATGCCGGCGGGCACGGCGCGGATCGGGTGGGTGCGGGGGTACACCCAGATGCGGTTGGTGCCGCCGTGGCTGCGGGTGGCGGTGAGCAGGCCGAGCGGGTCGCGGCGGACCACCTGGAGCGGGCCGACCTCGACGATGCCGCGCCGGTCGGTGGGGACCGGGTACGTGACGTCGGTGTCGTGGCCGGGGCGCAGGCGCAGCAGCGGCACGGGAACGGTCCGGGCGGGCTGGTCGGGGCGGCCGCAGCGGTCGTGGGCGATGAGGGTTGCGGCGCCGAGGCGGCCGTTGTTGCGTACGGTCAGCGTGACGGTGCTGCTCTCGCCGCGGGCGACCCGGTCGGGTTCGACGGAGCGGGTCACCGACAGGCGGGGCCGCAGCGCGGCGTGGCCGAGGGCGTAGCCGAGCGCGGCCAGGGCGGTGGAGCCGAGCACGGCGAGGTCGGGGTATCCGAACCGGTACCCCGCGCCGAGCAGTGCCGCACCGCCGGCCGCCAGGCCGGCCCCCCGAAGCGTGATGCGCATTTCAGGCCGGCCGGGCCCCGGCGGGGCGGGCGGCGTCCTGGCCGGGCAGCGGCACGGGCACCGACTCGACGGCGTCGCGCAGCACCTCGTGGGCGGTGACGCCGCGCAGCTGGGCGTCGGGGGTCAGCAGGATGCGGTGGGCGAACACGGGCTCCAGCAGCACCTTGACGTCCTCGGGCAGCACGTGGCCGCGGCCTTCGGTCAGCGCGTACGCCGAGGCGGCGCGGGTCAGCGCGATGACGCCGCGGGGGCTGACGCCGACGCGGACGTGCTTGTGCTCGCGGGTGGCCGTGGCGAGCCGGACGGCGTAGGCGTAGAGCTGGTCGGCGATGTGGACCCGGTTGGCCAGGGCGACGGCCTCGCCGATGGTGGTGGTGTCGGTGACCGGGGTGATCGCCTCGGGGGAGCGCAGCGCGGCGCCGCGCAGCACCTCGATCTCGACGGCCTCGTCGGGGTAGCCGACCGACAGCTTCATCAGGAAGCGGTCGAGCTGGGCTTCGGGCAGCCGGTAGGTGCCGTCCATCTCGACGGGGTTCTGGGTGGCCACGACGAGGAAGGGGCGGGGGACGGCGTGGCGTACGCCGTCGACGGTGACGTACCGCTCCTCCATGACCTCCAGCAGCGCCGACTGGGTCTTGGGCGAGGCCCGGTTGATCTCGTCGGCGATGACGATGTTGGCGAAGATCGGGCCCGGGTGGAACTCGAACCCGCGGTTGGCCTGGTTGAAGATCGTGACGCCGCTGACGTCGGAGGGCAGCAGGTCGGGGGTGAACTGGATGCGCCGCCAGGCACCCTGCACGGATGCGGCGATGGCGCGGGCCAGGGTGGTCTTGCCGACCCCGGGCACGTCCTCGAGCAGGACGTGGCCCTGGGCGAACATGGCGACCAGCCCCAGCCGCACCACTTCCGGCTTGCCGAGCACGACGGCGCTGATGGCACCGCTGAGCTTCGCGGTCAGGTCGGCGAAGGCGCGGACCTGCGCCGAGGTGAGCGGCTGGGGCTGGTTCACGAGCTATATCCTTTTTGTCTGGTCAGTACGGTCGTTCGATCAGCGTCGGTGCTCTGTCAACACTGCGGCAGCAGGTCGTAGTTGCTGCTGGTGTTGCCCGAACTCTCCAGGTTCACGAAGGCGAACGGCAGGTAGTTGGTGCTGCTGACCTTAATCCACTTGTCGCTCTTCTTGTTGCCGTTGTTGCCGGCCGCGTTCAGGGTGGCCGCCCGGTTCTGCGAGTTGGCCGTCACCCCGCCCTGGTACCAGCAGATCGGCGTGACCGGCGTGTTGTTGCTGTAGTACTTGTTCATCGCGCAGCAGTTGTTGTCCTGCGCCAGCACCCCGGACCCGTTCGGCTTGTACGCCCACACACCGTCGGAGCAGCCCGCGCACTTGGCCCACGCCGCCAGGTCAGGCGTCTTGGGCGCCTGGTTGGGCGTGGTGGCGCTGCCCGCGTCGTTGGTGATGGTGACGGTCCAGTTGTAGGTGTTGCCCGGCCACAGCCCGGAGACGGTGTAGCCGCCCGAGCCGGTGTTGCAGCCGATGCCCCGGTTGCTGCCGTTGAGGGTCAGGGTGCAGGTGGCGCTGCCGCCGCCGTCGTCGTAGGCGAAGTGGACGACCATCGAGTTGTAGCCGAGGTCGCTGGTGCTGGGACCGGACACGGCCGGCGCGGTGATGGTCTTGGCGCTGGTGGTGTCCTTGGCGCCGGTGCCCGCCTCGTTGACCGCGGCGACGTCGACCGTCACGACCTCGCCGTCGCCGAACCCGTTGAGGTTCACGCTGGTGCCGGTCACGGTCTGGGTCTTGCCGCCCGCCGTCACCTTGTAGCCGTCGATCGGGCGGCCGTTGTCGGCCGGGGCGCCCCAGGTCACGTGGATGGTGCCCTTGGCGGTGCCGACCGTGCTGGCGGCCAGGGACTTGACCTGGCCGGGCTTGGTGAACGGCACCACGGTGTCGCTGGCCGGGGACGGCTGCGAGCCCGCGCCCTTGTCGTTGACGGCCACGACCGTGAACGCGTACTGCGTGCCGTAGTCGAGCTCGCCGTCGGCGATGGTGAGCTTGACGGCGCCGCTGGTGGTGCCGATCGCGACCGACGAGCCGCCGGACACGGCGGTGACCTCGTACCGGGTGATCTTGCGGCCCTGGCCGTTGGCGGCGGGCCAGCTCAGGTCGACGGTGCCGTCGTTCTGCGCCTTGGCGGTGACGGCGGTCGGCGCGTCGGGCACCTCACCGGTCGGCATGACCGGGTTGCTGCGCCGGTCCTGGCCCGCGCCCTTGCCGTTGACCGCGTGCACGCTGAACACGTACGTCTGCCCGTTGACCAGCCCCGGCACCACGAACGTCCGCTGGTTGGCGCCGACCTCGACCGGCTTGGGCGCGCCCGGCCACGAGATCACGTACTTGGTCACCTTCGAGCCGTTGTCCGGAGCCTTGCCCCAGCTCAACCGGACCTGCTTGTCACCGGCGGCCGCCGTCACGCTGCGCGGCATGCCCGGCTTGCCGACCGTCGGCTTCGTCGGCGGCGGGGTCACCGGCGCCGGCGGCGGCTCGGCCCCCAGTACGTCGCGGGCGAACTTCTCCACCACCTTGACGTGGTTGTTCTCGTCGACGACCCGGGCGGTCGAGGAGCCGGGCGCGTTGATGAACAGGTGGTTCTCGCGCACCTCCAGCTCCAGCGGGCCGTTCGGGTCCTTGAACGCGATCGCGTCGACCGGGTTGCCGTTGCCGTCCAGCACGTACACGGTGCCCGCCGCGTCGTCGGCGATGTAGAACCGGCCCGCCCACGGCACCGCCGCGCGCAGCCGGTCGCCGGTGCCGGGCACGGTGAACTCGCGGACCTGGTCGCCGGTGATGACGTACACATGCCGGCCCTCGCCCACGGTCACCGCGACGTCCGGGCCGGTGCTGGTGCCGGGGAGGACACCGCCCGCGGCCTGGTCGACGGTCACCTTGTGCAGATCGTCGGCGCCGCGCAGCGTGGTCAGCGTGCCGGTGGTCTGGTCCAGCACGGCCACGCCGTTGTCCAGCACCGACAGCGCCAGGTCGTGCGACGGCGACGCGACGGCCTCGGTGCGCACCAGCGACGGGCTGCCGCCGCCGGCACCGCCCGCCCCGGCCGTGCCCACCGACTTCGCCGGGGTGATCGCCGACACGGTGCCCTGGCTCGGCACCGCGATCCACAACCGACCCTCGCCGTCGAACACGCCGCCGGTGATGCCCGGCGGGTAGTGCAGCTCCTCGCCGATCGGCTGGAGCGTCGCCGGGTCGAGCTGGCTCACCACGCCCTGCACCGGGTCGATGATGAACGCGTACGCCCCCTGTAGCGCGATGGTCACGCCCAGGCCCTGCTGCGACTCCTGCGCCGCCGTGATCTGCAGCGTGGCCGGGTCGATGGCGCTGATGCGCCCCGTCGACTCGTCGCGCACGATCAGGTAGCGGTCGGACTGGTTGACCTGGACGAAGTGGCCCGACGACGCGGTCAGCGCCTGCGTGCGGGTGTCCACCTTGCCGGTCAGGCCGTTGACCCGGGCGAGCTCGCCCTTGGTCAGGCTCCACAGCCACGCGCTGGCGTCGTAGTTGGCCGACACCTGGTCGTTGGCGCTGAGCCCGAACCAGGTCACGCCTATCCCTGCCACGAGCGCGAGCACCGTCACGATGGTGACGATGCCGCCCTTTGTCCGTGCTTTTCGTGTGATCGCGCCTGGTGACAGATCCGCCATGGACCGGCCCCTCCCCCTAGAGCGCAGGGCACTGGAGACCCCGCTGACTGGCGTTCGTCCATGAAGCCGCCGTCATCCTAGGCGCTGCATGTGACGGGGGAAAGTTCAGGCGGAGCTGGTCAACTGGTCGGTGAGGGTTTGTCCGTACGATTTGTACAGACTGGAGCCGAACGGCGGAGGTCGTCTGTCGAGTAGATGCTCATCACCGCGAAGCAGTAGTCGAACTTCGGGTTCAGGCCGTCGAAGGTGAACTCGGTCACCCCGTTCTGCGGCGACGCCCACCGTTGCAGCTCCTCGCCGGGGCGGCCGACCAGGATCCACTGTGCGGCGATGCCGTGGGACGGGTCGGACCAGCTGAGGGTGATCTTGTCGCTGTGCTCGGTGAGGAACAGGTCGGTGGCCGGTCCCTGGACGCCGGTGCCGGGCGACTGCGGGTCGTCCTGGCGCGGCAGCACGACCATGACCAGGGTGACGGCCGCGGCGAGGATCGCGACCACCGCCGCGGTGACCGCCGCGATCACCGGTCCGCGTCCGCGCGGCGCCGGCGGCGGCGCGGCGGTCGGCCCGGCCGGGGCCAGCACCACCGGCGCGGGCATGGCCGTGGGCACGGCCGCGGGCTGCTGAGGCTGGCGGTATTCCGGCCGCTCGACCGGCTGGACCGCCTGCGGCTGCTGCCGGTACTGCGGCTCGACGGGCTGGACCGGCTGCGGCACCTGGCGCCGCGGCTGATCGACGGGCTGGACCGGCGGCGGCAGTTGACGCTGCGGCTGCTCGGTCGGCTGGACCGGCTGCGGCAGCTGGCGCGCCTGCGGATCGACCGGCTGCACCGGCGGCAGCTGGCGCGGCTGCGGATCGGCCGGGTGGACCGGTGGCAGTGGTCGCCGGTGCTGCGGCTCGTCGGTGGCCGGGGCCGGTGGCGGGAGCTGGTGGACATGGTCGTCGGCGGGCTGGCGCGGCGCCGGGACGGTGGGCTGACCGGGGCGGCGCAGGTGCGGCAGGTCCAGATCGGGCAGTGGTTGCAGCAGCCGCGGCGGCACCGGCTCGTCCTGCTCCACTGGGTGGTGGACCGGCGCGGGCGGCGTGGCGAGCACCGGCTCGGTCGCGGCGGGCAGCTGCGGGGCCGGGGGCTGCTGGGGCAGCGCGGGCAGCTCCGGTTCGGGCCGGGGCTCGGCGGCGGGCAGCGGCGGCCACGCCGGCGGGGCGCTGGGAAGTTCGCGGGGCTCGTCACGCTCGGCGGGCGGCGGCGTGGCCGCAGTGGCGGGGGCAGCGGGTGCGACCGGGCGGGGTGTCTCGGCCGAGCCGGGGCCGAGCCAGGCCTGGGCGGCGGCGATGCGCTGCGGGTCGAACCCGGCGGCGGTGCCGTACGCGGCGATGCGGGCGTAGTGGCGGCGGGCCTCGTGCCGGTTGCCGAGCTCGTCGGCGATCTCGGCCAGGTCGTACGACATCGCCAGCAGCACCGGGTGGTCGTCGCCGTGCCGGTGCGCGCCCGCGTAGAGGGCGTTCTCCAGGACGCGGCGGGCTGCCGACAGGTCGCCGGACTGCCGGTGCAGGCCCGCGAGCAGGTGGCCGGTGGCCAGCACCTCGGGGTGGTCCTCGCCGGCGGTCATGGTGGCGGCGTCGAGGGCCTGTTCCAGCAGGGCGCGGGCGCTGCTGAGGTCGCCGCGGTCGCGGCGGGCGAGCGCTTCGGCGCGGATGTCGGACAGTGAGGTCGGCGACGGCACGCGCCCCATGCTGCCGTACGCCCGGCGCGGGCGCCACCCCGCAAGATCGGGGCGGTGGGCCTACTTGCGGCCGGGTTTGGTGTGCTTGAAGTGCACGAACAGGCGGCCGAAGTTCTTGGAGTCCTTCTCGACCCGGTGGTACATGGCCTTGATCTCCTTCTGCTCCAGGAACCGCAGCACGGTCTTCTTGAGCGCGCCGGAGCCCTTGCCGGGGATGATCTCGATCATCGGCGCCTTCTTGGCGACCGCCTCGGCCATGATGTCGTTCAGGGCGCGCTCGATGTCGCGTCCTTTGTTGAAGATCTCGTGCAGGTCCAGTACCAGTTTCATCGTCGCCGAGCCTACCCGCTCGGCGGTCCGGCTGCCGGGCGGTATTCCCGTTTGCTGTCGCCGGGCCGGTGATGTCGCGGCAGCCGGGACCGCCGTCAATCACATTTAATGATCGACATATTGCAATGACCATGTTCCTGATGGTCTGCTGGGAGCCTCCTCAACCCCCTACAGGAGGCATTCATGCGACGACGGTTGACCGTCCTCGTATCCGCTGCGGCGCTGCTCGGTTCCCTGGTCCTGACCGGGCCGGCCGAGGGCGCCCCGTTCAGCGCCGAGCCGATCGTCAGCTCGGCGCAGTATGTGGTCAACGGTCCCAAGACCCTGGCCGACCGCAACGCCATCGCCCGTACCGGTGCCTCGATCGACGCCGTCGTCGACGGCAAGATCGAGATCACGGCGACCACCGCCGAGGCCAAGGCCATCAAGGCGCTGGGCTTCACGCTGACCGAGCTGGCGCTGCCGAAGGCGCCCGATGCGGTCGCGCAGGCGTTCCCGTCCGCCGACTCGAACTACCACGACTACAGCGAGATGACCACTGAGATCAACTCGCTGGTCGCGGCGCACCCCACGATCATGTCGAAGTCGACCATCGGCAACTCGTACCAGGGCCGGGCGATGCCGCTGATCAAGATCTCGGACAACGTCGCCACCGACGAGAACGAGCCCGAGATCCTCATCAACGCGCATCAGCACGCGCGCGAGCACCTGACCGTCGAGATGGCGCTCTACGTGCTGCACCTGTTCGCCGACAACTACGGCACCGACACGCGGATCACCAACATCGTCAACAGCCGCGAGATCTGGATCGTGCCGGACATGAACCCCGACGGCGGCGAGTACGACATCGCGACCGGCTCCTACCGGTCGTGGCGCAAGAACCGCCAGCCCAACAGCGGGTCGAGCAACGTCGGCACCGACCTCAACCGCAACTGGTCCTACCAGTGGGGCTGCTGCGGCGGCTCCAGCGGCTCCACGTCGAGCGAGACCTACCGCGGCCCGTCGTCGTTCTCCGCGCCGGAGACGACGAACCTGCGCAACTTCGTCAACAGCCGGGTCGTCGGCGGGGTGCAGCAGATCAAGGCCAACATCGACTTCCACACGTACTCGCAGCTGGTGCTGTGGCCGTTCGGCTACACCACGGCCAACAACCCGAGCGGGATGACGGCCGACCAGTACAACACGTTCGCCACGCTGGGCCAGCAGATGGCGGCGACCAACGGGTACACCCCGGAGCAGTCCAGCGACCTCTACATCGCCGACGGCACCTCGATCGACTGGATGTGGGGCACGCACAAGATCTTCGCGTTCACGTTCGAGATGTACCCGGGCTCGTCGGGCTCCGGTGGCGGCTTCTACCCGCCGGATGAGGTCATCCCGGCGCAGACCAGCCGCAACAAGGAGGCTGTGCTGATGTTCGCCGAGGCGGCCGACTGCCCGTACAAGGTGATCAACAAGCAGGCGCAGTACTGCTCCTGAGGCGTGCGGCATCGGCCGTGATCACTCGGCGGTAACCTGCGGTTAAGAAGATCAGGGCAGCTGGTTAACCCAGCTGCCCTGATCTTTTGTCTCTCCGTCGCCTTGGCCGAGGTCCGGTGGGTGTTGTTTACTGTCAGACGATTCTCGGATTGATCACGTGGGGCCGAGCTGTCTGGCATGGACATGGCCTTGGAGGACGAAGTGACACAGACCTCCGCCCGCGTGGAGACCATCTCCGCGGCGCGCGACTTCGCCGACCAGCTGCGCTGGTGGCGCGGTGTGCGCGGGCTGTCACAGGGCAAGCTGGCGCAGGCGATGCCGCACAGCGAGGCCATGATCGCCAAGGTCGAGTCGGGGGAGCGGTGGCCGACGGAGGATCTGGCGCGCCGGTGCGACGAGGCGCTGGAGACCGGCGGGGTGCTGGCGGTGCTGTGGCCGCGGGTGCGGGCCGAGCAGCAGGCCAGCGACGGGCGGCGGCGCAGGCGCAAGGACGCCGATGGACTTCCACCGGCGGATGCGCGGCAGTTGCTGGCCATGGTGCTGGCGGACGCTTCAGCGGCGCAGACTCATCCGTTCGTACGTGATGCTTTGGCCGCTTTGGAGGCCACGGACAACTAGCCGTACCGACTAGTTGTCCGGATCGGAGATCTACCCGACCAGCTCGGCGTACTTGCAAATGGGATCGCAGGCGCGCGCGCCGCGCCACACAAACGTCGAACATCAGACATCCGAATACCACAGGAGGCACTGCCATGTCTGTCCTGACGCCGCAAGCGGAGGGGTCGCTGCCGACCACGCCGCCCGGCGACCCTGAGCTCAGCAAGTTCGGGTACACCCCGCAGCTGCGCCGGTCGCTGAGCTTCACCGACCTGCTGTTCTACGGCCTCATCTACATGGTGCCGATCGCGCCGTTCGCCATCTTCGGCCAGGTGTTTCAGGCCTCCGGCGGCATGGTGGCGCTGGCGTACCTGGCGGGCCTGGTCGTCATGCTGTTCACCGCCTCGTCGTACGCGCAGATGGTCAAGGCGTTCCCGATCGCGGGCTCGGTGTACAACTACGCCGGCCGCGGCATCCACCCGTCGGCGGGCTTCCTCGCCGGCTGGGCGATCATGCTGGACTACTTCCTGGTCCCCGGCCTGCTGTACCTGGTCGCGTCGGTGACCATGGAGGGCGCGATCCCGTCGGTGTCGCCGTGGGTGTGGCTGGTCGCGTTCGTGGCCATCAACGCGATCGTCAACTACTTCGGCATCCGCCTGACCGCCGTCGCGATCAACATCATGATCGCCGGTGAGCTGATCGTGCTCGGCATCTTCCTGGTCGCGGGCATCGCGGGCCTGGCCTCGGGCCGCGGCAACGGCGACTGGACGGGCGCGTTCTTCAACGGCGACAACTTCAGCTTCTCGCTGGTGCTGGGCGCGGTGTCGGTGGCGGCGCTGAGCTTCCTGGGCTTCGACGGCATCTCGATGCTGTCGGAGGAGAGCAAGGGCGGCTCGCGCACCGTCGGCCGGGCCATGTCGGTCGTGCTGATGCTGGCCGGCCTCATCTTCATCGCGCAGACCTGGGTCGCGTCGCTGTTCACCGACTCCAAGGCGCTGCTGGAGACCACCGACGCCGGTGTCGTCGGCTCCGCCTTCTACGACGCCGCCGCGGCCGCCGCGGGCGCGCCGTGGCTGGCCACGCTGTGCCTGGCCGCGACCGCGATCGCGTGGGGCCTGCCGGACTCGATGGTGGCCCAGACCGCGCTGTCGCGCCTGCTGTTCGCCATGGCGCGTGACAAGCAGCTGCCGAAGTTCCTGGCCAAGGTCTCCACCAAGCACGCCTCGCCGGTCAACGCGGTGCTGCTCACCGCCGTGGTCTCCCTGGCCATCTCCGGCACCGCGCTGTACGCGCTGACCGAGAAGGAGTACGACAGCATCACGCTGCTCGGCACCATGGTCAACTTCGGTGCCATGTTCGCCTGGCTGCTGCTGCACACCTCGGTCATCTGGCACTACGTGGTCCGCAACGGCAGCAAGAACTACTTCCTGCACCTGGTCGTGCCGATCGCCGGCATCGCCCTGCTGGTCGCCGTCCTGATCAACATGAAGGTCTACACGCAGATCTGGGGCAGCATCTGGGTCCTGCTCGGCCTGATCGTCCTGGTGGGTCTGTACGTCGTCGGCCGCCGGCCGAAGCTGTCCGGTATGGGTGGCGACGAAGCGGACGCCGCGTGAGCGAGTTCTACGAGTTCAACCCGACTCCGGAGCAGTACGCGTACACCTTCGGCCCGAACAAGCCGCTGGCCCGCGTACGCCCCGGGGACGTGCTGAAGATCCGCACCGAGGACTGCTTCGGCGGCCTGGTGCGGGGCTTCGGCGACCTGCCCTCCCAGGTGTGCACCTTCCCGTACCTCAACCCGGTCACCGGGCCGTTCTACGTGGAGGGGGCGGAGCCGGGCGACACCCTCGCCCTGCACTTCGTCTCCATCACCCCGGCCCGCGACTGGGCCGTGTCGAGCACCTTCCCGCACTTCGGCGCGCTGACGGCGACCTCGCACACGGCGATGCTGCACCCGCCGCTGGAGGAGCGGGTCTGGGTGTACGAGATCGACAAGGCCGCCGGGATCGTGCGCTACTCGGCGCGCAACTCGGACTTCACCGTGGACCTGCCGCTGGACCCGATGCACGGGACCGTCGGCGTGGCCCCGGGGGCGTTCGAGTCCCGGATGACGATCACGCCCGACGCCCACGGCGGCAACATGGACACCCCGGAGCTGCGGGCCGGGACGACCGTGTACTTCGGCGTGAACGTCGAGGGCGCGCTGTTCGGCGTCGGCGACGGCCACGCCCGGCAGGGCCAGGGCGAGGTCTCCGGGGTCGCGGTCGAGGCCGCGATGGAGACCGTCGTGGCGGTCGAGCTGATCAAGGGTGTGGCCACGGCGTGGCCGCGCATCGAGTCCGACACGCACCTGATCTCCACGGGGTCGGCGCGGCCGCTGGAGGACGCGTACCGGATCAGCCAGCACGACCTGGTGACCTGGGTGTCGGAGCTGACGGGGCTGGACCTGCTGGACTCGCTCCAGCTGGTCACCCAGGCCGGTGAGGCCCCGGTCGGCAACGTGGTCGACACCAACTACACGATGGTCGCCAAGCTGGCCAAGGATTACCTCGGGCGGACCAGCGTGTACGAGGGCGTGCACGCGCGGCTGCGGGCGCTGGGCGCGCAGTACCGCTGACACCATCATCACCGTGGTGTGGCCGGGTCGGACCCGGCCACACCACACCCGTTTCGGGAGGACCGCATGGACCTGGCGCTCGCCGACGAGCTCTTCCTCATCGGCCACGACGAGTACAGCGGCAAAACAAAGATCAACAATGATGTGCTGTCCTGCGGGCTGGCCGCCGCCGCGCTGGCGGAGCTGGTGCTCGGCGGGACGCTGGTCATCGAGTCGGGCCGCGTCGCGGCGTGGACCGCGCGCCAGAACGGCGACGCCGTCAACGACCAGGTGGTCGCCGAGCTCCAGCGGGTCGGCACGGGGCATCCGGTGCAGAACTGGATCCAGCATCTGCGTACCGACATCAAGGAGGTCGTGGCGCACCGCCTGGGCCTGCGCGGGGTGGTCCGGCGCGAGACCGCGCGCAGCCTCACCGGCCGCACCCAGATCCGCTACCCGGCCACCGACCCGACCGAGGCGACCCGCTCGGTCGTGCGGCTGGGCTTCCTGCTGGGCCGCCCCAGCGAGACGCTGGACACCCCGGCGTCCCTGCTGTGCTCGCTGACCACGGCGATCGGGGTGTCGATCGTGGTGCCGATGCTGTCGAACCCGGCCACCCGCGACCGGCTGGAGCAGGTCCGCACCGGGATGCCGCAGGACCTGCGGGACCTGGTCAAGGGGGTCGAGTCGGCTATCGCGACGGTGGCGCTGCAGGCGCGGGGCTGAGCACCGCGGCCTCGCGGCGCGCCCACCGGTCGGCGAACAGCCGGGTGCTGAGCCCGTGCACGAGGATGCTGAGCCCGATCACGACGACGACCATGTCGGCGACCCAGTCGGCGTCCAGGCCGCGCAGCTGCTCCAGGGCGATGATGCCCAGCACCATGCTGTCCAGGCCGCGCGGTCCCCAGAACCCCAGGGCGAGGACCTCGCGGCGGGGCAGGCGGGTGCCGATCAGCGCCAGCGCGACCGGGACCATCCGGATCACGGTGAGGCTGGCGAAGGCGTAGAGGAACACCCGCCAGTCCAGGCCGTCGGTGAACGCGGGCACGACCAGCGACCCGAACACGAACCAGACCGCCGCCGACAGCACCGACACGGTGTCCTCGCACGTCTGCAGGGCGGCACGGGGCAGGTCGGGTGCTGTCGCGCGGGCGGTCAGCCCGGCGGCGAACGCGGCGACGAAGCCGTTGCCGTGCAGCACGAAGGCCAGCGCGAAGCTGGCGATGGCCAGGGCGAGCAGGCCGACGCGCTCGGCGTCGGGGGTGCTCCAGCCGCGGTGGCGGGCCAGGTGCAGCAGCCGGGCGCCGGCGTAGCCGAGAGCCAGGCCGACGACCAGGGCGATGAGCAGTTCGAGCAGGACCTCGGGGATGGTCTCGCCGCCGACGGCCCCGGCGAGCACGATGAGCAGCAGGGGCGCGGCCAGGCCGTCGTCGAGGCCGCTGACGACGGTGATGGTCTGGCGCAGGTCGCCGGGCAGGCGCTGGTCGTGCAGCAGCGGGGTGATCGGGGTCGAGTCGGTGGCCGACAGGACGACGGCGGTGATGGCGCAGACCCACCAGCCGGCACCGGCCAGCAGCGGTATCGCGGCGAGGAAGCCGAGCAGCACGGTCAGCGGGAACGCGATGAACAGCATCCGGACGGTGACGCCGGCGTGGGCGCGCAGCCAGGTGGTGCTGATGTCGGTGGCGTCGGTGAACAGGACGACGGCGAGGGTGAGCTCGACCAGGTGGCGCACGGTGGCGCCGGTGAGCTCGACGTCGACGAGCGGGTGGGTGCCGCTGGTGAGGATCATGCCGGAGGCGGCCATGGCGATGGGGACGGTGACGCTGTAGCGCTGGGCGGGGCGGGCGATGACCGCCCAGGCGACCAGCACCAGGCCCAGCATCAGTACGGCGAGCATCGGCGGCCCCTCACCCTGCCCATTCAACCGGGCGGCGGGGCCGGATGAGGTGCGAAACGCCGATCCGGGTGGGGGCGCCGCGGTGGCGGGAGTGCGCCAGTTTAAATCATCAGCATAAATATTACGCATGTCGAACGTGCTCTTCCCAACTGAGTGGTCAGTCAGGCACACTCTCCGGGTGACGTACGACGTGATCATCGTCGGTGGCGGCCACAACGGTCTGGTGGCCGCCGCCTACCTCGCCCGGTCCGGGCGCCGGGTGCTGGTGCTGGAACGCCGCGAGATCGTCGGCGGCGCCGCCGTCTCCGAACGCCCGTTCGGCCCCGACTTCCTGGTTACCTCCCTGTCCTATGTGGTGAGCCTGCTGCCGCCGGACATGGTCGCCGACCTGAGGCTGGCCGAGCACGGCTACCACGTCTACCCGCAGGGCCCCTACTTCGCACCCCGCCGCGACGGCCGCCACCTGCACCTGCTGGCCGACCCCGGCCGCCGCCACGCCGAGATCGCCAAGTTCTCCAAGGCCGACGCCGACGCCTACGAGCGGTGGGAGGCGTGGCTGGGCGCGCTGGGCGCCAAGGTTGGGCCGCTGCTGGACGCCATACCCCCGAAGCTCGGTTCCAAGCGGCCCGGCGACCTGCTCGCGCAGGCGGGCCTGCTGGCCAAGGTGCGGGGCATGGACACCCGGGCGGTGTTCGACCTGACCCGGCTGTTCACCGCCAGCGTCGCCGACCTGGTCGAGCACCGGTTCGCATCCGACGCCATGCGGGGGCTGCTGTCGGTGTCGGGCGTCATCGGCACCTGGGGCGGGCCGCGCAGCGCCGGGACCGCGTTCGTCACCCTGCACCACCACCTGGACCAGACCGGCGGCCAAGCCGCCGCCTGGGGCTTCCCGCGCGGCGGTATGGGCGCGGTCACCGCCGCGATGGCCGCCTCGGCCCGCGCGTTCGGCGCCGAGATCCGCACGAACGCCTCCGTGGCCCGCATCGACGTGCGCGGCGGCCGCGTCACCGGGGTCACCCTGGACTCCGGGGAGCAGATCGCGGCGGCCACGGTGATCACCACCGCGCACCCGAAGATCTCGTTCCTGGACCTGGTCGACCGCGCCGAGCTGCCCGCCGACTTCATCGACGACATCGAGGCCTGGCAGACCCGCTCCGGCACCGTGAAGGTCAACTTCGCCGTCGACCGGCTGCCGGTGTTCACCAGCCACCCCGACTTCGACCCCGACGTGCACGGCGGCACCATCGTGCTGTCGGAGTCCCTCGACGACGTCGAGACCGCGTTCCAGGAGGCCGCCGCCGGGCGCGCCGCGACGCTGCCGTTCGCCGACGTCTGCATCCCGTCCGTGTTCGACCCCACCCTCGCTCCCGAGGGAAAGCACGTGGTCAGCATGTTCACCCAGTACGTCCCGCACACCTGGGCCGCCGAGCCGCACACCGCCGAGCTCGACGCCTACGCCGACCGCCTGGTCGCGCGGATGGAGGCCGTCGCCCCCGGCTTCACCGGCTCGATCCTCGGCCGCCAGGTCATCGGTCCGCACCAGATGCAGACCGAGTACGGCCTGGTCGGCGGCAACATCTTCCACGGCGAGCTGACCCCGGGGCAGATGTTCCACTGCCGCCCGGCGGCCGGCTACGCCGACCTGCGCACCCCGATCCGGGGCCTGTACCAGGCCGGATCGGCCACCCACGGCGGCGGCGGGGTCACCGGCATCCCGGGCCGCAACGTGGTCCGGCAGGTGCTGCACGACACGAAGTCCGGAGCCCGGCGGTGAGCCCGGCGCCGCTGGCCGCCGACGGCCTGGCCGCCGCGCTGCGGCCGTTCGGGCAGTCGCGGATGCTGCCCGTGGCCGCGTACACCGACGAGCGGGTCCTGGCGTGGGAGCGGCGGCACCTGTTCGCCGGATCGTGGACCTGCCTGGGCCGTACGGCGCAGCTGGCCGCCGACGGCAACCAGCACCAGGTCACCGTCGGGGACGTGTCGGTCGTGGTGACCGTGGGGGAGCAGGTGCGGGCGTTCGCCAACGCCTGCCGCCACCGCGGCCACGAGCTGCTCGGCGCGGGGCAGCGGTGCGAGCGGCGGGCGCTGGTGTGCCCGTACCACGGCTGGTCCTACGACCTGGACGGGGCGCTGCGGACCGCGCCCCGGATGGGCGACGACTTCGAGGCACGCGCGTTCGGCCTGGTCGAGCTGCCCGCGGTGGACTGGCACGGCTGGGTGTTCGTCAACGCGGGCGCCGCGGCGATGCCGTTCGAGCAGCACCTGGGCACGCTGGACGACCTGGTCGCGCCGTACGCGGCCGAGCACCTGACGGTCAAGGCGGTGCACCGGTACGAGGTCGGCGCGAACTGGAAGATCATCGCCGAGAACTACCACGAGTGCTACCACTGCCCGCTCATCCACCCTGAGCTGTGCGCGGTCACCCCGCCGACCTCCGGCGACAACTGGCACGAGCCCGGCAACTGGCTCGGCGGGTCGATGCAGCTGCGCGAGCACGCCGAGACGATGTCGCTGGACGGGCGTTCGCGCGGCGTCATGCTGCCCGGCGTCGACCCGCGCGAGGTCCGCTACCTGGGACTGTTCCCGAACCTGCTGCTGTCGCTGCACCCCGACTACGTGATGGCGCACCGGATGGTGCCGCTGGCGGCCGACCGGACGTTCGTGGAGTGCAGCTGGCTGTTCGACGACAAGGTCGCCGACCCGGCGTACGCGGTGGACTTCTGGGACGTGACCAACCGGCAGGACTGGGCGGCGTGCGAGTCGGTGCAGCGCGGCATGTCCTCGCCGCACTACACCCCGGGACCGCTCGCCCCGAACGAGACGGCGATCTACGACTGGGTGACGATGCTGGCCCGCGCCTACCGCGACCCGGCCGGCGTGCTCGGCCCCCAGCTGGTGGAAAACAGGACATAAAGCCTCGCTGAGCTCGCGAGCCCCTATATGGTGCGAAACGGCGCGTGCCGGGACGGTCGGCGCGCACGACAGCACGCGGAGGACCAGCACATGACGGGGTTCACGGGGGTATCGCGGCGGCCGGCGGCAGCCTGGTCGGCCACGGGGGCGGCACTGGCCGCGATGCTGGCGCTCGCCGGCCCGGCAGTGGCCCACCCGGCCCACGACACCGGCGCCGACACGGGAACCGCCGCGGCCGTGAAAGGCTGCGAGCCGCTGACGAAGTTCAAGCCCAAGAACTTCCCCGACGGCGCCGACGTCGACAACAAGTTCTACCCGCTGCGCTCGGGCTTCGAATACACGCTCCAGGGGTTCGCCAACACCGGCGGCGCCCCGCAGCCGCACACGGTCACGTTCTTCGTCACCGACTTCGTCAAGGAGATCGCCGGAGTCAAGACCCGGGTGCTGTGGGACGTCGACAGCGACTCCGGCGTCGTGGCCGAATCGGAGCTCGCGTTCCAGGCCCAGGACAAGCACGGCAACGTGTGGGTGCTGGGGGAGTACCCGGAGGAGTTCGACGAGAACGGGGACTTCACCGGCGCCCCGAACACCTGGATCACCGGGCAGGAGGACGCCCAGGGCGGGGTGCTGGTGCCCGGCAAGCCGAAGAAGGGCGTGTCGTTCCTGGAAGGGTCCGCGCCCGAGATCGACTTCCTGGACTGCGGGAAGGTGCACCGCACCCACGAGGACGGCGTGTGCGTGCCGACCGGCTGCTACGACGACGTGCTCGTCATCGACGAGACCAGCCCGCTGGACCCCGACGGCGGCGTGCAGCGCAAGTTCTACGCCCCCGGCGTCGGCAACATCAAGATCACGGCGGTGGACGACCCGGAGGGCGAGACCCTCGCGCTGACCCGCGTGCGCAAGCTGGACCTGGCGGACCGGCTGGCGGCCGACCTGGAAGCGCTGAAGCTGGAGCAGCGGGCGTACGAGATCAGCCCCGTCTACCAGACCACCGACCCGATGTGCCTGGACCCGAGCAGCCCCGACGCGGTCGCCTACGAGCTCACCAAGCAGCTCGCCGACCGGGGGCCGCGCGCCTGATCCGGCGCAAGCCCGATGCCGGTCCCGGGGACTGTTGACACCTGGTGGATCATGTTGAAACCTGTTCAACGTGCGATACCTGGAGACGATCAGCCCCGGGACCGGCGCCCTTCCCCCGCGCGCCCACCACCCCAGCGACGCCCCCCGCCTGAACCTCGACGGCACCTGGCGCTTCCGCCTGTCACCCACCGCCGACCTCGACGACACGTTCGCCGCCGACGGCCACGACGACAGCGACTGGGACCTGATCGACCTGCCCGCACACTGGCCCCTGGCCCGCCGCGACGGCACCTGGGGACACCCCGCCTACACCAACGTGCGCTACCCGATCCCCGTCGACCCGCCGCACGTGCCCACCGACAACCCCACCGGCGACCACCGCCGCACCTTCGACCTGCCCGCAGACTGGCCTAGTGGCGACGCCGTGCTGCGGTTCGACGGCATCGACTCCTGCGGCCGGATCTGGCTCAACGGCACCGAACTCGGCACCGTCTTCGGCAGCCGCCTGCCCAGCGAGTACGCCGTCGGGCACCTGCTGCGCCCGACCGGCAACGCCCTGGCCGTACGCGTCCACCAGTGGTCACCCGGCACCTATGTCGAAGACCAGGACATGTGGTGGCTGCCCGGCATCTTCCGGTCGGTCACGCTGCTCGCCCGGCCTGAGGGCGGGCTGCCCGACGTCGCCGTCCACGCCGACTACGACCACCGCACCGGGCTGGGGACCCTGTGTGTCGACACCGGCGCCGTCATGGCGGCTGTGACGTGTGCCGAGCTGGGTGTGGCCGTGGCGTCCGGCGAGAGCGTGAGCGTGCCGGTCAGCCCGTGGACCGCCGAGACGCCGCGGCTGTACCGGATCGAGGTCGCGAGCGCGACCGAACGGGCCGTGCTCGACGTGGGGTTCCGGACCGTCGCGATCGAGGATGGCGTGTTGAAGGTCAACGGGCGGCGGGTGCTGTTCCGGGGCGTCAACCGGCACGAGTTCGACCCCGACCGCGGCCGCGTCGTCGACGAGGCCCTGATGCGCGCCGACCTGCTGCTGATGAAACAGCACAACATCAACGCGGTACGGACCAGCCACTACCCGCCGCACCCCGACTTCCTGCGGCTGTGCGACGAACTGGGCATGTGGGTCGTCGACGAGTGCGACCTGGAGACCCACGGGTTCGAGGAGAACGGGTGGCGGCGCAACCCGACCGCTGAACCCGCCTGGCGCGAGGCGCTGGTCGACCGGGCCCGGCGCATGGTCGCCCGCGACCGCAACCACCCCAGCATCGTGCTCTGGTCCCTGGGCAACGAAGCCGGCGTCGGGGAAAACCTCGGGCACATGGCCGACGCCGTCCGCGCCCTGGACCCCGGACGGCCCCTGCACTACGAAGGCGACCGCAGCTGCCGGTACACCGACGTCTACAGCCGTATGTACGCCGACCACGCCGAAGTCGCCCTCATCGGGCAGCGCGCCGAACCGCCGCTCGACGACCCCGAACTCGACGCCCGGCGCCGCGCCATGCCGTTCATCCTCTGCGAGTACGCCCACGCCATGGGCAACGGACCCGGCGGCCTCACCGAATACCAGCAGCTCTTCGAGTTGTACGACCGCTGCCAGGGCGGTTTCGTCTGGGAGTGGATCGACCACGGCATCCGCTCCCGCACCCCTGACGGCCGCGAGTTCTACGCCTACGGCGGCGACTTCGGAGAGGAACTGCACGACGGCAACTTCGTCTGCGACGGCCTCGTCTTCCCCGACCGGACCCCTTCCCCGGGCCTGCTCGAATACAAGAAGGTCATCGAACCCATCCGCATCACCGCCACCCCGGACGGCGCCGCCCTCATCGAGAACCGGTACGACCACACCGACCTGTCCGGGCTGGCGCTGCGCTGGTCGTACACGGTCGATGGCCTGTCCCTGGCCACCGGCGAGCTGCCCTGCTCGCCGCTTGCCCCAGGCCAGCGCGCCGCCGTGGCCCTGCCTGCTCCGGACCACGCGCCCGTCGCCGGGACGTCCGACCTCGGCCGGGTGCCGGAGGGCTGGTGGACCGTCAGCGCGGTCCTCGCCGAGGACACGCCCTGGGCCCCGGCCGGCCACGAGATCGCCTGGGGCCAGTGGCCCGCCGCCGAGCCGTCCCCGGTCCCGGTCTTCGGCCGAGTTGCCGGGCAATCGGGCGAATCAAGGGCGCCCATTGCCCCGATCGCCCGGCAACTCGGCGGGGGTGGGGGTGGGGTCGGCGGTCCTGCGGCGTCGGGGGTGGTCGGTGGTACGGCGGTCTCGGTGGCGCCTTCGGGGGCGGCCGCCGGATCGGGCGGGTACGGGGCCGGGCCGGGTGGGTTCGGGGCGCCGGAGGCGGGCGTGTTCGACGAGCGCGGGCAGGTCGTGCGGGTGGGCGGGATCGAGATCGTGCCGCCCCGGGTGGACCTGTGGCGGGCGCCGACCGACAACGACGTGCCTTTGCTGGCGCCGCAGTGGCGGCGGGCCGGGCTGCACCGGGTGCACCAGCGGGTGATCGACGTGGTGCGGGACGGGGAGGCGGTGACGGTGCGGACGCGGGTGGCACCGGCGGCGATCGACGCGGGACTGCTGGCGACGTACCGGTGGTCGGCGTGCGGGGACGTGCTGCGGCTTCAGCTGGAGCTGGTGCCGGACGGGGTGTGGGCGGTGGCGCTGCCCCGGCTCGGGCTGCGGTTCGCGCTGCCGGGCGGCTTCGACCAGGTGGAGTGGTTCGGGCGCGGGCCGGGGGAGGCGTATCCGGACACGCGGCAGGCCGCCCGGGTCGGCCGGTACAGGGCGTCTGTCGACCAGATGCAGACGCCGTACGTACGCCCGCAGGAGAACGGGGCCCGCGCCGATGTCCGCTGGGCCGAACTGCGCGACGCCGGAGGACGGGGTCTGCGACTGGAAGCCGAGCCGGCGTTCGGCCTCACCGTACGGCGCTGGACCAGCGAACACCTCGACGCCGCCGCCCACACCACCGATCTGGTCCCGGGCGACCACGTGTGGGTCAACGTCGACCTCGCCCAGCATGGCATCGGCAGCCGCTCCTGCGGCCCCGCCACTCTGCCTCGGTATGAGCTCCACCCCGCCCCCATGTCCCTGACGGTTCTGCTTCGCCCCCTCTGACCTGCGGCCCCTTCCTTCCGTTTCCTGCAGGGAGTTCGATGAGCACCTCCCAGGAATTGCGCATAAACAACTAAAGCATCATTCATTGACAAATCGCTGCGTGACTATTCCTCGATGGTGTCGTTCACACGGGTAATGGATCAGGTACGGGCGTGCGATGGCGGAAGCGGACGCCCACATTAGATAGGTTTGCGATGAATGCGGAGCTCGCGATCGGTATCACGGCGGCGACACTCGTCGTCACCGTGATCGACTTGAAGTACCGTGCGGTGCTGGAGCGCCGCAAAAGAGTCGAGGAGACTCTGAACGGCGTCGTGGGCGGGCGGGTTTCCGGCCTCGCGCACCTGTCGTCGAACACTCGGATGCACTTCTCGACCACTCACGCCGTGCGCGTGGAGGATGTCGAGCGGCAGCTGGACGGGCCACCGGCCATCAGGCACCGGGACGCCTGCAAGATCATCGCCAACACGTACCTTGCGTCGGCGAGATACGTGACCCGTGACGACAAGTCCACCGAGGAATGGGAGCAGATCCTCCAGCAGCAGACCATCATGCAGATCATAGACTTCAGGGGCGGAAGGGGAGGTCCGGGAGTCGACGGCAGCCCTGTTCCGGACTCGCCGGAGTGGTGATCTGATGCCCCCTCGTCCCTACCCGCGCCGCACGCCCGAACCCGGGAGGAACGCGGATCGCGACATCGAGATGCGGCGCGTCGATCAGGATCTCCACCTCATCATCGCCCACGCTGACCAGGATGCTCGGTTCCTGCGCGGCCCGCTGTTCATGCTTCGAGCGCGGACGGCGGTGCGGCGCAGGTATCTCGAACTCCAGGCGAGCGGCACGCCCCTGGTCAATCCCTATGGCGTCACGGCGGTAGGGCTCGTCAGCGGAGTGCTGGTCCTGGGCGTTGCTGCAGCGGTGTGGGGTGTGGAAATGGTCCTACCCCTCGCCGAGGCGGCGGCGGCCGAGCTTCCCGTGAAGTTCGCAGACCAACCCGCCGAGGAGACATCGGAGCCGATCTCGGCATACGAAGAGCCTCCGACCGAGGCGGTGCTGGACGACCAGCCGCGGGTATACACACCGGCGGCTCACGCTCGGCAGGACGACACTGCGGAGATATCGGTCGTCGCGTCGGTCAAGGACGGCCGGCTCGCCACGGAGATCGTCGTACCGGGTGTTCTCGAATTGTCGATCGCCGCTGACACCGACGTTGACGCGGCCGTGTGTCGGCTGCTCGGCGTCGGTGACGATCGGCCGAGGCATGGTGCCGCGCCGCCCTCCACGGGCGTGGCGACACTCTCGGTCCTGGGTCTGGACGTTCTCGGAGGCAGCGGCACGACGTGATGCGTGACCTGCCTGGTGCCGCCCCGGCACGTCCGGGCCGTGCGGCACCTGAACGGGCGTCCCGCTCTGAACGAACGAGAAGGTCAGGGGCATCAGCACGACCGTGCGGATGCCCCTGACCCAAGTCAGAGGTCCTCATCCCGCCGAGCCGGCGGGGCGTCACCTCGTGTTCGTCGTGGCGCTGTGCCAACCGCAGTCAGGCGGTGCAGTTCAGGGTGCCCGAGCGGAGGGCGTGGCCGCCGTCGTTGTCGTCGTCGGACCAGACCACCTGCTTGGAGCCCGAGGAGCAGAGCGGGGAGATCGCGAAGCCCTCGTTGTTGTAGTTCGACATGCCCGACGGCCGGTTGTACGTCGCGGTCACCGCGAACCGGCCCTGCGCGTTGACGTCGAGGATCGCCGTACGGCCCGAGCAGGTGTTGTCGCAGACCGACCACAGGTGACCGGTCGCCGCGTCGTACGTCAGCTCCATCACCGACGAGAAGCCGCTGCCGAACGTCGCCACCCGGGTGAAGGAGCCGCCGGACTGGGTCAGCGCGTACGCGTACACGGTGCCGTTGGCCTCCAGGCCCACGAAGAACAGGCCGCTGCCGTGCCCGGCGTAGTCGGCCGGGTTGTACGCGGCGCCCGTGTGCTCGTCGAAGAAGCCGTGCGCGGTCAGGAACGAGTCCGGGACCCAGGTGATGCCCTCCAGGCCGCTGTTGGCGTCCACGGACGGCAGGTCGGCCTTCAGGTTCCACTCCGCGGCCGCGTTGATCGTGGTCGCGGTCGACGTGGTGTCGTAGCGCAGGATCTTCGGCAGGCTGGTGCCGCTGCTGCCGTTGTCACGCTCGGTCGCCACGAACAGGCCGTCCGGGGTGCTGACGACGCCCTCGGCGTCCGGGTCGCCGCTGCCGCTCGCGTAGCGAAGGGTCTTGCCGGAAGACCAGCCGGTCGCGGTGTCGCGGATCCAGGTGCTGCCGGACGGGATCAGGCGGTACAGCTTGCCGGGGCCGTTGTCGACCGCCCACAGCACGGTCGAGCTGCTGAACGACAGGCCGCTGAGGTTCGTGCCGAACACGTTCGAGGCGTCGGCGACCGCGACGGCCGAACCGCCGGGCCAGGTCACCGGGGCGGGCGGCGGGCACGAGTTGGCGGCGCCCTTGGTCGCGGCGACGGTCGTGGTGAACGCGCCGGTGCCGTCGGCGCAGCGGCCGTAGGTGGTGCTCGCGTGCGAGGTCCAGGTGTAGCTGTCGACCAGCGTCGAGCCGTCGGCCAGGTAGAGGCGGGCGGAGTCGGAGCTGCCCAGGCCGTACGCCGACTCGACGTCCAGGGCCAGGAACGCGCCGACGGCCAGGGACGTGCCTGAGGCGATCGTGTACGCGTGGGAGTTGTCGTTGTCCCGGACGATCCACCCGGACAGGTCGACCGCGGTGGTGCCGGTGTTGACCAGCTCCACCCAGTCGCCGGGGCTGCCGCCGCTGGACTCGACCTCGTTGACGCGCACGCTCGGGGTCGCGGCGAACGCGGGGGCGGCGGGCATGCCGACGGCCAGGGCGGCCAGGGCGGTCGCGGTGGTCAGGATGGTGTTTCGCCAGGAGGTACGCAAGATGCGGTCCTTCCGCTCGCGGATGGGCAGGGGCGGGCGAGCAGCCGGTTCACGCCCGGTCGAGCATCCGGGACGGGGGATAACTACGACTTAACGCGTACCGAACGGTGCGCGTATGTCGCGGAACCGCGAGCGCCGCACCATTCGTCCGCTGGACTGAGCCGGGTCGCCCGGCAGGGTACGGCGCGCGCCGCGGCCGCCCGGTAACCTGGTCGGGCGGCCCGCCGGGCACCGCTTTACGCGTTGCTGCCCCCACCCGCACGTGATGACACGTGCCCAGGTGGGAGAACGTTCGGTGGCGCTGGTCCGCAAATCCGCCGCGGCAATGCTCGACGACGCCCAGGCCGGAAGGCTCATCCCCGTGCTCGCCGAGCAGGCCGCGATCGCGCTGAACAGCGGCGTCTCCGTCGCCGAGGTGCGCTCGTGGGACCGCAGCCTGCCCGCGTTCCTCGGTGACCTGGTCGACGCCGGGCTCGGGCACGTCGAGGTGCTGCTGGAGCACCAGTTGCCGTACAGCCCCAAGCGCGCCGACGTGATCCTGTGTGGCGTCCATCCGCGTACGGCGCTGCCGTCGTATGTGGTGGTCGAGCTCAAGCAGTGGAGCCGGGCCGAACCGGCCGGTGAGGACCTGGTGCGCATCGAGCACTACGCGCAGCCGGTGCTCCACCCGGTCGAGCAGGTGCGGCGCTACTGCCAGCAGCTCGTCGACTTCACGCCGATGCTGGCGGAGCGGGCCGACACCGTCCACGGCATCGCGTACCTGCACAACGCCCTGGACACCGGGGTGTGGAGCATCCGGCAGTATCAGATGGACGCTTACGGCACCCTGTTCACTCTCGACGCGAAGCAGGCGCTGGTGGAGCGGCTGCGTTCGCGGCTGGACCCGGCCGCAGACCGCGACCTGGCTCGGAAGGCAGCCGAGGACCTGCTCGGCGCGGAGCTGGCGCCGTCGAAGATGCTGCTGGCGGCTGCCGCCAAGGAGATCCGGGAGCGGGAGCAGTTCGTGCTGCTGGACGAGCAGCAGGTCGCGTTCAGCACGGTGAAGGCGGCGGTGGAGCGGTCGCGGAACGCGCGGCAGCAGACGGTGGTGATCGTGCTCGGCGGGCCCGGGTCGGGCAAGAGCGTGATCGCGCTGAGCCTGCTGGGTGAGCTCAGCCGCCAGGGGCGGCGGGTGCTGCACGCGACCGGGTCGAGCGCGTTCACCAACACCATGCGCAAGATCGCAGGGGCGCGCAGCTCGCAGGTGAAGAGCATGTTCACCTACTTCAACAACTGCATCGACGCCCGGCCCCGGTCGCTGGACGTGATCATCTGTGACGAGGCGCACCGGCTGCGGGAGACCAGCGTCAACCGGTACACCACGAAGGCCAAGCGCGACGCCGCGCGGCCGCAGATCGAAGAGCTGATCAACGTGGCGCAGGTGCCGGTGTTCCTGCTCGACGAGAAGCAGATCGTGCGGCCGGGGGAGATGGGCTCAGAATCGGCCATCCGGTACGCCGCCGAGGGGCTGGGCTGCAAGGTCGAGGTGGTGCGGCTCGACGGGCAGTACCGGTGCGGCGGGTCGGAGTTCTACGACGCCTGGGTGGCGCGGCTGCTCGGCCTGCGCCGCGACCCGGCGATGCCGTGGTCGAAGCTGGTCACCCGGGAGGACGAGCACTTCGCGGTACGTACCGCGCGGACCCCGGCCGAGCTGGAGGCCTGGCTGCTGGGGCGGCAGCAGGAGCACGCGGGGACGGCGCGGATCGCGGCCGGGTACTGCTGGCCGTGGAGCGACCCGGGGACGCGGGGCGGGCGGACGGTGCTCGTCGACGACGTGGTGATCGGGGACTGGGCGCGGCCGTGGAACGTGAAACCGGCACAGAAGGTGCCCGACGCGCCTGAGTCGTATTTCTGGGCGTCGGATGAGCGCGGGTTCGGGCAGGTGGGGTGCGTGTACACCGCTCAGGGGTTCGAGTATGACTGGGCTGGGGTGATCTTCGGGCCGGACTTCGTGCGGCGGGGCGGCAGCTGGGTGGCGCGGCCGGAGCACTGTAAGGACCCGGCGGTGCGGCGGGCTGACGGCAGCCACTTCGCCGAGCTGATCCGGAACACGTACCGGGTGCTGCTGACCCGGGGCATGCGCGGCGTGATCATGTATTCGACTGATCCGGAGACGCAGGCGTACCTGGAGGAGATGGCGGCCTAGGGGCCGGTGGCCGGGGCCTCGCGGGCGGCCAGGAGCGCGGCGAGCTGGTCGGCCAGGGGTGGGGCGCCGAGGCGGTTGTCGACCGTCAGGTGGGGGACGGGCGGTTCGACGCCGGCGCGGATCGTGGTCGTGTAGGTGTCGAAGTTCGCCAGCTTGGCGGCGTCGCGGGGCAGGGCGCGGGTGGTCAGGCGGGCGTGCAGGGTGGCGGGGTCGGTGCGTACCCAGATGAGGTGGACCGGGTCGCCGCCGAGGTCTTCCACCCAGGCTGCCCAGCGGGCCGGGTCGTGGATCTGGGTGGTGAACGGGCCGTCCAGGAGGACGGGGCAGCCGTGGGAGCGGATGGCTCGCGCGGTGGTGGTCATGCCGCCGTACTCGTGGATCTTGATGTGCTCGTCGTACCAGGGGCCTTCGCGCTCGGTGAACGGGCGGCCCGCGGCGGCGAGGGTGGCGGCTACGAAGCTGCCGTAGAGGACGTCCTTGTCTAGATGGGCGGGGGTGGGGTTGAGGGCCTTGAGGAGCAGGTCGGAGATGGTGGACTTGCCTGCGCCAGGCGGGCCGGCGACTACCCAGACGTCAGCTGTCACGGGCGGCACGATACCCGGGCGGTAACCCGATGTGCGTGATCAACCGGGACCGTGTATCGTTGTGCCTCGTGCGGCTGAGGCCGGACACCTGCGGGAATGTGGGCAGGTGTGCGGGAGGGGTCGGACACCACCGGTCCGGGTGGCGGAATGGCAGACGCGCTAGCTTGAGGTGCTAGTGCCCGTATAGGGCGTGGGGGTTCAAGTCCCCCCTCGGACACATAAATCCCCCACGGAACGCTGACTCGTTCCGTGGTAGGGCGTCTGAAGCATTGCGACTGCTCAGGAATGTGTTCGAGGGGTCAGGGAATCGTCACGACATCCTCCCCGTATTCGAGAACAATGTTCGTCGGACCGTAGACGATCACCGCGTCCAAGCTACGCAACGCGTCGATGATCTGGGTCTGCGAACGTCCATGGAAGTCGGGACTGTTGCACCAGGCCAGCCTCCGCAAGACCTCGTCCTCGCGAACATAGAACTGCTTGACGCGCTCCTGGACAGGAGCGTTGCGGTTCCTGACGCCATGTTTGCACCGGTATGCAGGCTTGCCGTGCGACCAGTGCGACTCCATAGAACGTTCGCAGAACTCGCAGTACATGTGGCCGACCAGCCGATACAGCCGTGGCGTGCTGCCTACCTTTTCGGTATCGCGCCTCGGTGCCGCGATCACATCCTGAACTGCGACGAAGACCTCCATGGTGACCAGCGGTGGATGGGCGACCCTCTCAGAGAAGGTCCACTCCGACGCCGGTACACGCCGACGGACCTCCCGGTCCGACAAGACGCGATTCTCCGACAGGGTCACCTCGTGCTCAGTCCGCTGCTGTCCCCACACGGCCCGGCCTGTGTAGCGAGGATTGCGCAGAATCCTCACGACAGTCTGCTCCGACCACTCGCCATAGGCTCGCCGCCGACTGCTGCGTGGATCTACATCCGAGGGCGTAGGAACCTGACGGCAGGTGAGCTCCTCGGTGATTTGCCTCGTGGAGGCACCGGACAAGCGCCGATCGAATATCCACTGAACATGTCGTGCCGTGTTCGGATCCGGCCCAAGCCGCTGCAAACGGCGACCCCACCGCGCATCCTCGCGGTCAGGATGCAGACCTGCGTCGACGAGCTGGTACCCATAGGGAACGCGGCCCCCCATGTACCGCCCTTCATCGCGAATGATCTGCGCCATCGCGGTAAGGGTGCGGTAACGCGCCTGCTGGGACTCCCGGGCAGAGTGCCTGCCCAACTCGTCAAGAATCCGCCGATGCTCGATGTCGTCGAAGTCGACCGGTCCTTCAAGCTCCGCCAGCCACAGCTCAACCCCGGCCTGGCGCAGGTAAGGTTCGACCTCGCGAATTTGTCGGCGACTGAACGCGCGTGCGTACTCGCCGACCACTATCGCATCGAAGCCGCGGCCGGGGTCGACCAGATCGGCGAGCAGTCGCGCGGCCTCAGGCCGCAGCGGCCAATCGACCAAGCGCGACACGTTAACGTCGAAGTACTCCTCGACGATTCGTCCGCGCCCTTCGATGAGCGCATCGGCGCTGTATCGCTGCCACCCGCGCGACGTTCGGCGGTCCTGCCGATGGGTGGACATACGGCCGTAGAACGCAAAGCGCAGCCCTGGAATGACCGGCTCGATGATGACCCGCGGCTTCCTGCGCCGGCGCAACGCCCAGGCCAGGTCTGCATCACCACGGTCGCCTGCAGTTTCCGACTCCAATCAATCCTCCCGAAATGTGAGGGTTGGTCATGATATGCGGAAACTCTAAATCGAACGACCTATTTCGACAAACGCGCAGGTTGTACGAGTCCTCCTAGTTGGGCTCGGTTATAGAGGGTTCATCCCTATGATCGAACTCCGGCGTCCGGCCGTGCGTTTCCCATCAGCCGAGAAGCGCGCTCCTGGTGTGTGCGCATGGCCGGTCGGCGAAAGCCCTACTCATGGGCGGCGCGTCGGTCAGAGCAGGTTAGGCGGTTGGTTTATGTTCGCGAGAACGGCACCTTCAGCGTCGACGGCCAGTCTGGCCATCGGCACGACTGTGCCTGGTCGAGCGCGGGCACGGCAACTAGCAGCTCGACCCCCAAGTACGCGACGTCTGTGGACGCTCCACACAGGTCCGCCCATGGCGGCTTTCCGGCCCAGGCTGCCATCCGAGTCGGCAGTTGCCTGGCCGTCCTACCCGTTGCGAAGAGTCGTCATGATCCGGTCGGTGTCCCCGGACGTGATCGCGTCGAGGATCCCGGTTATCCTGGCATCTTTTTCGGCGTCCTTAATGACCTTCGTCAAGTTCGCGCGGTCGGTGTAGAGGGAACGTGCGAGTTCGGCGATCGGCAGTTCCTCACTCGGCACCCGCGAGTACCCCGCTAAGCCGAACTTCAGGGAGAAGCGGGCTTGCTGGAGCTGTGCCTCGCCTGCCTCGCGCATCAGCCATGCGCTCACGACCGATCGCGCCATGCCGGGCGGCTGGGGTGTGTCGGAAGCAATTGCCTCGTCACCGCTTCCATACTCCAGGGCAAGGTCGGTCACCCATCGGGCGAAGGTGCCGTACGCATCAAGAACGTTGTACGTGTGCACGACCTCGATATCCCCGCCGGCCAGGGTACGGATGATCTTCGACTCCTTGGGGCCGACTTCCTCGGGCACGATTGCGACCACCCGGTCCTGCCATCCACAGAACTGACTGGCGGCCCCGTTGCGCAAGCTTTGGGCCAGGAAGAGGCGAGCGGTGTCGTCGTAAACGTCCTCTCGCCGAGTTCCCGCTGGCACCATCCACATCCGGGACGGGGCTCCGGGCACCCAGTCACCTTCAGCGTCCACCGTGATGTCGCTCTCGTATAGGACGATCTCGCCCGACCTTACTGCTTCACCGAGCACTCGGCCGGCCTGCGAGATGAAGCCGGCGATGTACTCGGATGTGTCGGTGTCGACCAGGCCGGCAAGGCGGTTCCGTTCGGCGGGGTCGTCGACTATCGCAGCGTGGCGCGGGGTGAGGAGGTCCGCAAGGTACCGAAAGTCAACGCGTGTCATGGGTACACACTACACACCCCCTCTTGGTCTCGGTCAAGAGCCACACCCAACGGTCACTTCGACCGGTGTCGACAGTCTCCCGTGATTGGCTGGATGACTCGGCCTACGAAGTAGGTTGCTGTTGCTGCGCGCGTCCCGGTCAACGACTGGACACGTTAATCACGTGCGCAGGATTTGCCGCCATCCGCGCGGGCCTCGCCGCGCATTCGTCACCGTACGTGAGCGGATCGGCGGGCGACCCAGCTGGCAGCTGTGGTGACGCCGAGACTCGTGAACATCGAGACCCGCTAGGTCCTCGCTGGCGCTCAAACTTGGCGACATTTGGCGCCGTAGGGAACAAAACCAGGTGGTGGTCGCCTCGTGCGGGCGAGGTGCGATCCGCACGACAAGGTTCAGGATCAGGATAGGTGTCTGCCCCGGGGCTGATCGAGTGCGGTGCGCCGTGCTCGTGGTCTGGAGCCGGTTTGCAGGCATCTACTGCACAGTTGATCAGTCGCGCCAAAGGTAGCAGGTCTGGGTGCTGGACGACATGATCTCTGCGCTCGCAGCTGCTTCGTTCGTCGACTCTGTCGCGATGTACCTCGCCCTGACTAGCGGTGCCCGCTGCCTCACCGTAGAGCCGATTGGCTCCGTATGTGACCGTTTCTGGACAAGGCCGGATCATACGTCGATGTTAATGGAAATTGGGCCTGAGTCGGGGCGTATGAAGGGCTCCGATGGCACGGCTTGTCCGACGCCTCACGGTGAGGACAAGCCGTGCCGTTAAAGCTATTCTCCGTCGGGCTGGTCGTCGAGCTGCGCCTCGCCCACCGGTGCTGCTTCTGGGTCCTGGGTGGCGGCCGACCGCCGGTACTGCGGATGGTCAAGATCCATCTGCTGTGCCGCGTGGAGTTGAACCGAGTAGCGGGTACGGCTGGTCCAGGCCAAGGACTGATGGCACAGCCGGGCAGTCATTGCGGCGAGTGCCCGGGAGTCGACGCCTTCTCGAAGTGGGATCACGAAGATCTCCGTGGCGTTCATCGTGTACCAGTTGGCGCGCATCTCGTTTTTTGCCAACTCGCCTTCGACGTTGGAGCCGTAGCTGGCGGTCCACCGCGTCTTGTCAGCGCCGAGCCGGCCCGCACCGCTGCCGTCATGCTGCACCGGCACGGTGGAAAGTAGCCAGGTCGGGTCACCGAAGTCGGGCTCGAGACGGTACAGCAGCGTAGTGGTGCCACCCTCCCTGAGAATCTCGTCCTCGGAGTTCAGCGTGGTGTGGCTGATCGGCCTGATCACCTCGTCGTCGTCCTTGTTGAGCCTGATGACGGCCAGCGGACGCTCGGACAGGGGAAGGGTGTGGCCGGGCAGCCAGGTGGTTCCCGGCTTGCCGACCTGGCCTTGCTTCTTGTTGTGCAGGCCTTCCCACAGTCGCCGGGTGGCCAAGCCATCGACCGTGACCGTGTATGGAGTGCCGCCGAGATAGTGGTGCAACTCCGATAGTGCCTGATCGATGACCACGGCGACCTGCTTGCGCCCGGCATTGTCGTCATCGTGCATCGCGAGTTTGCCGGACGGGTAGTCCTTGCTGTGGTAGGCGGTCTGGGCCAGGTGGTATGGCCGCCAGCGGCGGTCTGTGTAGCTCCAGCCGTGCAGGGTCCATGCAAGGCCCTCGGATGCCGGTGGCTTGAGCACGACAGCGGTGATGCAGATCTTGGCTGAACGCTCACCGGGCCGTTTACTCTGGCGCCGCACATGGATGCCGCAGTGCGCCACCTCCTGTGGCCCGAAACTGCCGACGTGATCGATCATGACGTTGTCGACGCGTCTATCGATCAGGCCGAGGCTGCGGTTGAGGTCAAGCTGGGCGAGCTGCACAGGGTGGTCTCCGGGCTTCTTGCCCGGTTTGAAGTCCTTGATGAACTGCGATACGACGCTGAGCTGGCTGAGGCTGCGTCGAGTGCGGTGCTTGGCGTCATGGGCGTCATCCGGCCTGCGCGGCCTGTCTTCCCTGGGCGTGGGCGGATTCTGGGTCTCGGCGAGCTCCGCTGACTCGTCGACCTCATCTTCATTGCCGTCGTAGTCGGTTTCCGCCCAAACTCCAACGAGCGTGCCGGGGCTGGGTCGCAGGGTAGCGATCCTTCGCAGGTCGTCGAGTTTGCCGGACTCCGGTCCGTGCTCCAGCACACCGGGGACCCGATGGAAGGTGGCACTGACGGCGCCTTCCACGAGCGTCACCGGCTCGCCTTCGGCAGGGTCGAGCGTTGAGGCGTCGAGCCCGTATGCTTCGGCCAAGCCGTTCAACATCCGGATCCGGTTCTCATCTCGATACCAAAGGCACGCCAGCGTCAGGCGTTCGTACCCCATGGAAGTCAGTGATCTTGTGACGTCCTGAGGATCCGCATACAACCCGTCCCTGCGTTCGACGCGCTTGAAGCCCTGCGTGTCGAAGAAGATCTGAGGGCTTCGTGCGACATCACCGAAGACGGACCGCACGTGCTTGTCCAGTTCACGCAGGAAGTGCATGCCGACGCCCCGGCCGACCGGGAACTTGTAGTTCTTGCTGTGGATCGGCCGGATGGGACCGAGGTCGCCAGCGGGTGGATACCACTTCACGCCGCGCGCCTTTGCCTCTTCTGCTTGCGCGACTTCGCGGTCGACTTGCGCCTGGATCTGGTGGAGGACCGAGTTGTCCATCTTCAGCCGGCCCAGAACCTGCAAAGCCATTCTGCTGATGTTTCTGATGTGCGACCGACCGACCATCTCGACTTCGATGACCGGCCCCTTGGCGTCTGTCTCGGCGAGCACGGTGCGTGCGAAGAACATGCCGCTCTTCACTCGTGTGCTCGATGCGGAGAGCAGGAACACCGGGTCAGCGAGGTTGGGCATGGTCTTCATGGCGATGCGACCTCGCGCAATGGCGAACGCGGTGCCTGATTTGTTCGCCCACGGATGGTCCCAGGCCACGAAGCCGCCGACATTGTCCGGCCGCAGACTGATCTCCTTGCCGTCGACGTTCCACGAGCGCTGCGTGAGCTGCCGGGCGAAATCCCACGTCGCAGATCGGTATACCCACGGCTCGGCGTTGGACTGGCCCTGGGGTGTTCTGGTGAGGTAGTCGGCGAGCCTGCGGGGCTCCTCCGGGGTGCCGGCGATGCGCTCAGCTAGCGCCACCGGGCTACCGAGGTGGATATCGTCGATCTCCAATCCTGCGGCGAGGCCGTGCATCAAGGTGAACGCGTCGCAGAGCGTGTCGTCGTCGATCGATCTTCCGGAAACCAGGAACAGCCTCTCCGGGTCGAAGAACGCGTAACCGCCGGTCAGACATCGAAGAGCCGTGGTGGCGATGGTGTACGGCGCCTGGACCTCTTCTCTGCCCATACGGTCCCTGTAGCGGCGTTCGAGCAGCGTCCACAGCGACTTCACTGCGTCGGGGAACTGCCGGAGATAGACCGTAGAGTCGCCGAGTAGTTCTGGGGTGCACCGGTAGCCCAGCACGTCCAGCCGTCGGCGGTTCTTTTGCTCAGCCATGCCCTTGTGCTGCTCCTACTCTCGATGATTGGACACGCCCGTTGCCTGCTAGCCGTTGGCGTCGATGCCCGCGTATGCCAGGAAGGCGGCGAGCGCTTCGCGGTATATGGCGTTCATCTGCTTGCGCTGGTCGGGATGCCACTGCTCGTACATTCGGCGCAGGATGTTCGCGAGGTCGGATTGCCATGAGTCCTCGTGGAACGCATAATCGACCAGGTGGAGGGTCATGTCGGTCCCGCCTCGCCGGGCACGCCCGGCAAGCTGAATCATATCGACAATCATGCCCGCGACGATTTCTTCTTGAAGCTCGGGCCGTGTCGCGACGAATCCGGGTGCCGATCGCATAATCACACCGAGTCGCTCCCAGGCAGCCTGCCGGGCTACCTGTAGCGCGGCCACGGGGTCGGCAGACGGACCGGCCGGCAATGCCCGCAGTCCCGCAGCATTGATGCTGGCATACATCTCTGGCGGGTCGGTCAGCAGCGCGAGCGGACGGGTGCACAGGTAGACCGGGGTGATGGCCGACTTGGTGCCGATGACGATATTCAGGCCGCGGGCGATCCGGGCCATCGGCACGACCAGGATGGTGCCCCGGCTGGGGAAGGTCTCGAACTCTTCCGGTGTGAGTTCCGCGATGCCGGGCGGCAGTGGGGGGAGTTTGTCGCGTCGCTCCTTGTCAGGTGGTACGGCGACGCAGAGTCCCCCGGTGTAGAGACTTGATCCGCGGATGCCGAGGGCGATATGTCGGCAGTGTTCGTAGGAGTTGACGACGACCGCAGCATGGGCCCGCGCCGGGTCGGTCTTCGCGATCCGGGCGAGTTCTGGATGAATCTGCTTGTCGTAGAGTTGGTCGCCGAGGGTGATCAATGCTCGGCGTTTGTGGGCCTGTGGGATGCCGGAGATCCGGATGGGCTGGTCGACCGCATCGGTGATCATGTGCCGTCGTGCGCGGATGCTGTCCGGGGCGGCGTCGGTCATCCACCACTTGACCTCGGCGTGCACGTGCTCGCGAACCGCCTGAGGGAAGTAGGCGGTCGCCGACAGTCCCATTACGGGCCGTTCTACTCCGGCCAGGACCAAGGAGACGATGCTGCCGAGCTGCGCGGTGTAGGTGTGTGGATCACCGGAGATGCACTGTGCGGTGAGCTCGGCGGACTTGTCTGGGTCGTCGAGCCCTGTCACGCGGTATCCGACGATCGCACCTCCCAGCATCCCGTAAGGCAGGACGTTGGCGGCGACTCTGGATTCGAGCCGTTCGGCGAGTTTGCGTGCCGAGGGCAGGCCGATGGATCGAAGTTGAGCGGTTTTGTTGCGTAGCAGAGCAAGCGCGGCGTCGAGTTCCCGCAGCCACGTGCGGACCAGCAGCAGCTCGATCGCTTCGCTGCGCAGGTGGGCGTCTTTGACCGCGTCCCGTAGTGCATCGGAGAGCTCCAGCTTGACCTGGGCGAGCAGATCCTCGCCCCGTGGTGCAAGAACCTTCTCCAGACTGGCCCGTACCGCGCGCAGGTGCGGCGGTAGCTCTATCGATTCATCGGCGGTGTAGCCGTCGTCTGCGCCCGGATGGGCGGGGCCGAGGGCATTGAGGAGCCCGAACAGTTCGTTGGGTACCTCTTGTTCGTTGGTGATGCCTGCGTCGGGGAACAGCAGCATGATCAGCCGTCGGTCCCGTCCGCCGGCCAGATGCCAGCCGGTGGTGTTCAGCCCTTGCTGGTCGCGAGCCGGGCCGCTGCCCTCGTACTGCCGAAGATGGATGTCGTTGGTGCAGATGCCCGCCAATAGGAATTCGGAGAGGTACCGGGCGTGGCTGATTGTTGGGCAGAGGTCTTTGGCCGCCTCGATCGGCAGCCGGGCCTTGTCATCATCGAGTTCTTTCAGTGGGACTGCGTAGTTGCGTCGGGTGTCGAGCACCAACTCGCTCGCGCACATCCCGAGGGCGGTCGACTGGAACTGGTCCACCTCGTCGATGAGGACAGCATGAGACCTCCTGAAGATGAACTCGGCTATCGACACGTCGTCGACCTTGCGTCCGTCCAGCACGACGGGCAGCGGGAAACGTCCGACCATGAAGTTGTGATGGTTGGTGACGATGACGGAAGCACCGATGGCTCTGCGCGGCTGCTCGAACTTGCCGCACGTCGTGGTCATCCACGGGCAGGCGTGGTTACCCGACTTCGGCGGTAACGGCGTGAGGGTGCGACACGATTCGCTGCCCGGCGGGAACGGCGCATTGATCTCGGTGAGCGGGCCGAGCGCGCAACCGTAGGCGAGCTGGTCGATGCGCCACCGCGACTTGGCCGACTGATCGAGAAACGAGCCCTCGACGCGGGCGCCGGCCTTGAGTGCCCGCTCGTACAGGCCGTAGGGCGACATCAGCGGAGTGCAGACGAGTTCCTGCGGCAGGGACCGCAAGACTCGAAGATGTTGCAGATCCTCCTGAATGTCCCACGCCGTGGAAAGCGTGGCCTCAACGGTCGGTAGCACGAGCGTGATCGTCAACTTGTTCAGCGCGAACCACGATGCCGCGACCCTGACGAAGACGCTCTTACCCGTGCCCGTGGGTGCGTTCAGGATCTCCAGCGGCCCGGCGATCAGCTTCAGAGCCTTCGCTACCTCGATGGTGTCGGTGGTGTCCATCTGCCGGAAGAGATCGCTGAGGACGCGCTGCACATAGCGATCCTCGGGGCGATAACGCTTGTCGATGTCTCCTGCAAGGTCGAGGAGGGCGTCGGTGTCGATGACGACCTCGGCCATGTAGGGCACGGTCTCTACGTTGAACGACCCCTCGTTCTCGCCCGGCTCGCCGAAGTCCGGAATCACAACCTTCCCCTGGACCAGCCCGATCCCTGGGGAGTACCACGTTCGGGTGAGCCATGTCCCTTCTCGCGCGATCTCCTGGGGCCGCCGACGGCGATGGTCCCGGCGCAGTCGATCTAGGATCCTGTCTGCGTAGCCGAGAAGATCACCACCGACGCGCGGGACCGCCGCGTCCGCCCGCTCGGGCTCCTCGCCGTAGAGAGAGAACGGGTGACTGCTCTGGCCCTCAGGGCCTGCCGAGAGAAGCCTACGCGCGCGTCTGCTGAGTTTGCCCAACTTGCAGAGTTCCTCAGGTGCCGCCCCCAGCACCGCGGCGATGCGTTGACGCTCCTGATGCGACATCTCCCGCCACCTATCCCAGGTGTCGTAGTGTCCACCGATCAGAAAGGCGGCATGGGTAAACCTGGCCAATGAGACACCGCCGGTGCCGCGAGCAGGGAAATAGTGCGCCGCCAAGGCGAGAGAAGCGAGGATTGCCCCGTCATTCTTGCTGAGTCTGTTTGTCACTGCCATGCGATCCCAGCCTTCTCACAGATCATCTGTCCCATGGCGCCGGCGGTGGCTACGCGTAGGCCGAACTCCGCGCAGACCGTTGTCAGTACCGGGACGCTGGATGGCCGGAAGTCTGGCACGACCAGCCACTGAGCGCCGCCGGCGTCGCCCTCATCAGCCTGAATCTTCTTCCCAAGAAGCAGCGGGTTGCTGTAGTCCTTTACATCGATGCGGAATGACATCGCCGGCAACTCGACATGAAGGTCGTACGCGTCAAGGGCTGGCCATAGGTCCACCTTGATCCCGCGAGCCTCCAAGGCGCGGTGCAGCCCGACCTCCACAAGTCCTGGAATCGTTGTCCAGCGCCAGACACCGCGAGTGAGCGCCTTGTGGTCTTCGGCGGGCGTCGGTTCAGGCACGCGGCCCGAAACATCAGTGAACAAGACCGCCGCCGCGCCGGATGGACGAGGAGGAGCGGATGCCGCAGGCATCAAAGACGGAGGCCGGCCGCCGTCAGGAATACCGAAAATGTATGAGGCACCCATTGCAGCGTGCGGGCGATGGAAGCATCTGGCGCTGCCGGTTTTAGTTCCTCGGCCCCTCTGAATTGTGATCTTCATAGGCCATCGGCACACCGGGCACGCGAACCACCACCGGTCGAACAACGCGGCGTGCGCGATCGGCTGGTAGAAGTCGACGACCGAACTCGGGATTCGAAGCTTCCTGAGATCCTTGTCAGATCCGGCCGGCATGTCTATGAGCGCCTGGCGGCCCTGCACGTAAACTGCCTGCTCGCCCCGCTTCTTCAGCGCCGTATAGGCCCGTTCCTGATCCATTTCCTCTGCGAGGCTTTCACCTGAGGGGGTCCGCCCACCCCGCACTGCCTTGGCCAAGGCCCGCAGCACGAGCATCTGCTCCTGCTCCAGGTCGTAGAGGTCATCGTCGTACTGGCCGTCTTCGGTGATCAGGCAGACACCCTGCAATTCCTCGGCCGCGATGTGCGAAGGAAGGAGCAACGAGAGGTCCTGCGTGAGGAGATCACGGAAGTCGGAAAACGTGAGCGGATTTCCTGGACCGCGGACGGCAAGGACCCGCGCATGGGCGTCCATTAGGGTCTGCAGCCTACTCTCCGGCGGCTGTTCGGTATCGGTGACCGCTTGGGCTGCTCGGGCTGCCGCAGTCATGACCTGAACGCGGGCAGCTGTCGCGTTTAGAGCAGGGCTGGAGAAAGTCACGGGCGGCACACTACGCGGTGGCGGCGACAATCCAGATGGTGCGGTTCACCCGTTAGGGGAGGTGGATCAGGACCACAAGGGCTCCGAGCCGTCATGGACGGCGGGGTAGAGACGGCGGTATGTGGGGAAGTGCTGGTCAATATGGGTTCGGCCGGCGTCCGTAAGATGCCATCGGTACGCACGGACATAGGTTCCAGCCTCGGTCGCCTGCTTGACCGGAACAAGATCGATATAACCGCGGCTCGGTGAACCATTCGGGCGATAGCCTGTGCCGAGAAAGAATCTCGCTTTCCCCCAAAGTCCGTCCTCGGCGAGCCCGTTGATGCCAGCCGCTGCGACCTTGACCAAGTTCTGCCAGAGCCAATCCGAGAGCAAGCCGTCTCTGTCTCGTGGCTCCGGCAGTTCGTCGAGGCCGTACCGTGCACATGCGCGCCCGGCGCGTGTCAGTTCAACGAGCACCCGCGGCACGAATCCCAGTGGGAAGACCTCGACTTGGTCCTCGCTGACCTCCACCAGACCACGATGGGCCAAAGCGTGCACCGTGGCGCCGGCGCCGGCGTCGTGCTGGCCGTCCGTGCGCAGCGCCTGCTGTATCGGCGTATAGCCGGTGAAGGCGGGATCTGCCTTGATGCTGAATGGGAGCTTGCGCCACACCGATGGAGGAACGGGCCTTCGTCCGGCGGCATGCGTCGCTTTCGCCTCACGTTCTGCGGCTCGATCCTGATGAAAGAAGATCTTCAGGTATACGCGCTGCCTCTCGTTCAGCCCATCCCAGTCGCGGGCGGCTTTACTGCGCGCGTCCTGCGAGCCGGCCTCTGTAGGAGTCTCGCCCGCGTCGGAAGGTGTCGCCGATGTTCTCTTCCAGGCGCTGAGCACGACAGCTTTCGGCACTTGGTAGACCTCTGCGAGAGCCGCGACCACCTGGGGTGGCGATGCCGACGACGGCCAGGTTGCGACGGCTTCTCCAACCTCAAGACGTTGCAGCCTCCAAGCCCAGGCACCTGGCAGAAGCCTAGCCATCCGCGTTGCCGCCTCTTCGCGATCCATGCCCGCAAAGCGTCGAAGATCGCTAAGCGTCTCGTGGCCAGGGGGAGTGCCGACCAATTGTTGCGCGGTTGTCGACAGTGCTTCCGCCAGCGCCTTGAGTTTGGCAGGCGTCGGGGTATGCCGGCCCTTCTCGTAGTTGATGACCTGCCGCTTCGACACCTTGATCAAGAGGGCGAGTCGCGACTGGCTTAGTCCAGCGGACAGCCTGAGCTGCGCCATCACCGACGGTGCGAACGGCTCAGCAGGTCTCGACACCTCATCAATATAAACTTCACTCGGCCGGATTTCACGGACCTGAACCAAAATTTCGAACAGGTGTACCGACGGCTCCGGTCAACGCCATACCGTGTCGGCCCTCGCGAGGGTCGCTTTCGGCCAGCCTCGCACGATGAGCAGCGCCGCGCGAACCTCAACCGAGCCGATCCGGCCCCGACGGTCCACCAGCGCCGATCTGGTGTTTCGGACGATGATGGTCGAGTAGTGCGGTTAGGTCGCAGGCGACGACGATGCTGGCGCCGAAGGCGGTGAAGTTGACGACGGTAATGCTGGTGCTGTCGGAGCAGGCGGCGGTGTGCGCGGCGCGGGGTGGAGATGACTGCCGCGGTGACCAGTGCGACGAGCGCGGTCAGTACGCGAGCCAGCCGCTGGCGGCCGTGCAGGGTGAGGTGGGTGACATCGGTGGCTCTTTGCTCTGAATCCGCCGTCAGTAGAATTCCATGAAGGCGCGGGTGCCTGCGCGCGGCGGGGTGGCAGGCCCTTTCGGCGATCGTGGACGCGGAATACGGGCGGGACTACGGACCGACGCATCGAGGCTCAGTTTTCGATCAGGGCCGCACAGCACCCGGCTGCCGTCGGCCCGCAGCCGTACAGCGATCGTCTCGGGTTCGTGCGACAGCCGCAGCAGCTCAGCGACCCACCGCACGACGTCGTCTTCGCGGATGTAAAGCCATGGCTCGTTGGTGCCGCCGGGCTTGTCGCTGCGCTGGCCGTGTCGGCATCGGTAAGCCGGGTTCCCATGAGACCAGTGGGAGTCGAACTTGCGGCCGCACATCTGGCACCAGACCAGGCCCGCCAGCGCGTAGATCCGGCTTGTGGCGTCCTTGGGTGCCGGTACGCTGCGGATGAGTTGAGCCATCACGAAGTCCCGCTCGCTGACCAGCGGCGGATGAACGGCGACCTTCGAGATCGCCCAGTCGCGGATCAGATTCCAGCGGCGGTTCTCCGATCGGCCCAGCAGGTCGTCTGCTGCGTCCAGCGGCCCTTGCTCGGTCTGCTGCCGGTTCCACACCTGCCGGCCGGTGTAGCGCGCATTCTCCAGGATCGACCTGACCGTGGTCTGCACCCACACCTCACCGCTGCGATGGGGGTTGCGGTCGGGGTCTACACGCGACGGGCACGGCACACCGCGCTCGTTGAGCAGCTTGGCGATGTTGGCTACGCTGCGACCGGCGATCCGCTGCGCGAAGATCCACTGAACGTGATGCGCTGTCCGCGAGTCAGGATCGAGACGAAACGCCGGCCGTCCCCATTTGGCGTGAGCGGGATTCGGATGCAGGCCGGCCCGGACCAGGCGGTAGCCGAACGGTGGCCGTCCGCCTTGATGGCGGCCCTGCTCGATAACCTGTGCCCGCATCGCGGCCTTGGCCCGGAACCGGGCGCGCTGGATCTCCCTCTTTGAGTGAACCCCCAACAGCTCCAGCACTGCCATGTGTTCGTGGCTGGCCGGGTCGACCGGTCCGCCGATCTCAGGCAGCCACAGCTGGACGCCGTTCTCGGCAAACAGGGGAAGGATCTGCTTGAAATGGTTGCCGTAGAACGCGCGTTCGAACTCGCCGATCACCACGGCGTTGAACAGGCGGTCAGGGTCGGTCAGCGCTGCCAGCAGCATCGACGCCTGCGGACGTTGATGCCATGGTCTCACGCGCCGGCCGAGGTCGAAGTACTCGGCCACGATCTCGCCGTGACCACGGACCACGTCCTCGGCGAAGTCGCGCTGCCAACGTCCTGACGACAAGCGATGCTGCCACTCCTTGGTCGACATCCGGCCGTAGAAGGCGAATTTGAGCCACGAAGGCCCTGCTGGCGTGTCCCGAAGCGCCGTGACTCGTCCAGGTGTGTCAGCTTGAGTAAGCCACCAATCCAAAGGGCTATCGACGTCTGGCGGCAGCATGACAACCTCCTGCCCCTCATTACGGCGGGATGTGACTCCTCCATTCTGACCCGCTTTGTCTTGTTGGTCGTTCCTGCTCTTGGGGGTCAGCGCGACGGGTAGTCAGCCGTACGTGTCAGGCGCTCAGTTCACGACTTCACGAACGACAGCCGCCGTCGGCCTGTGGCCGGCGCCAGCCGAACGCAGAGTTTCAGTCTTCCAAACTGACTACGCGGGTGCCGTCTCGCCGCCGGTGTTCTGTCAGCCGCCCGCTGCTGACTAGCCTGGCTGATACCGAGTCGGTTACGGGCTTGCGGTCTCAAGACCTCGAGAATTCGGGTCGATCCCGTCCGGCGTGGTGCCATCCGACAGATGCCTCCCGTCGAACCGTGCGCAGTGCGTTTCATTGGAACGGGCTGTGCTGGCCGAGCAGCCCTTTAGTGTTTTGTTCCAGGCCGAGGTGATGCTGCGCCAGCAGCGTCAAGACGCTGCGGCCCGTCCCGAGGGGCAGCGATGCCTCCGAGTGGGCCAGCGCGACGGGAATGATGGCGTTGGGGTAGAGCCTGGTCTGCAACCGATCAAGCTGTTCGACTGTACTGCGCAGCGTGGGGTAGCTGGCAAAGTCCTCACACGGGTTGGTGCCGTCGGGCTGGGCGGCCTCATACGGCTGACCGGCCGGCACGCGCGGAACCGTCAAGACGATCATCTGGTCCGTGCTCGTCTTGTAGAGGAAGCGGCGGCCGTAGAACTCATCGTGGCCGTAGATATCGTTGTTGCTGCTCCGCTGGATCTTGTCGTGGATGTAGATGTTATCCAACATCATGACGTGCCGCTGAGGTATGAACTCGGCGATGCTTGCGGCGTGGTCGACGAACACACCCTTCTTCTCCACGCCGACCAACAGCGGCGGGGCGCACCCGGCTTGCTCCTGGGCGCTGCAGACCTCGCCCCAGTAGCCGACCATGCGTCTCTTCAGCGGTGCCGTGGGTCCATGGAATGCCAGAGGCCCGTCGGTGATGAACATGCCGCTCGCAGCCACCTGCGGCTTGTACCGTGAGAGGCCACCCATGTAGATCAGCATCAGCAGCCGCTCGGCCACGTTCATCGTGCGCGTGAGGATCTTGTCATTACTGCCGTCAGGGTTGTACTCCTCATGGGTGCGCAGCACGTCGGTGGGGTAGAGGGCGGACGCGCAGGCGGTGCACGCCGTGGGCTTGACTTGCACGGTCTGCGTCGTGTCTTTGCAGGTCGGGCAGCGTCCCAGTTTGATGGTCTTGGCTGGCTCGCCGTGTCGGCCGTACAGATGCATGAGCGCTTCGGTCAGGCTGAACAGATCCGCGGAGAAGTCGCGGGTGCCCTGCGAGCTGAACATGTTGTACAGCTCGGCGCGCCAGGAGTCCACGCCGCTGAAGCCTTGGATGGCCACGTTCGATCCGGGCAGCGCGGCCTGGATGGTCTGGGCGTCACGGGCGGCGATCAGGCGCCGGGGATCGACCAGGCCGTCAACGCGGCTGTTGAGGAACTGGTTGATGTTGACGAACACGCCGGTGATCTGGATGAACCCGACCCGGATCGACGGGTATTGCGCGCGGGCCTGGATCTCCTGGTCGGAGCCGTCGAAGGCCACCACGTAGGCGGGTGGTGTGCGCGTGGGACCCGGCAGGTCCTGAACCGCGACACACCGGGTTGACACGGCTTCGGGCGTTCCTTTCTCCACGGCAGGTGTGACCCACCGTGTCATCGCTGTCTCTATCATCGCGTTCTGGACGGTGGAGACATGCCCGAGACGCGACGCGCGTTCGTTCGGCGAGGGCATCAGCTGCCTCCCACAGCCAGCGGCTGACGCGGCAGGTGTCCGTTGTGGGCAGCGAGCGTCTGCGGGTCGATCGAGTCGAGACCTGCGGCCGCCCTTGCCCTGTTGATCATGTCGTGGTCGAACTTCGCGATCTGAACTGGCACGATGTACTGGCCCGACAGTGTCTTCATGCGGACAAAACCACGTTCCTCCGCACGCTTGATCGAGTCCGCGAACTGGGCGAAGTCGTAATAGTGGGAAAGCTCCCGCGTCTCGCGATCGGAGTTGAGGTGCGCGATGATCCAGTTGTGGGTGTTGGACAGGATCCGCGGATCTATCGCTGACACCTCCTGCGTTGCGTAGAGCAGGCCGATGTCGTACTTGGCCGCCTCCTTGGCCAGGGCGACCCACGGATCGCGGGTGTCCTGCGTCGAGTTGCGCCGGTCGAACAGCCGGTGTGCCTCCTCGACCACGATCTGGATGGCGACGGGGTCGAGGTTCTGGCGGAAACGCTGGTTGCCGCGCTCCAGCAGCCGGTTGACGATCCGCTCGGACATGACTGTCGCAACGCGCTCGCTGCCGAACGACAGGTCGACGATGACGACCTTGCCTTCGGTGAGGTCGTCGTAGACCTGGCTGGCGACGTCGCCGCTGCTGTGTGCGGAGTGGAACTCGACGAAGCCTTTGAGGGAGTTGAGCACGCCGCTGCCGCCGGTGGCGTCGTAGGCGGCGCGCACGTCGTTGAAGGGGCCGCAGTTGAGCCAGCTGGACAGGTTCAGGCTCAGGTACTGCGCTGGGATCTTGCCGCGGCTGTGTTCGGCGAGCCGGTTGCACAGCCAGTCCATGACTTTCTTCAGCCCTTCGCCGGTCTTCACCGTGGCGTTTCCGGAGCCTTTGACCAGCACGCCGGCATGATCGGCCAGGATGGCGTCGGCGAGTTCGCCGGTGATGCTGAACCGGATGCCGGCCCATGTGGGCGGCACCTTGAAGCCGGCCTTGGCCAAGGTGGCGTAGAAGGCGAGCCGTGCTCGTTCGGCGTCGCTCTTGGCCTCCCAGTAAGCGGAGTCCTTGTCGCCTGCGGGGAAGTCCTCGGCGGCCGGAGGGCTGACTTCCGCGGCACGGAAGGCGTGCACGTACTTGGCGTCCATGCCGGCCAGGCAGTCGTTGACCAGGTCACGTGCCGCCGCGAGCTCACCGGGGTCGTAGAAGTTCAAGGTCAGTGGCTTGACCTGCTGATGGTCGTTGCTGGCGCCGAACCGGTAGATCGTCACCCAGTCCTGGCCCAGTAACCGAAGACCGGTGTTGTCCTGCTTGTTGACGTTGGCGTACTCGCCCTGCGGGTCGAAGATCAGTTGGCCGATCGGGCGGCCTGCCCGGCGGGAGTGTTCGAACACCGACGTGCAGATCGTTTTGACCGTGTTCGACTTACCCGCCCGGGTCATGCCGAGGATCGCGGTCTTGCGGGACACGAAGTCTGTGACGCGGATGCGCACCGGCACATCCTGCATACCGGCCACCTCGGCGCGGCGGCGGGTGGCGGCGTAGCGGACGGTGCCGATACGCACCAGGCTCGGTAGAACGCTGCCGGCGGCCTCGTCCTCCGTCCGCTCCGGGTAGGAGGCGATGAACGACAGCACGCGTGCTGACGGGCTGTAGACGAAGTAGCGGGCGCCGGAATAGACGTTGTCGATGTCGGCGCCCCACTTGATGAATGTCGAGTCACCGGCCACCGTCGCCGGGTAGAACGTGCCCAGCACGTCGCATTCGAAAGCGCAGGTCTCGATCTCCCGCCCGGTGAGCGGGTCGACGATGTCACTCGGACGCTGGTCACGGACGTTGGCATCCCGGATCGTCGTCATACGTGTGGCGACGAGCTCCGGCTGGTGGGGCAGCTGGGCCACACCGCGCACCCTGAGAAGGATGACCTCGTCCTCGTCGAGCGGCTCGCTAGTCTCACGCGTGGGCCGGGTCGCCGCGGCCAGCAGGAAGCTGTGGCGAGGCACACCGCCGGCGGCACGCTTGGCGAAGTCGTCGGTGATGACGACCGCCTTCTCATAGTCGAGGTGGTAGATGCCGCCGATGCGTTTAGCGTCAAGCAGTAGCTTCGCCAGCGGGCTTGCCTCTGCCGCCGCCAACGCGGCCAGACCAGAAAGCTGCTGTGTCACCGAGCGACCCTTCGTGAGCAAGAGAGATCGAGTGTGCTCAACCTTCCTACCACTTGGATGCGACGAAGTCAGGGACCCAGGACTCGATACGAGCTGGATTCGGGAACGGTGGGGTAGTTGGTCACCAAAAGCTCATCGCGACTGGCGCGTCGCGCCTTGGCGCTTTCGCCGCTCCTGGCGCCAGCCGCCGTGTACTGCTGAGACACATGCAGCACCGAACGTCCCTGCCCTGTCGGATACAGGCCACGCACCAGAGGGCTGTCGTCGTACGACAAGAACCAGCGAAAACGCGACTCGGTCTGCAGCGCTCTAGCGAACTGCTGATGACCGCCGGTGTCAAATGACCACTCGTACAGGAACTCGGCCTTGTCCACGTACGGCGGGTCGAAGTAGACCAGCATCTCCTCCGACGACAGCAGCGATCCATGCTCACGCAGCAGCCGCCGGATGCTGTCAGACCAGTCCAGCCGCCAAACGTCAAGAATCCGGCCGGTGCGAGCCAGTGCGCCGACATGGTTGAGCCGACGCGTCAGCCCTTCCAACCCGAACCGACAATCGATCTTGTAGGGAGACGTCTGTGCCCGTCCACCGATCGGTCCGGCACGCCCATGCAGGATCCCCGAAAACGTCGTGCGATTGAGGAACAGGCACTTCAGCGCACGATCACGCCGCCCCCGCGGCTGCGCCGCGCGCCACCAGTCCCAATGCGCGACCGTGGCCTTCTCGCGCTCCTCGCTCATCGCGGAGATCAACCACTGGGTATCGAACGCCGCGGTATGCCAGAACGCCGCCACCAGCGGGTCAGCGTCGGCCAGGATGGCATGCTCGGCCACGCCCGCGCCGACCAGCCGCAGCGCCGTCGATGCCCCTCCGCAGAACGGCTCCAATAGAAGCCGCGGCGGCGGCACATTCGCCTTGACGACCTCGGCGATCACCGGACCCAGCTGACGCTTGGCGCCGGGATAACGCAGAGGACTCACCACAGAATGCGGCAGAAGCTCCCAATCTGCCAGGTCGCCCGGCTTGTCCAGCACAGCTTCGACCGGCCACGGCGAACGGCGACGTTTCGGCGGCCTACCGTGCCCTGGAGGGGTCGTCGCGCCTGCCACGCCATCCCTCCCCGGGTGATCCTCATCTGCCGACACCCTACTGGCTCGGCAGGCCACGCCCAACCGCAGACGCACCGGCACTACGTCCCACCCGGCCCGGCCCGGCGATCCTTGACAATACGCCCATTCGTACTAATGTACTAGCGACATGATCCGCGGACGGCATCCACCGTCCGCCGAGTCGCCAAACGCTCGCACGGATGAGGCATACCTGCAGGCCGAGGTTCTAGGATGACGTACATGACCGATGATCTCGCCGAACGCGCAGCGCTAGTCGCGCTGCTGAACCCTGGCAGCGGTCATCCCACCGCGTCGTGGCCCCGCCTGGCATCAGAGGTCCTCGACCGCGGCAGCGCCCGCGACCTGCTGCAACACCCCAGCGGCCAGCAGACGCTGATCAACGCCGACGCCGACGAACGCCTGGCGGCAGCAACCGCGCTCGTCCGGCACTGGCAGGACCAAGGAATCGGCGTACACGGCGTCCTCGACGACACCTACCCGGCGCTGCTACGCGACATCAGGGAACGGCCCCCCATCATCTTCACCAAAGGCCAGCTAGCCGACGACGTGCGGGCAGTAGCCGTCGTGGGCAGCCGCGACGCGTCCCCCCGCGGTCTACGCATCGCGAACACCATCGCCACCGAGTTCGCACGCAACGCCATCACCGTCGTCAGCGGCCTGGCCGAAGGCATCGACACCGCAGCCCACACAGCAGCACTCGCCGCAGGAGCACGCACCGTCGCCGTCATCGGCACAGGCATCAACAGGCACTACCCTGCCTCCAACAGGGCACTCCAGGACCAGATCGCCGACCAAGGCCTCGTGATCTCACAGTTCTGGCCAGACGCCGCACCGACCCGCAGCCACTTTCCCATGCGCAACGCCGTCATGAGCGGATACTCGGCAGCGACCGTCATCGTCGACGCGGGCGAACACAGCGGCACCCGCATTCAGGCCCGTCTTGCCGTCCAACACGGACGCCACGTGATCATCCTTAAGGACCTGCTGCACCTGCAATGGGCGCGTGAACTCGCCGGCAGGCCTGGAGTAAGCGTGGTCGGGAGCCCCGACGAACTCTTCACGACGGTCGAGGGCGTCTTAGCGAAACGCCAGCGCCAGCTCAGGCCCACCCCCCGAGACCTCGCCGACCTTGTCCTCACCTAACGACCCCCGACCCGCCGGGGACTACCTACGAAACCCGCTGCACGCCAGACCCGGCGTCTGCGGCGTCTGCCGCGGCCCGGCAGACCCCACCTACCAGCTCTGCTATGCCTGCGGCCAACACGCACGGGCATCACAGACCCTCGCCGACGCGATCTTCCCCATCGCCTACTGCGCCAAAGACGGTCAGCACTACGAAGACCTCAAGCGCTACAAGAACCACCCGATCATGCCACTAGCGCAGGCACGGCTACGCAGCCTCGTCGAGACCTTCCTCGACTGGCACATCGAGTGCCTCACGCAAGCCGCCGGAGGCAAACTCACCCACCTCGCCGTCGTGCCCAGCACCCGCCGCCAGGGACCGCACCCGCTGGCCGAAGTCCTCGGCATACAGCGACAGGTGATTGCAGCCACCGGATCAAACCCTGACCGTGCTCGGCGCTTCAGCACCGACACCTTCACCGTTCACTGGAGCGCCGCACGGCACCAGCCTGCGCGAGTGCTGCTCTTCGACGACACATGGACCACCGGTGCGAGCCTGCAGTCCTTCGCCTACGGCCTCAAGCAGGCTGGAGCGACTTCAGTTGTGGGGCTTGTCCTGGGGCGGCTGCTCAACGCCGACTACGCGCCATCGCGCGCCATCCTCAGCTCGATCAGAGGTGTGCCATTCAGCGTAGAGCGGTGCGCATCACCGTCCTGCCATGGGTAGACATCGGACGCTGTAGACAGCAAGCGTCGCAACGGCCGCACTCACCGAACGGATCGACGTGCAGCTGGGCAGGAAGAACTAACCGTTCTACTCCAAGCTCTGGCGCGGACACAGACCAGCTGCTGACCCACGGCGTCCAGGACACGTGACCCTCAGCCGACTACGCACGGCCTGCCAGGCGGACCCTGCCCGATCAGCCGATCGAGCCGCGAGCGCGTACTGCCTGACAGACCGTAAAAGCAGCGACAGCGCACGACGACTATCGTTCGTGGATGGATCTCTCGTTGTCGAGGTAAACGAGCCCATTCACGGCGCTCGCAAGTCGCCGGATCGCACCTGGCATATCGGGACCTTGTAGTCTCCGCTGTCCCCCTGCTGTTGGATATTCCCAGTGGTCAAAGCGGCCAGCCACGTGCGGCCGAGGGCGGGGGGCAGGTCCCGCTGCATGTGCGACCGGTGTGCCTCGATCGTCGCGACTTGAGCGTGTTTGCGGTGACGGCAGCCAGGTCATGTGGTTGAACGGTCCGGTCGGGTCCAGCTTGGCGGCCCACGCGTGGGTATCGACCGCAGCCGACGGTGAGGGGGCGGCCTTCGGCGCAGACGCCGCCGACAGCCCTGACGGTCAGTCACGTTTATGTGAAAGTGCTAGGGGCTGTGCCCCGGCTCCGACGGCTGCTTGCGCTGACGTTCACAACTTGCAGCTGCCGCTTCGCGAATGGCAGGAACGCATTGTAGGAACTCAATGCGATGGTGACTTTTCACTGCTCAGGTGCGTACGGGCCTGGTAGGGAAGCGGTGGGGAATTCGCGTGGCATGAGCTCGCGGCGGTTATTGCGGTGGCCGGATTGCGATTCACGAATTGGTGCGCTAGTTCGGAAACGGCTAGCCCATGGGTTCGGCGACGCTTGTTCTGAGTTTATTCGGGGGCGTTCGGCTGGTACCCGAACGCCCCTCAACCGTGTCCCTGGCAGGGCCTTCACAACACGGAGCGGACACTTCGCCCCGGTCACCGGGGCTAAGTTCTGCCCTGACATTGTGGGTCGAACAACGGTTTGATGTCGAGAACCCTCATCTAACAAGTGCACGAATCTGCTGTTAATCCTTACCTGTCAATGCCTGTGCGTATCCAATCTGGCGACGATCATACAATCTGCGCCTGGCTGAACGGCTGTGACGGCTATGGCGAACGGACATCCTCGCGGCGACGTCCGAGCAGAGTAGGCGATTTCAACTCGGCTAACACTTGATCCCAGACAGAGGGTCCAGTCCAATAGAAACGGTCGTGTTCCGGCTGGTACCCGGTGGCGACCCAATCTATGACCGGTAGTCCCTGGCAGGGCTACACCAACAGAAGACGGAGTGAGAGCGCATGGCCTACAGGCCGGTGCGCGGCTCGGAGACCCTTTCTCCGGGCCGTGCCCCCATACCTCTGCGCCCGGCACCGAGGAAGACGGCGCACGTTGACGATCTCTGACTACACCGACGTGGGCAGCCTCGCGCTGGGCGTCGGCGGTGTCATCTTCGCTGCCTGGCAGTGGAAAGACGCCCGGCGGGGCCGCGTCGAGCGGCTCGCCGCGACCGAACAGGCGCAGCAGGGCGCTCAGCGGCGCGCATACGGCCTACGCCACCAGCATGCTCTGTCGGGCGCCCTCACCTTGCTCGACGAGCTGGAGGAGATCGCCGACGCGATCGTGATAGGCCGCGAGCTGTGCAGCCACACGCGCCTGGCTGAAATGGGTCTGAAACGGCTCGCCGATAAGGCCGAGGGCAAGGCGCGCAGCTTCCCCGCGGGGGACTGCCATCTGCTGTGCCGTGACCACGACGGCGTGGCCCACTACGCCGACGAACTGCTCGCACGACCGTTTCCGGCCGCGGCGCACCGCGGACCACGGGTGCGGATCCAGCCGGCCGGAGCGACGGCGGTCGTGGCGGCGCCAGCTGACGCGGAAGCCGATCTTGCCGCTGCGGGCCGTGCCGCTGTGGCGCAGTTCGCAGCGGCGCAGCAGTTGCGGCGCAGGATCGGCGAAGCGCGCGAGCTCATCCGCGATCACCTACCCACGGTCTAGGTTCGAGGCGGCTAGAAGACGGCAGGTCGGTGCCCGTTCCGTGCTTCGCGGGGCGGGCTCGGCCAGCCGGGCGGCACGCCAGTGCCGCGAGCGCAGTGCCCATAGCGGCTGAGCCGATCACCATGAGCGCCCACCTCCGATCGCATGGTGACGTTCTGGGATCAGAATGTGGCTGACGGTCGCTGCTTGTCGTACACCGGATATAGCATGGCTGGCCTTGGGTGGGGGTGGTCAATGCCGAGTAAGGCCGAGGCGCTGCTGCATGAGTTCCGTGGTAACGCGACTGCCGATGTGACCATGTCCCTGCTCCGGTCGCCGTATGCGGTCCCGTATCTGGCGTTCATGGCTGCGCATCTGGGCGATGGGCAGATCGTCGACGGGCAGAGCCTCACTGAGGCATTGGATGCTGAGCTTCCCGGACTGCTGCTCGCCGATGCCGACAACCCGGTGTCCGTCACGGTGCCGGACGCGCACGAGGTGTTGACGAACTGGACGAAGCGGGGCTGGCTGTACCGGGGTGTCGATCCGGTCTCCCGGATGGAGCGGTATCAGCTGACGGCTGGTTCGAGTCAGGCAGTCCGGCACATGCGGGGTCTGCAACGGCACTCCTCGGTGGCGACCGAGTCCGCTCTGACGCTGGTGATGTCGGAGATGCGACAGGTGGCCACCGATGCCAACCCCGATCCACGTACCCGCCGGGAGTCGCTCAAGCAGCAGATCGCTGTGCTGGAGGCGCAGGTCGAAGCCCTCGACCGTGGTGACCTGCCTGAGGTCAATCATCGCGACCTGGTCGACAGGGTGGTGGTGTTGGCGCAGTTGGTGGAGAAGATCCCTACGGACATAGCTCGATACGGTGAGCAGATGCACGCCAACACGGCAGCTCTGTTGCGCCAGACGCTGTCTGAGGATCCGGCGGAGTTCGCCGACGTGTTGCAGCGGATGTTCGACGGACATGACGTCATCGCGGAGTCGCCGGAGGGTCAGGCGTTTCGTGCGTTCGCCACGGTGATCGCCACACCGTCGCTGCGGTCGCAGCTCGAGTCGGACACCGCTGAGGTGATCATGCGGGTGCCGAGTCTTCCGCGGCATGTCGTCGACCTTCTGCGGGATTTCATCGACGCGATGTGGTCTCGGGTGCAGGAGGTCGAGGGTGTGCGGGCGGTGGCGTTTCGGCGTATCAGCAACTTCGTGCGCGGTGGTGACGCGCTGCATTACCGCAGTATGCGTACCCGGGTCGGTGAAGCCCAGGCAGCGGCCGCTGATGCGTTCGAGCGAAGCCACGGCGGCCGCGACATCGGCTTCGTCGTGCCGATGAGCGGCGTCGATGCCGCCTCGGTGGGCAGGTTGAAACTCCACTCGGGGACGGCGGTCTTGCCGGATCCGGTGGCGGACTCCAGCGACGAGTTCGTCATCGACGCGACGGCTCTGGCGGGCCGGGAGTCGATCGACTGGTCTGGGCTGCGGGCGGCGGTCGGCGCGGCGTTGCAATCACATGGCGGTTACGCCACGTTGGCGGAGGTGCTCAAGCACGTCGACGCCCCGCGTACCGGCGACGTGATCGGGCTGTGGTGGTTGGCGACCAAGCACGGCGACGTCGACACCGCAGACCAGGCGAGTGTGTGGGTGAACTCCAGCCGAGGCCAGCGGCGGATCACGGTTCCCTATCTGGTGTTCGGCGAGCCGATTGCGGATCCGGTGGCGCAGGTGGTGGCTTCAAGGCGAGCGGGCAGGGGCGGTGGGGAAGCTGATGGCTGAAGAAGAGCGGCCACTGTTCGAACAGGTCTTCGGAGAAGACCTGTTCGACGACGACGGCCGGCGGGAGCCGGCGGTGCTCGACGCCGAGGCGATGTTCGCGGAGGGTTTGGCGGCCAGCGTCGGTGTGCTGGTCGACAGTGGTGTGCGCCAGCCGCGTTTCGACGGCGACGCCAGCGAGCTGCCCGCTGAGGTGTGCTGGACGCTGCAGGAACTGGTCGCGGCGCCGCACGTGACGGAGAAGTCGCGTAAACACTGGGCGGTGGTGCAGCAGTACGAGGATGTGCTGCGCAGCCGACTGTCTGAGCTGAACCTGATCCTGGAGGTGAACCGGGAGCACCGCTACGCCTTCACCCGGCAGGCTTTCGACCCCAGCCCGCACAGCCGCGCCATTCTGCGCAGCAAGACGCTCAGTCTTGCAGCCAGCGCGTTGGCGCTGTACCTGTACCAGCAGTACGTGATGTCACCGGATGAGCCGGTCGTGGAGACCGCCGACATGATCGATCACATGATGGCCTACAAGCCCTCAGGCGACACCGACGAGGCCGGGTTCCTCAAAAAGGTCCGGACGGCGATCACGGCTCTGGACGATGCGGCGATCATCAAACCTGTCAGAGGCGCCGACCGCTACATCATCTACCCGGTGATCACCTCGATCCTCACTGCGGAGCAGGTGGACGCGCTGACCGACAAGTACCAGGCCATCGCTGGCGGGCAGGTCCGCGGCTCGGATGCAGAGCAGGAGCCCGCTGATGACTGACACGAGCGATGTCACCCAGCTGCGCCAGTTCCGCTTGGTGAGGCTGCAGATCGTCAACTGGGGCACGTTCAGCGGATACAAGGACTTCCCGATCAACCGTCAAGGGGTGCTGTTCACCGGCCCGTCAGGGTCGGGAAAGTCGTCGCTGATGGATGCGCACTCCACGGTGCTGCTGCCAGCCCACGACCAGCGGTTCAATGCCTCGGCGGATCTGACGGCCCGAGGATCCAAGCAAGCGACCCGCAGCGTCGCCGACTATGTCCGTGGCGCCTGGTCGGAGACCAACGACGAGCACGAGCAGTCGCAGGTCCGCTATCTGCGCGGCGGCAAGCCGACATGGTCAGCGATCGGCGCGACCTACGACGACGCGGCTGGCAGCGTCGTGACTGCCGTGACGGTCAAGTGGTTCACGGGTGTGGACAACGACAGCGCGAATCTCAAACCGCTGTACATGATCGCCCAAGGGCAGTTCACCCTGACCGATCTGGAAGGGTGGGCCGAACGCGGATTCGACACCCGGTGGCTGAAAGCCGCCTACCCGGTGTCCTATCCTTCGAGCCAGGAAGCGTACATCCGTGATCTTGCGGCGATGATCGGCCTTGGCGGTTCCAAGTCGGCGCTGTCGCTGCTGGGCAAGGCCAAGGCGATGAAGAACGTCGGCGACCTGAACTACTTCATCCGGGACAACATGCTCGACCGGCCGGAGACCTTCGCGGCCGCCCAGCGGATGGTCAATACGTTCAAACCGCTCAACGACGCCTTCGAGATCGCCCACCGGGCCTACCAGCAGGAGAAGGAGCTACGAGACGTCCCGAGCCAATGGCAGCGTTATCAGCAGGCCACCACCGAGCGGACCAGAGCCGACAGTTTGAAGGGCGGCCCTGCTGAGGTGTACCTGCGCGGTTTGCACCTGCGGCTGCTGGCCGAGGAGATCGACCAGATCGACACCGCCCTCCAAGGGCTCGACGAGGACCTGCAGGCCAGGACCAAAGATCAGCAAGCGGCCTATGACAGCTTCTGGTCGCTAGAGCAGCAGTGGAGCGAGCAGGGCGAGGTCCTACGGACGCTGCAGGTGCAGCTCGACGCCGCCAACATCGAAGTTCAAGCACGCCGCGACGCCTACGCCGCCTACGGCGGGCAGCTTGCTCTGCTGGGGCGTTCGGCGCCGGTGACCGAAGCGGAGTTCCTGGCTCTGCGATCGCAGCTGCCGCAGTTGGCGGAGTCAGCGCGTGCCGAACGCGAGCAGCTGGCGCCCACGCTGAGGGCGGCGTTCGCAGAAGCCGGGCAGCTGGAGAAGGATCTGCAGGGCAAAACCGCCGAGTTGCAGGCGCTTCGCGTGGCCAGGAGCCTGATCCCGGCTCGGGAGGCGCAGCGCCGTGACGCTATCGCCCAGGCTGTAGGCGTGCCAGCGGCGGACCTGCCGTTCGCGGCGGAACTCATCGACGTCGCCGAGGGCCAGGAGCGCTGGCGGCCGGCGGCCGAGAAGGTGCTGCGCAGTTTCGGCCTTCGGCTGCTGGTGCCAGAACGCCACGAGCGGCCGATCAAGGAGTTCATCGACACGCATGACATGCGGGGGATCGTCGAGTACAGCGTCGTCACCGCCACCTCGGCGCACCGGCCGCGGCCGCGGCCGGAGACCCTTGCCGCCAAGCTCACCGTGAACACCGATCACCCGTCCGGGTTGTGGCTGGCCGCGCAGATCACGGCCCGATTCGACCATGTGTGCGTCGACACCGCTCGTGAGCTCGACCAGCACCGCATCGGGGTCACCGTGCGAGGAACGTTGAAGCTGCCCGGCAACCACTACCGCAAGGACGATCGGCCGGAGCTGACCAATCCATCGTCGTACATCCTCGGCGCGAACACCGCGGCGAAACGGGCAGCCCTGGAAGCAGAGGTCTCCGCGCTCGTCGGTGACAGCAAGCAAGCCAACGACGCGGCAGATACGCTGAGCCGACGTGACCATGCGCTGTCTGCCGCGCAGCAAGCAGCCGGTGCCGCCACCAAACACACCATATGGTCAAAGCTCGATCACTGGAAAGCAGCCGGCGACGCCGAACAGCTCGAAGGCCGGCTGGCCGAGATCCGGTCCGGGGACGTGGACCTGCAGCGCCTGGAAGAAAGACGCGACGACGCCAAGAGCGTCTGGCGGAAGCTCGTCGGTGCATGCGAGCTGCTCACCAAACGCATCGAAGGCGAGTCACATCGGCAGACGAGCCTGGTCGACGAGCACGAACAGGAGCAGCGCAGACCTCACGAGATCCACGACGAAGACGACCGCCGCTACCTCGACGAGGTCCTGGCCGAACTTGTGCTGACGCGTTCACCGGACAACATGGCTCAGATCCGCACCACGTTTCGTCGTGAACTGGAACGCAGAACCGGTGCGGCTGACACGACCAGGCAGAACGCCGTCATGCTCATGAAACGGGCCGTCGACGGGTTCATCGAGAAATGGCGGGATGCTGCACCGGACACCAGCGGCGACGTCGAAAAGTGCGGAGCCGACTTCGCCGCGTTGCATGACGAGATCGCCGCCCGCAAGCTGCCGGAGGCGATGACGCGTTTCCAGCAGATGATCAGCGAGGACATGGTCCCGTCGATCGGGATGCTGCAGCGGGCGATCGAGAAAGCCACGCAGGAGATCCAGGAACGTGTCGACATGGTCAACATCGGGCTGGGACGGGTGGAGTTCAACTCCGGCACCCATCTGCAGATCGCATGCACGTTCAACCCGCCCGCGGAGGTCAAGGCGTTCCGGGCACGGGTCGACGAGCTGCTGAGCCTGGCTCCCGGTGTCCGCAGCGACAGCGGCAAAGCCGTGGCGCAGTTTCGCCGCGTCCGTGACCTGATGGCCCTGTTCACCTCCGACACTACTGAAGCACGGCGATGGCGCACCGATGTGCTCGACGTCCGCAACAGCTACACCTTCTATGGCAGCGAGAAGGACCCCGACGGGGCGACCGTGCACACCTACCGCAACACGGCCGCCAACTCCGGCGGGGAGCAGGAAAAACTCGTCGCGTTCTGCCTGGCCGCCGCGCTGAGCTACAACCTCGCCGACCGTGACTCCGACGGCCGGCCGCGCTTTGCCCCGCTGATGCTCGACGAAGCGTTCAGCAAGTCCGACGAGACCTTCTCCGCACAGGCGTTGTCGGTCTTCGACGAGTTCGGATTCCAGATGCTGATCGCAGCACCCATCCGCATGTCCGGCATCGTCGAACCGTTCATCGGCCAGGCGATCCTCGTCGAAAAGCGCATGGCGGCAGACGGCGCCCACTCCAACGCCGCCTCGGCCACCTTCGGTGAGCTCGCCGCCCGCCGTGGGCAGGAGTTCGACGGTGACGCCGGTGCGTGACCCCGACGAGATCACCGCCCTGGTCAGGCAGCGGTTCGCCGCCGTCTACCCCGACTGGGCACGCGGCCTGGGCACCTGGCCGATGCGGCTCTCGCTGCAGCCGCCGGACACGCGGGCCAGGTCCGAAGACCCCGTCGCCTGCCACGAGTGGGCCCAGCGCTGGGCGGACTACACGGGTCCGGGAGAGATCATCTACGCTAACGCCCGCTTCCCCACGGGCGTTCACGCCCTCCCTCAGACTCTGGTCTTCGGCCAGCCGCACGACGTCGCCGCAGCCGACTTCGACACGGCCCAGACCTGGCGGCGCTGCGGACGGCGACTGGTCCAACTCCAGCGGGCCTTTCCTGACGCTGACTTCACCGGCATCATCCGCCGCATCACCGAACTTCCCGAAACGGACTTCGCGCGACTCGTCAATGCCGTCACCTGGCTGAAGGCCAACCCCGCGTCGGGGATGCTGCTAAGACAGCTGCCGATCGAGGGCATCGACACCAAATGGCTGGCAAGACACACCCAGCTGGTCGTCAACCTGCTGGGACACGGCGGCGGGCAGACCGACCCAGAATCGGCCGCCCCGGCAGCGACCAGGCGCCTGCATCAACGGCTCGGCCTGCGCACGCCACCAGAGCTTATCCAGGTCGTGGTATGCGACCCGGCGCTGCGCGAGAACCTCGGCGGGATGCGGCATCTGGCCACAGCCGTTGACGACCTCAACCGTTGGCTCAAGCAACCAGACGTCGTGCTCATCATCGAGAACAAGGAGTCGGCCTACGCGTTCACGGACGACATGCCAGGCACCGTCATCCTGCACGGGCAAGGCTTCAGCGTCGCCAACTACGGCAAGATCCACTGGGTGAAGGCCGCGCGCAAGGTCTTGTATTGGGGCGACATCGACGGGCCTGGACTGGTGTTTCTCAACGACCTGCGTGGCCACGGCGTCGACGCCACCAGCATCCTCATGGATTGCGAAACCCTCGACCGGTTCCGGCACCTGGCGGTCGACGGCACGGCACCTGACAGGCGGAACCCCGATCGGCTCACACCCGGCGAGCGCGAGCTGTATCTCCACCTGACCGCCTACGCGGCCGAACGAGACCGAGGCCTGCTGCTCGAGCAGGAGCGGATCCCGTGGCACTTCGCGCATGGACACGTTGCTATGGCGATGAGTCGCGACTAAGGGATCTCTTAGGACTCCATGGCAGTGGGCTAAAGCAGAGTCTTCGCTGGTAGTGGTAGGTGGCCTCGGGGGTGAGAGCTGGCCCCGCCTGGGAGTCGGTTTAGGGCCCGTTTGGCGATCTTCAGCTTCATGATCGTGGGTGAGTTCTGGCCCCGGGTTGGTGTCATTCGGTGATACCGCTTGTGTGGTGGCGGGTGGAGCCCAGCCCAGCTCCCAGATGAGGCCATGACTCGCTCGCAGAGCCGGCCCGGCCACTACCGGCTGGCCGCCGTACGCGGGCACCTGCTGGAGCTGGCCGGCGGCCGCGCGGGCGCGGTGGCCCAGTTCAAAGCGGCCGCCGCAGGCATGGCAAGCACCCCGGAACAGCGCTACCTGCTCACGGAGATCGCCCGCCTCAGCGACGCGCGCTGAGGCGGGCGTGGCTCAGTTGAGGATCGCGACGTCCAGCTCGGTGAGCCTCTCCGGGTCGGCGGTGAGGCGGATGCCGGTGATCCGGCCGTCGGTCACGGTGAAGGAGAGCGCGACACGCACCTTGCCGCGGGGGGCCCATACGGCCCCGACGATGCCGTCGAGCAGCGCGACGCGGGCGTCGGCGGCCTTGCCGTTCCAGTAGTCGGCGAGCGTCGACGCGCCGTGGATCTCGGCGGCCGAGCCCAGCCGTACCGCGGCGGCGTCGGAACGCATCACCACGTCCGGGTCGAGCACGGTCAGCAGCGCCTCGAAGCGGCCCTCGCGGGCGGCCGACAGGAACGCCTCGACGACCTCGCGGCGGCGGGCCTGGTCCTCGACGGCGTTGTCAGGTGCCTGGCCCCGCACCCGGCGGCGGGCGCGGCTGGCCAGTTGCCGGGCGGCGTCGGGTGACTTGCCGATGACGGGGGCCACCTCGTCGAACGGCACCGCGAACATGTCGTGCAGCACGAACGCCAGCCGTTCGGCGGGGGAAAGGGTGTCCAGCACGACCATCAGGGCCAGCCCCACCGAGTCGGCCAGCAGCGTCTGCTGTTCGGGATCGGTCCCCGCGACCGTGGCGGCGGGTGCGAGGTCGTCGTCGGTCTGGTCGTCGAGGAAGTCCTCGCGCCGGGTGCTGCGCGAACGCAGCATGTCCAGGCAGATCCGGCCGACGACGGTGGTCAGCCAGCCGCTGAGGTTGTCGACCTCGGCGACGTCGGACCGGCTCAGTCGCAGCCAGGCCTCCTGCACGGCGTCGTCGGCCTCGGCCGACGACCCGAGCATGCGCAGCGCCACCGCGCGCAGCCGTCCCCGGTCCTGCTCGAAGCGTCCGGCCAACCCGTCCTGATCCCGCATATCTCTCTTACCTCCCCGAATCACCATAAAATGTGATGCAGGCCACATCTGTCACATCACTCGGAAGCGGCCCGTCATACCGATGACGAACGAGATCGGGCCGATGTGACAGGCCCGGCGAACCTCAAGATCCTAATGGAGGATGCCGTGCAGGCACGCATGAACAACCCCGCGGCTCTGCTCCCCGACGCCGTGAAGGGGATCAACCTGCTCTACAAGGCCGCGCACTCGGCCGGCCTGGCCAAGTCGACGCTGGAACTGGTCCACCTGCGGGCCAGCCAGATCAACGGCTGCAGCGCCTGCGTCGACTCCGGGGCCCGGTCCATGCGCAAGTCCGGCGAGACCGACGAGCGGCTGTTCGCCGTCGCGGCCTGGCGCGAGACCGACTACTTCACCGAGGCCGAGCGGGCCGCGCTGGAACTCGCCGAGGCGGCCACCCGGCTGGCCGACCGGCCGGACCCGGTACCCGACCACATCTGGGAGGCCGCGGCCAAGCACTTCAGCGAACCCGAGCTCGCGGCGCTGGTGCTGTGGATCGCGACGACCAACTTCTTCAACCGCATCAACGCCACCACCCGCCAGCCCGCGGGCCAGAACTGGGGCTGACCGGCGGCGGGCCCGCCGTCAGGGCGGGCCCGGCCGGAACCGGGCCGTCGTCGGCAGCCGGCCCGCCGCCAGGCGGGCCAGCGCCGCGTCGGCCGCCTGCACGCGCAGCCGCCGGGTCACGTCCGGCCAGGACGGCACGGCACGGCTGTGTTCGGGATGACGGGCGCCGCCGACCGCGCCGACGATGGTGGCCACGGTGCGGACCCGCGTCGACCTCGACGCTGTCGCACAGACCCGACGCCTCACCCGACACGAGGTCACCGACGAATGGCGCAGCTGGTAATCAGCACCTGGGGCCAAAACCACATCTTCGAAACCACGGGTGGAGCCCAGCTCCGCTCCCAGATGGGGCCACGACTCGCTCTCAGGGCCAGGTAGGTTTTGGCGACGCGCTGGTGTGCGTGACGCCATTGTGACCATCGATGGACTTGAGCGCCGCCAGGTATGGCGGCGGTCAGGTGTGCCGGCTCACACTGCCGGAGCTGCGATTCGAGGGCACCGAACGGATTCGCGCGGTTCGAGGTGAGCGCCATGAACTAGGCCCGAATCGCCGGCGAACTCAGCGACGAAGAACTCGTCACAACAGGCAAGATGCCGGCGCATCCAGTGACACAGATCAACACCGGCTACTGAGCTGGCTTCGCTTTGTGCTCATGCCGCGGCGGGTAGAGGTAGTCCGCCTCAGCGGATGCCCTTCTCGCTGCGATCGGCCGCAGCACATCGAGCGGGCGCACAGCAGCCTACCCGCCCGTCGTGTCGGACCCGACCGAGCAGCTCTCACTGGAGCACCGGGGGAGCGCCGCTGTGTCGTACCTAAACTGCCCGACCTGCTCAACCGTCTGAGTGAATCTGCTGGGCAGCCGCGACCGCGTCGGCGTCCGGTCGCGCCGTCGGCATGGGAAAGCAGAGTCTCAGGAGGCGGCGGGCCGGCGTCCGCAGTGCGGGCACCGACGCGGCCTCGCCCGGCGTGCCCGCTATCGCCTGCCTGGCTCGCTCGTTGCGTCACCTGGTCCGGGGGTGTTCCCAGCTGCTACTCTCCACGGCCTGCCGGTGGGCGGGCGGCGGCCCCACCTTCCGCGGAGAGGTGCCAAAGTAGGTTGATCCGCTCTGTTCGCGGGTGGGGTGACGGATGATCGTCGACAACCGCTAGCGTATTCGGCACGCCAAGTGGTGACTAGCCAATCGTCGGTATCCAGGTATCGCGCCGGCTTACGCGAGTGTGGAGGGGAAATGGGCGGCCGTGATCCGATCGCACTGCTGGCCGACGCACTCGACGACCTCGAAAAGGCGATCGATTTCAACAAAGGCAAGGCCGCCGACACGCATACCGTTGTAGCGATCAATGGCCTGAGTAAGCCGGAGGTACCGGTCGCCCTTGGCCGCTACCTCGTCGGAGCACTCGCCGGGGCCGTGGAGCTGGACGCAAAGTTGTCTTCCCAACTGCTCGCATACGGCCCTGACGGTCATGCTGAGATCCAGTCGACCGTCACGGCACTGGTTGGAACGACCAACGTCTTCACCACGGACGGGGAGATACGGTTTCGTGATACCAAACGCAACGCCTGGATCGGCGAAGGAGTAGGGCATGCGTTGCTGGCGCTTAGCGCTCGGCAGGAGACTTCGTGCACGGACGGACAGGTCGTAACGCTCAAGCGGGTTCATCCGACCGCCACCCGGCAGGGCCTGGACTCGGTCAGCACGTACGTGAAGGCCGGCGTACTCGGCATCGCCATCGGTGAGAGCAAGTCGACACAGAAGTACGCCTCGGGAAACCTCGGCGAGGCGATCGGACTATTCGTCAAACTTGAGAACGGCGTCTACGAACAGGACCTGCGCGACGCGGTGATGTCGTTCCGCTACGTACTTTCGGACGACCTGAAGCCCCAGGTCAGCCAGGAACTCTGGAAGACCAACGCCGCCTACCTGCCGATGATCGTCCACGAGACGGCCTACAACTTCGCCACCAGCCGCCCGATTCTGGCATCGCTTCGCCAACCGCTCGAACGGCGCCGGATCATCGTCGTGCAGCTCGACGACTTCCACGCGTTCTTCGACCGGGTCGCCGATGCGATGCGCGCCGCCGTGGACGAGGTCGTGATCTGATGTTCAACCGGGGGATAGAACAGCTCCTGCAAGCTCTGCCTGCCATTTCCGGCCTGGAACCGGCAGAGATCAGACGGCTGCTCACCCGGGCCTGGCTTGAATCGACCGACGGTCGGTTCGGCGTCGACGGCGGCGACGAGCAGGTCCGGCCGGCGGTCCTGCGCCGCCTGGCGACAGCGCTTGAAGTGCACGCAATCCTGCCCCTGGACGGCGAGCCTGCCACGACTCAAGCCTGCGCCTTCGTCGCCGCCGAGGCGCTGATGATCGCTGACGAGACCTCGGACCCGTCCGAACTCAACGAGCCGTACTCCCTATTCGGCTCCCTGGTTCGGATGGAGCACGTCGAAGCGTCGCTGCTCTACCTGATCGCTGGATACGACGCCAACGCCAACCTCGCTGCAGCTGCCCTCGAAGCCCAGCCGACTGACGGCCCTGACGACGCGATTGCCGAATGGGCCCTCGCTCAGATTCTTCACCTGGTGAGGCTCACCCCGATCACCGACATGCCAACCCCACCGCCCCCCGCATCTGACCGCTTGCCATCACTACGGCAAGCGGTCCGCCATGAACTGTGGCGCCGACTCGGCGTACTCGTCGGTGATCATGTCCGTTGGCTCACCTTCGGGCGCCCGGACGACCCGCATGCGGGACTTGAACTGCGTAGACTCGCCGAACTGCTAGAGGACCGGCAACAAGACTCACCCGAGCCAGCGGCGCACCCAGACCTGCACCGCCTGCTGCTGCTACTGGCGGCAGCGTGCGACAGCTCGCAGGGCCGATCGCTTCGAACTGTCCCACCCCCACCCGACGATGACGGCGGGTTCGTCGGATACCAGAGAACACGAGCATCCAGCCGACCACTGCTCTGGCCCGCCGCCCAGCTCTACGCTCAGGCAGCGCTACCCGGCCCATCCGCCCACGCCGTCGTGGCTGTACCCACTGGGTCAGGCAAATCGTCCGTGGCAGAACTCGCGATCAGCCACGCCCTGTCTACCGGATGGGTTCTCTACCTGGCGCCCACAAACGCACTGGTCGGCCAGATCCGCAGGCACACCGCCGAGGTGTTTGGCCGCGACCGGGTGCAGGAGTTCATCGGAGGGGCCGAGTACACCGAACTCGCCGGCGAATCCATGATCGATATCGGCGACCGCAACGTCCTGGTCATGACGCCAGAGAAGTGCTCGCTCGCACTACGGCAGAACCCCGCGGCTTTCGCCCAGCTCAAGCTATGCGTGCTCGACGAAGCACACCTACTCGGTGAGCGCAACGGTCGCGGCGCTATCGCTGAACTCGTACTGGCCGAGATCATGCACCGCGCCCCCAAGGCACGGCTGCTACTGATGTCAGCCCTCATAGCCAATCCTCAAGACCTTGCGAACTGGCTCCAAGACGCCACCGACACACCCACGGTGGTGATCGACGCTCCCTGGCGCCCGACACGCACCGTGCGTTCCGTCGTCGGGATCGACCGCCAGCGCGGCGAGAGCCGATGGCAAGCAGCGGCGGCCCGCCTCGCCGCCATGGGCCCGCACCGAGTTCGCGAACGGTTCAAAACGCCGCTCGCACTGCTTTCGGGACTTCAGGGACCATGGGTGAGCAGCAGGCCCGAGGACTACCTGTTGACCTCCACCGACATCGAGATCGAACTGCAGGTCGAACGCGACGACAGCGTCAACGACTCCGGCTACTGCACCAATGTCACTGCCGCCATCGCGCAACGCCTGGGCGAACACGGAGACAACGTCCTCGCCTTCCTACCGGCCAACCGGCACGACAGTTTCCTGGCCGCAACCAAGATCGCAGGATTCAGGCAAGCAGTCACGGCGACCACCGACGAGGTCGAAGCACACCTGCACCTAGCCGATCTTGAACTCGGCGTCCCGTCTGCACTGCGCCCCCTGCTACACAAAGGCGTAGCGGTACACACCAGCGCGCTGCTGCGCGAGGAACAACGCGCCAGCGAACTCGCCTTCGAACAAGAAACCGCCCGAGCCATGTTCGCCACCGGCACCATGGCCCAAGGCCTCAACCTGCCGGCAACCGCAGTGATCATCGGCGGCACCAAGATCGGATTCGACGCCAACGCTGGTGGCCAGGAAGCCAGAAACAGAGCACGCGCCCAACTGCTCAACGCCATCGGACGAGCTGGACGAGCGCACGTCGCCCCCCGCTCGCTCGCGATCGTCGTCCCAAACAACGCGATAGGGCTTAGCTCTGCCGCTGACGCTGCCAGAGCGATCAACAGCGCCGAATTCCTGCGCGACGAAGACGCCTCGACCGACATCGCCAGCTCCCTCGACGGCCTGGTCCGCGACATCATGGACGGCAACCTCAGCCTCGACACGATGACCCACGCCGAGCAGACCGCCTTCAGTTTCCTGTCCTTCGCCGACGACCCCCAAAGCGCCCAGGAGGTCGTGGCCAAGACCTGGGCCGTCCACCGCAGCGAAGTCCGGGCCTTCGCCGAGGGCATCGCGGGCGTGATCAATAGCGTCGGACAGGCATACATGGCCCAGCAAGCAGTGCCATCCTGGGTTGCGCACGCCGCACACCAGTCCGGCATCGCGCTGCCAGAGACAGTCCGGCTCTACCGGGGCCTACGACACCGCCTCGAAAACGGAGCAGCGCCAGCCAGTATCAGCGCCTGGGCAGACCTGCTCATCGACCTACTCGGCGCCCTACCCCTAGACGCGCTCGCCCGCGTCCTTCCACCCAAGCCATACGGCGATTCCAGCAGGCTCGCGGCGATATACCGGGACCGTGCAAGCGACCGCGCTGCAGGCTGGGACGCTTACCGGCAAGCGCTGCACGCATGGATGCGCGGGCAGCCGCTCATCTCCGTGGCGGAGAACGTCCACAGCACGGCGGTCAACTCGAACGCAAACCGCGGCCGCCGCGACCCTCTACCGCGTGTTGTCTCCGTTGTAGCAGACGGCTTCCGATTCGGGCTCTCCCTCGTCGCGGGCAGTCTCGCCGCGATCGTCTCCACCGGTCGAGAACACGAACCCGACGTGATATGGAATCTGCCCGGCGATGCTGTCAGAAGTCTCACCCTTCTGCCGCTCGCGGTGCGGGTCGGCGCGGAGAGTCCCGAGGTAGTTGCCTGGATTCGGGCCGGAGTTCACACCCGGGTAGCGGCTCACATCCTGGTCGGCGTCGTCACGGCACCGGCGGAACTGAACGATGACCAGCTCCGGCAATGGGCACGTGCCCAGCTACGCGAGTTGGCCGACGCAGAACTGCAGGGGCTGAGCGCGCCTGCTGAGATGACGGTCATCCGCGCTCTAGAGATCGTCCGCCGGGCGCGATGAATCCTGCACCCGGCGAGGACGCCGCCGTCGTTACCACCGGACAGCTGCGCGGTGTGACTGAGCAGCTGATCGCGGTCGGCCGCTGGCAGCCCTGTGACCTTGACATCCTGGTCGTGGTCGACGCTGCGGCGCCAGTGAGCCGGCTGGTCTGTCACGCTGGCCGCGGCCACATCCCAGAGTGCTTCGAGGCGGCGGGGCAGGGGCGTCGCAGGGCAGGTCGCAAGCCTCCCCGCGCCTGCCGGGCTAGAGCTAAACCGGGGGAAGGCAGCTGGCCGATCACCTCGAAGGATGAAGCCAAAGGCATCCGCTGGACCCGTCGAGCCAGTGTCATGTAGGTTCGAGGCTAGGACACGACACGAGCCTAAGACGCTTAGCATGTGGCTGAACTCCCAGCTTGGGAGGTTGCCTGGCCGAGTTGACCATATAGCGTCTGATGCACTATCGTCGGGACGCATGGACACCGGTTTCCATCGCCGGTGCTGTAAAGCTATGCCCCTGTCCCCCCTCGGACACCAACCAAATCCCAACGGTGCTTGCCAAGATCAATCTCGGCGTGCACCGTTTGTGTTTCTGCTGAGTACGTCAGCTTCAGGTGCAGGCTCCGGTACAGGTCGAGCTTGTCTTCTGGTTCTGCTTCTTCCAGCGCCACAGCGATGTTTCCCAGTTCGGTGATGAGCGAGGCGATGTCCTCGGTGGTCATCGAGCTGACCGCGTCGGGTTCGTACGCAGCGGGACCGCTTGCCAGTGCCTTATCGCGTTGCTGCTCAGCCTCGGCGATCCAACCCGCCACGACCGCCGGGCTTGCTCCCTCATCGAGGGCCTGCCTGTACCGAGCGATCTTCTTGTCGAACTCCGCGGTGATGTCGCCAGCGGCCCGTTGCCGTGGAATCGCCGGGCGGACCTCAGCGCCGAGCTGGCGAGTTAACAGTTCGATCGTCTGGTCGCGTCGTGAGGGGTCGAAGGCGGAGGCGATCCAGTGGTCGATTGGGCCGCTGACCTGGTCTTCGCGCATGATCACGTTCTTGGGGTGGTCGACACGGTTAGCCAGGGCGTAGTCGGAGGGGTAGCGGCAGCGGTAGTAGGCGACGTTGTGGGAGTGCTGGCCCTGCATGCGGCGGTTGCACACCGAGCAGTAGATGAGGCTCTTGAAGACGTACGGGTGCCGTGTGCGGTGTGGCTTGTGGGCGGCGGGCGTGTGTGCCCGCGACCCGAGCAGATCGCGAGCGGTGTTGAAGACCTCGTCGCTGACGAGAGGCTCGTGTACGACCTCTTGCGAGGTGATCCACTTATCCCGGGGGTTCCACCGCATGACGGGCATGTGCCCCAGTGCCACATCATCCACGTCTACAAGCACCTCGTCGGTGCGCTGCTTGTTCCAGACTTGTCTACCGGTGTAGCGCGGGTTCGTGAGAATCACGCGGACGGCACTTTTCGCCCAGGCGCGACCGTTGCGATGAGGGTTGCGCTCCTGGTCGTATGCCGAAGGTGAGAGGATTCCGTCGCTGGTCAGGGCCTCCGCGATCGCGAAGATCCCGTTTCCGTTGAGGAAGTCGCGGAAGATGCGTTGCACGACGGGGGCCGTCTGTAGGTCTGGCGTAAGGCCCTGCAAGCGTTTGCCGTCGACAGCCTTCTGCGGATTTGGATGTGGACCGAGATCCTTGAGCGTGTAGCCGTACGGTGGTCGTCCGCCGAGGTAGCGGCCCTGTATGAGCGCCTGGGTGGCCATGGCGCTACGGACCCGCACCTTCACGCGGGTCCGCTCGCCTTTGCTCATGCCGCCGAAGACCGACATCACCAGGTCATGGGCCTCGTTGTCCGGATCGATAGGTCCGCCGACCTCGGGCACCCACAATCTGACGCCGAAGTGGGCGAAGATCGGAGCCGTTAGGCCGTACTGGTTGCCGTAGAACGCGCGATGGGGCTCACCGATGACCACGTTGTCAAAGCCTCGGTTTGGGTCTCTGAGGGCCGCTAGGAGCCGGGTTGCGTCGGGGCGACGAGGCCATGGAATGGAGCGGCTAGAGCCCACGTCGAAAAAGCTGTCGACTATATTTCCGCCAAGGGGCTTGATGAGATTATCGGCGAGCATAAATTGCCAATTGTGCGATGACTCGGGGTCTTGGTTGTCCTCCGTGGAGACTCGTCCGTAGAACGCGAAACAATTCGCATAACGCGATGTTCCGAGGAGGTGGTGTGTATTCATTGAGACTCCATTGTGTGACTGTTCCCTTGGCTCCTGCGCTTGTCACGGACGTCGAGTAAAAGCCGAAGCAGCACCTTGGTGGCGCGTGCGCCGAACGTCGGTGGTGTATTGGGTGGGATCACCGACAGGTCGCCTGAATTGCGTCCCGGCCCGTCTGGATTGTAGTCGTCATTGGTTGATATAGGCTGTTCGGGATCGCTGTTCTGCACTGTTCCCCAATGGAAATGCGCTGCGGTCTCGCGCGCGGATATTTGCCATGCGGGAACCTCCATTCAGTTTTGGCGGGTGCGGAAAAGTCCAGCGAGCAACGCTTGACGGGGCTGAATGTTCAGGATTGTTCCGGTCGCCGAAACGACAAGTTCGGCAGCGGGCAGATGAGTGCATCAGCCCACTTTGCGGAGGTTATGCGTCCGCCCTGTCGGGCTAGACCAAGACCGCGATGCGGCGGATCATGTTCCCGAGGGGATTGTCGTCATCGGGATGCTGAAACTTTGGTGGCACGGCAGCCTCCGGGCTGGGACTCGTGCCAAGATCTACCCAGGCATCGATGACGGCTGCTAGGCTGTTAACGAGGTGAACTAGCGGGTTGATGTCCATGATCGTCCACCGGTTCGGCGGAGGCGACAGGCGTGACGGTCTGATCGGTTCGATCCCAGTGCGGCCCACCATAGGTAGCAGTGCGCGAACCAGGTTCGCGTCACCGATGATTGCAAGGGCTGGTCCGTCTAGGGCTGGCCCTTCGTCGTTGGTCAGTAATGGTAGCCGGAAGACCGGTGTCAGGCTGTCGTCCGAGTTGATCTGGACTTCCTCGATGAGGGCTTCGAACAGCGCCTTTCGTACCGTGGGGCTACCTCGGCTGATGATCTCGCCGATCTGGGCGGTGATCTGGGCGAGCTGCGCGGGGGTTGGCGCGGTGGCAGGCTGGGTTGTTTGGAATTCCAGCTGCGCCTTGTGGGCGCGCAGCTGCTTGCCTCGTTCTTTAAGGGCGGCCAACCGTTCGCGCACGTTGGCGTCTTGGTCGTCGAACGTTCCCCGTTCGAATGCGTCGAGGTACTTGTCGAGGGCCGCGTCGGTCTGCCTGAGCTCGCGTCGGACTGCCTCGATCTGGTCAGTGCTGCTGCGGGCGGTCTTGTGCTGCTCGTCCTGGAACTCGGTGATGGCGCGGTAGATGAGGTCGTAGCCGGCGCTGTAGAAGTCGAGCAATGCCTGGGTGACGGCGGCTTCGAGGGCGTCGGCGTTGAAGCGGTGGAGGTTGCACCCGGCCTTGCTGCCGTAGCGGGCGCGACTCCAGCAGACGTAGTAGCGGTAGCGGTTGCTGCGGCCGTGTGCGGCGGTGCCGATGTACTTGCGTCCGCATTCGGGGCAGCGGATCTTTCCCGTCAGGGCGTAGTCGGAGGAGTTGGCAGCGCGCTGGCCGATGTCGGCGCTGCGTTTGCCCAGGATGCGCTGGGCGAGGTCGAACTGTGAGGTGTCGATGATCGCGGGGTGGGCGCCGGCTACGACGATCTCGCCGAACTTCTTCTCGCCGAGGTAGACCCGGTTTGTGACGATGCCCTCGACGGTATGCGCTGACCAGGGCTTGTTGAAACGGGTCCGCAGGCCGCGCTCGTTGAGCCGGGTGGCGATCGATCTGGTGCCCAGCCGCTCGCGGGTGTACCAGTCGAAGATCAGTCGGACGAGACTCGCCTCTGAGTCGATGATCGCCAACTTCTGGGAGGCGTGGTCGACCACGTAGCCGACGGGTCGGGCGCCGCCGTTCCATTTGCCCTGTTTGGCTTTGGTCTCCATACCGGCGATGACGCGGTCGATGATGACCTCACGTTCGAACTCGGCGAACACACCGAGCATCTGTACGAGCATGCGTCCGACCGGAGTGGAGGTGTCGAACGGCTCAGTGGCCGATCGGAACACGACCTCGGCCTCGGTCAGGTCGTCTAGCAGGCTGACCAGGTCGCGCAGGCGGCGGGAGAACCGGTCTACGCGGTAGACGAGCACGGTATCGAACAGGCCGGCACGGGCTGCTCGGAGGAGTTTCTGCAATTCCGGTCGGTCGGTGGTGGCCCCGGAGGCGTCGTCGGAGTAGACGGCCACGATCTGCCACTCGCCCGGCTGGGATGCGACGAAGGCGCGCAGTTTTGCCTCTTGGGCCTCGAGGCTGAACGGCTGGTGTTCCTCGTCGGTGGAGCGGCGCAGGTAGATTGCGACGCGCCTGGTGGCCATCTCTTCGATTTGTCTGATGCGGTGTGTGGCACGAGTTCGTTTCGCCATGATCGCTACCTCGCATGATCAACTAATGGGTGGGGGCCGTCGATCGTCGGTCCATCCAGGGAACTGGTCAAGCCGCGCGCATAGCGACTGAACTGGTGAAAGGCAATCAGAAGGGGCCCGGTCGGCTGTGTGCCGATCGGGCCCTTGACCGCTTGGCATGAAGGGCTGTGTGGTTGGCGGTGACTCTGTCCTGGCAGCCCGGCCTGGCCCGTATCGCGCGATGCTCGCAAACATCAAGCGATCAACAGGCCAAACTCGGCACCCTTCAAGCGGCCACTGGGACGCCGATGTCAAGCATCTACCGGGACAACACAAGGCGGCGGCAGATGTGTCTAGTCCCAGGAGAGGCTTGACCGATCCGTCACAGTAGCTGCTTGACCGATGATCTAGTACCTTCATCGCCAGATCAGGGGAGGACAAGCAGCTGTGGCGGTCAGGGACGAGGTCGTGGCGTTTTGCCGCCTTGGCGGCTTGCCCTCGGAGCAGGACGACTCTGAGGACGGCGATGAGGCGTTTGAGGAGCTCGAACGTCGGCTACACGCGATCGCAGCTCCAGTGACAGACGAAGAGGCCCAGCTCCTGGTGGGCTGCTTCGGCGGTGATAACTGCTTCGGCTTGGCTTGGACGCTTCTCCACCTGGTGGAGTCCGCCCCGTCCCCGCTGGTCACGTCCGAGCCGGTGGAGGGCTCGAACGAGTGGCGCGTGCTGCTGTGGCGGCGCTACCGGAACGCACAGGCCGACTAGGTCAACCTCGCAGCGACCGGGGCGGTCAAGCAGCTCCTGGGACGCCGATGTCAAGCAGGTACCGGGACAGCACAAGGCGGCGGCAGATGATGCTGTGACAACTTTCTGTACGACTTCAAGGCTGCCCTGAGGGCCGCGCACGCCGCCGATCGAGCGTCAGTGTCGTCCGGCGGCCATGGGAGGCCGGACGATCATGACCACGCCCATCGGCTGGCGTGCCGGGTAGCGACCAGGAAGGCCGCCGTCGGTCAGATCCAGTCGACCTTGTCGTCGCGCGCCGCCGTCGGCAGGTAAGCCGCCAACTGTGCGTCAGTCTGGGGATGATCAGGCGGCAGCAAACCCAGCCTGACCAGTCGCGCAACTATCGCGCTGGTCTTGCGGCCGAACTCGCCCGCCAGGTCGACCAATGGCGCGCCTGCCTGGAAACGCTCGGTGAGCAGCGCGTCGGCCTCGTCGGTCCACGGCCGGTACGCGTTGGGGTGTCGTTGGCGCAGCTGGTCCAATCCGAGACTTGGCTTCGCCTGCCCTACCGCAACCGCGACCGACCCGATCAACGCCGCCAGTGTCTGTCCTGCCTGGGTCATGTCAGCCAGGGCGATTTCACCGTTCAGACGACCGGCTTCATTGCCCTCTGCATCCTGTATCGCGAGTTGGACCCGTACCCGTTGCCCATCACCAGTCGCATGGACGGTGATGGTGCGTCCATCGGCCGTCACGCGACGGCTGACCTCGACGCGTTCAGTTGCGGGCCTGTCGGCATCCTCGACAGGAGCGGTCGCTTCATCCATGCACAACAATCTAATGCGGACGTGAGACGGTTCCGGCCCTTTCCGACTGTCGGCAGGTTGGGCAGGTAGGAGTCACGCGCCGCTGTCCAGGCGCGGCGCCAGGCCGCGTCGCATGCTCCTGCGCCCGGCGCCGCCTACCCTGACGCCTAGCGCGTACTGGCAGCGGATCGGAGGGCCGCGTCGACGACAACCGCGGCGGGAACTGCCCGTCGCCGCCGGGCCGCCGGGGTTGGGCTCGCCAGCCGGGACTGGGTCCACGCGGCCGGGTCGCGGCCCGCCGGGCGACTGCGCTGTGGAAGGCCGGCGGTTGCCATCAGCGAAGCGCCCGACGCTTGAAGACCTCGGGGCGCTGCCCCGAACCCCGGCCACCGCTGCAGAGATCCAGCCCCGGATGGCGCCAGGCGAGTGGGTGGCTTTGGTCCGTGGTCCGGGTGGTGATCTCCTTACGTCGTCACCACAAAGGCAGTACCACAGCGCCCGGGGGTCAACTCCGCTGCGCTACGCCGACCCCCGGCCCCTGCGGTCTGGTCAAGACCGCCGCCGCAAGGAGATCACCACTCGTTAGGAAGCCACGAGGGCTAGGCGATCCAGACATTCGGTCGTAGAGGAGGCTTCGCGTCATACGAAAGAACACCGTCAAGGCACTCTTGACGGTGTTCTCGGGTTAACCCGTGTAGCAGCCAGTCAGGCCATATCGGCAACCGGATCTTCAGCCTTCGAGCCGGGTTCCAACGTGTATCCCCGTACGGACGCAGTCGCGGGTGCGGCCTGGCCTTGCTGCAACAGGCCTAGAGTAAAAGGCCCAACGCCCAATTTCATAGACATCGCTTGCAGCGCTTCACGAGCGTAAGGGAATATTACAAAATAGCCGACCTCTTCGAGGAAAGAATTGACGAACGCACGGCTTATCTTTTCTTCGTCAAGAATGAACGAGGCGATTACGACAACTTCGATTTCTGCCAGTTCATGGTCGTCATCCGCAAACAGCGTTGCTGCCATGTCGTACCGACATTGGAACGCACGACTTAGCGTCTTTACGGACTTTGAGGACGACAGCCGGATTTGACTGACCCCATCGGAGTCTTCGGAAAAAACCTCACCAGCCCATTTAATGATTTTCACGGATTCTAGTTGGGTTTTCTCCACAAGCCTCGAAAGATCGTTTTCCGAGATTGTAAGTTTGCTAGCGCCTTCGCTCTTTCGCACCTTACGACTTGCCATGCGAAGCCCCGCGATGATGAGGAGCCAGGACCCACTGTACAGTGAAAGTCCGGGGAAGATCTGCGCCGGCCTGAACACTAATCTCAGTTATACGGTTTCGAATATGACGTGAGAGCGCTGCTCCCAGGTCGACTGGCTCAGGGTCATTTTCAATCATGGGAAGTGTCTGCTCACTGGAGCTTACGACTTCGAATTCGCTATCTATCGAATCGTGGTTCTGCGCCAAGGCGTTGTTGATGGCAGCGACTTGAGCAGGCGAAAGAAGAAGGTCATCTTCCTCAATGCCGTAGTGTTCGGCTAGCCACCGAGATACGTCCGCCCAGCGCCAAACCTTCTGGGAACCACGATCGCCGCCAGCTAGGGCGCCAATGGCACTAGGAAACGCTCCGGGGCCACGGGTGCCATCCGCCCACTGACGAACCGCTTCCCGCGAAACGCCGGCACGGATCGCAATAGCTGGAATGCTGACGAGATCCTGGTCAACCTCATGGACGGTAGCGCTCAAGTGGTTTGTTATACGTCGTGCAGCCTGGATTGCCGCACCGACCGGTTCACACTCAACATAGATGAGAGCCAGTACCCGTCCACCGACACGAGCCCAACCCAGATCGGCCAGATGCCGGCTGATCTGACGAAGCGTCGCATCATCATCTAAGTTGATGCCGTCTACACGTAACGGGATGCGGTACAACATCTCACCTCACCCACCTCGCACCTAGAGGAACTAGCATACGAAACCCTGTTGGCATTTGCCAACAGGTTCACTCCAAGTCGCCCACGACCTGCTTCGCTTCGGTCAAACGACGGCGCACTGTCGCGAGTTGCGCTTTTGCGTCGACGAGTCTGATGCGTAGGCCCTTAACCATGGCCGCACTGGGAAGAGTTCTGGCAGCTCTGGTGGCCATGGTATGGGTTTCCGCCGCCTCTTCAACAACTTCCTGAATGCGCGCAGTAGCTAGGCCGTAGCCTTCAAGTAACTCAGTGGCATGAGCCAGCGCAGCGTTAGAGGCTTCACTGTGGGTTACAGCCTTGCTGAGCAGGTAATCTATCGTGGCTGCCTGTTCTTCAATGTCGGAAACCAGTTCTTCTGCTCGAGCTAGAAGACTCAAGGATTCCTGGTCTTGCTCGTAATGATCCAGTTTTGCATTCGCTGCTTCGATCAGCTTTTCGACCTTCAGAACTAGCGCCTCGAGCGCACCTATCGATTCGCCCGACTTGTGCGTACAGTTTGCGACAAGCTGCCGTAGCCCACGAGCCGCGCCCTCTCCGCCCTCGCCCGTCGAGAAGATGAAGAATTCGCAGGGATCATCGTCGATGGTGTCGGGATCACAGCAGCGAACCTGCCCGAAGCCGTGACCTTTAATTTTTTGGAACTGCCATTCGGACTTCTTGGCAAATGCGAGCGCATCTCGGAACCAGGACTTGGGGTGCTTCGTCCAGTTCATGCGTGAATCACGCCAGGGCTCTGGGGCCCCGCTGGCTGCCATTGATCACCTCGTCACGCGCCGCAATGCGACAGAAGGTTTCCATCTTCTCATAGATTCGAAGAACCGCCTCGCGCGCACCTAGGAACCCTCAGGATTGCCCGACTTGTAACCTTCATACCATTGGTCAATTTCGGAATATGGCCAATACAGTCTTCCGAGAAAACGCTGCGCAGGCGGGAATGGGGCGTGTCGCGGACCACCGCGCGCCAACCAGCTCGTGATTGTCTTCGGCTTGAGTGAGAACGCCGCCGTAACGCCAGCGATATCCAGCCAATATCCATTGTCGGGAAGATCTGGCAACCCAAATAGCCGGCCTTTCGGCGTGGTGTGCCCGTTTTGCTGCTCTGCAAGGATCGCTCGCCGTCGTCCGTCAAGATCTACAACCGATCTATGGCGAGTTCCTTGGGGTCGAGCTAGGGCCGACGACATCAGTCGCCGCCGAAGCAGGGCTGCGAACTCGACCGATGGAAAGTTTGACTCATGATCTTGCGGTATCTGTCGATCGCCCATATCGCCTCCGGAGAGATAACGGACGACAACGGTCAGGGTTACGCAGTTCTAAAACTTCAGGCTGAGTCGGGATCGGCGCGTTGGGTGTGTGCTGGCCCGGCCAGTGTCCATCCGACGAGTGAACTGATCGTTGTTCGGTGCGGATGCGGCTGGAACTGGCGGCGAAGCTTCAACGGGGGAGCAGCGTCAAGTTGACAATGCCACTGCTCCCCCGTTCAGGACTGTTCTGCTGACCTGGGCCGTCCAGGCCGTTTCAGGCCGTCAGGCGTTCGCGAACGCTAACCACCAATGACCATCGTTGACCACGTTTGCGCAGGCCAGGAGATGCTGACAAGTCCAGGGGCTGCAGTCGGTCGGCGGCGTCGACAAGACACCCCCTTCTGCTGCCAGCCCTCCGCTCTGCTGGGCCGTTCCTGGGCCGTCCGATAGTGGTCTGGGCCGTCGTTGGGCAGCCAGACGATGACCAACGACGACGGTTGGCGACCGATGATACCGGACGAAATGCCAGCTCAGACTGACTTGCCGGGTCCTGTTCTGGAGGGCGACGGACGAGTCGACCTGTACGCCGGATACTGCTGCCTAATGCGGTGGCGTTTACCGGGTGAGCGCGGCGGTCAGCAGAAAAATCGAGATACCCACGGCGTATGCCGCGACGACACGCCAGGTTAGCGCTCGGCTTCGGGCCTGGTTGTTGGCTCGGTAGATCTGGATCGCGTTGTAGGCGCCGACGGAGTAGCAAGCTGTTGGTGGGACCAGGAGAAGGAGCATCCGGTGAAGTTCGCCCGCGGTGAAGTCGCCGCGGACTGCCTGGACTGCGACGGCGATTGTGGGGACTAGGGCGAGTAGGAGCCAGAAGCCCAGTGCTGCCCAGGCTACGGTGCGGCGGAAGTCTTCCCAGCTGGGGTTAGCCATCGTGGCTGTCCTTCTCCAGGGTGGTGCGGAGCGCTTGGGCGTACTTGCCGGTGTAGGCCGCAAGGCGTGACAGCTGTTCGTCGGTGTGGGTGTCGCGGAAGTGGGCGAAGCGGGCCGCTGTGCCGAGCAGCAGTTCGGCGGTGTTCGTGGCGTTGGCCAGGTCGTGGAGTCGCATGTTGCCTGCGAGCAGGTCGGTGGCCAGGTCGCGTAGGGCGGGGTTGCGGTTGGTGGCGGCGATGGTCTTGAGCGCCGAGGTGAGCAGGGCTGCGGTGGTGGTGTCGGGGTGTAGTGGCTCGGGGGTGGTCATGGTGTCACCTGGCCAGGGGGTGGTCGTAGGCGGCGCCGATGGTGGGGATCGGGCCGAGGTCCTGGAGTTCCTTGGAGATGCCGGCCATGAGGGAGAAGCCGGTCTGTAGGAGCATGTTGCCGGTCTGTATCCGCATGGAGGCGCGGTTGATGTCCTGCATGAGGGATGCGACTTCCATGGTCGCCAGTGCGTATCCGGCGACGGCGCCGATGCCTGTTTCGCACAGGGCGGTTCCTGCTGCGGTGTAGATCATCGCGAGGAGGGCTTTGTCGATGATGCTCTGCACCATGCCCTTGGCCGCCTCGCACAGCGTCCAGGCATCCACGGCAAGTTGCTGATACTGGGTGGCGGCACGGTCGAGGACGTCGGCGTGTGCGGTCAGGGAGCGGTGAGTGCTGGCGAAGTAGGTGTGGGCGGCGTCGGCAGCGTTGCCGTTCCAGCGGTAGTCGAGGGTGGTGTTGGTGGTGGCGACGTTATCGGCGATGCCGCGTAGGCAGGCGGCTGTCTTTTTCAGGGCGTCGCCGTAGCGGGAGATGCGTTCCCAGTCCCCGGACAAGGGCTGGACGATGGAGGTGAGGATGTCGAAGCCGGTCAGCTCCTTGACGGCCTCGTTGACCCATGCCGAGACGCTGAACAGGTCGGTGACGGAGGTGACGCTGACGTAGCCGCCCTCAGCGGTCTGTCTGACCGGTTGTGCCGGGGACAGGTGCACCAGCGGATCGACCGGGAGTGCGAGACTCATCGAGGCTCACCGCCGAACATCGCCGGTACGGCGTCACGTGCCACCGGCGGGTAGGTCCCGTCGAGCCGTTCGGCTTCTGCCTCGTCGATGCGGCCATAGGCGGCCGCGGCCGAAGCGAGCTCGTCGGCGCTGCCGGTGAGCATCCGGGCTGCGTCGGCCAGGCGCTTGGACAGCAGCTCCTGGAAGTCGTCGTGCGTTCCGTTGAACAGCACGATGATCCCCGTGCCCAGCAGCCCGAAATCGGTGTACTGCCCGTGATAGTCAGCCGCCGCGTACAGGTTGTCCGCACTGACATGAAACTCTGCCGAAGCAGTTGTCACTGCCTCCGGCTCCACCCGGAACGCCAACTCAACTCCTCATCCGAGATCTCCTTCGTCAGTGACGCTATCGAAGTAAGTCGACGCCGGGCAGTCCCTGTGGATAACCCCGGAAGCGGTGAACGGTGCGCAGCGTCAAGTCGCCATTGCCGCTGCTCCCGCGTTCGGAGTCTGTCTGGTCCGCTGGGCCGTCTGGGCCGTCAGACGTTGGAAAATGGCGACCAACGATGACCATCGTTGACCGTGTTTTCGCACGTCGAAGGGTATGAGCCGTCTTCCGGCCTGGGGCGGAATCAGGGTGCGGACAAGACACGGCCTACAACCAGCCACCCCGCCTCTTAATACGGCAGTGCCGGTTCGTGCTCTGAGCTGCCCGGATGCGTGAGGGCGGCCACCGTCTGATCATCGAATGTTGTGGACAAGTCAATAAGCAAGACGGTGGCCGCTGCGCATAGCGTAGGGCCTGCCGCGTCGCGGGTGTTCGACGAGGTGATGGGCCGGATCGCGGTCCGGTTCACGCGGGTCGAGCCGCGGCTGGTGGCCAGGGACTTCGTGCGGGCGCTGATGGCAGGAGTCGACAGGAAGAACTGCTGGCAGTTGGCCGAGGCGGCCGGGCACGAACGGCCCTCGCGGATGCAGCGGCTGCTGCGGGAGGCGGTGTGGGACGCCGAGGCGGTGGCCGCTGATCTGCGCAGCGTCGTGGTCGGCGGGTTGGCGCACCCGGACGCGGTCCTGGTGGTCGACGAGACCGGGTTCTTGAAGAAAGGCTTGCGCTCGGTCGGGGTGCAGCGCCAGTACTGCGGAACCGCCGGGCGGATCGAGAACAGCCAGGTCGCGGTGTTCCTGGCCTACGCCTCGCCGCACGGTCGGGCGCTGGTCGACCGCAGGTTGTACGTGCCCAAGTCGTGGACCGCCGACCCCGACCGCTGCCGGCAGGCGGGCATCCCGGTCGACCTGGAGTTCGCGACCAAGCCTGCCCTTGCCGTGCAGATGATCGACGCGGCGGTCGCCGCCGGAGTCCAGGTTGGCTTCGTCACGGCTGATGAGGCATACGGCCGTGACCCGGCCCTACGGCAACGGCTGCGTGAGCTGGGCATCGGCTACGTCCTGGCCGTGGCCCGCAACCACTACGCCCAGGTCACCACCGTGGTCAGAGAACGCGTCGACGTGACCGAGTCCTGGCTGTCGGAGCTGGCCTGGCAGCGGCGCAGCTGCGGACCCGGGTCCAAAGGTGAGCGGTTCTACGACTGGGCTTGGGTCGGTGTCCACGACGACGGGCCTGGCCTGCACAGCCTGCTCATCCGCCGCAACAGCGACGGCGACCTCGCGTTCTACCGCTGCTGGACCCCGCGACCGGCACCGCTGAGAACCCTGGTCCGGGTCGCCGGCAGCAGGTGGACGGTCGAGGAGACGTTCCAGATCGCCAAGGGGCAGGTCGGCCTGGACCAGTACCAGTGCCGGAACTGGACTTCCTGGCACCGTTTCACCATCTTGGCGATGCTGGCCCTGGCCGTCCTGACCCTCACCACCCTGGCCGTGGCCAGCACCACCACGAGCGAGATGGTCGCCCTGACCGTCGCCGAGACCCGGCGCCTGATCAACGCGCTGTACCACCGACCACCCGACATCGCCCATCTGCTGCGCTGGTCCTACTGGCGACGCCGACACCAAGCCCTCGCCCGAACCAGTCATTACCGCAGACGCGAGTTACAGCAGCCCAGCAGCCAAACGTGACTGCCGTATTAGAAGGACGCTCACACGGTGGGACGCCACAGCTATGTGGCGGTCGCCGAGGTCGACGGGGTCCACGTCGAGTTGGCCGGGAACTTGAATGCCCTGCGGTGACGGGAGCTAGCCGGGCGGCGTCGGGACTATGTGGGTCGCCGCCCGGCCCGGCGATCATGGAAGTAGCAGGTCGCCTGCCATGATGATCATGTACTTGGGGTTCATGTAGCCCCGGAGACTCCAGACTTCGGTCTGAAGCTGTTTGTCCTGTTCAGCGGCGTTCTCGGGGCCGCGTATCGGAGTGCGTATCGGGCGGCTCCTCCATGGCGTCGGGTTCGCATACATCGATGTCGTGGCCGCAACTCAAACATGGCCAGAAGCGCTACATAATTCCGCGAAACCGGCCAAGGCGCACCTCCACCGCCTTGAAGCCCTCAAGTAGCGACTGCAGCGATTTCGTGATGTTGATAAGAGTTCCGGCGATCTCGGCGACGTTTGCGGCCTTATCCGCCGCTTGCATAAGCGACGTTGCAGATGTCTCGAGGTGGCTCAAGCTCCGCCCTGCTGTCAGCAGCATGCTGGCCACGTCCTCATTCGGATACCGGCTCGTGAACTTAGACTCGGCCAGCTGCTGAACCAGTGGACGCAACAGGTCGGCAGCTTCGGCATCGATGGCGCCGAGACGGTCAACAGCATCGTTGATCTGGCTCGATATTTCGGCAAAGGATCCTCCGATCAGCTCCTGCAGCCTGTCTTCGGTCAATCCCCGCAGCCCTCGCAGCGCCGCCAGTCCAGGACCTTCGCGCTCTTCCTTCCACCGCTGCAGCTCGTCGATCGAAAAGTCGTCCGGGCGAATCTTGTCAACGATCTTGTGGTGGACGATGCACAGCAGAACAAGGTTATCGAAGCTGTTGCGCTTCTCATCGGTCATGTTCGCCACATAGCGGCGACCGCCCTTGTTTGCGGCGCGGATGTGGGCGATTTCGAAATTGTTGACAGGTATGCCCGCCACGAATTTGGTGATCCGCTCATCGCACGCTGGCCAGTAACACGTCCCCTGCGACAGCGCGGCCAGGGCTGGGACTACCCCACGCCCGTATTGCCGTTCATTGACCATGTGGTCCTCTCAATGAAGTGATTTCGCGGAAGTTCCAGCAATCGAATGACCAGTCAGAAGTGGCAGCTCGATGGCGGTTGGGACGGTCGCCCGCCGTGCCTTGCTCATGCCGGGTCAGACGTCGCGTCGACGTAAGCGGGCACTGACTAGATCTCTAAGGGCGTCACCGTGCCGTCTGCAACGGAGCCGGATGGTACGGCCCGCCGGGCCCCGTGAACGACGGCAGTATGCACAATCTCGGATATGGGCCGCCCTCCATCAACACGAAACTGGATGCTAGCTGCTAACCATTGTCAATGGACCGCTCAGCTGGGTCTTCTTGGCGACACCTGTGGACCGTCGGAACCACTCGCGCTTACGACGGTCGTTCCGACGCGCAGCCCCAGCGCGGCATCGCGGCCCAGAGTCTCGTCGCGAGGGGTGAGCCGACGGCCCATCCAGTCTGCTGCTTGCCGAATGAGCTGGGCCGGTCGGGAACATTCCCGTCCGTCGGCGATGAATACGCCGCTCATGATGTCGAGCTGCCACAGCTGCATCGGGGCGTCACGTTGCCAGCGGCGGTAGCGGCGGCGGTGCTGCTGCAGTTCTGGCCGGACGAGGCCGTTGCGGAGCAGGACCCGGTAGACGGTGCTGCGACTCGGCGTGCCGGCCACGCCACGCGCTGGAAGTTCGTGGCTGATGCGCCGTGGTCCCCAGGCGGGGAACTGCTGGCGCAGGGTGCAGATCATCGCTTCGATCTCGGCGGCCAGCCGTGTCGGTGACCGGTGCGGCCGCCGGGACCTGTCCTGCAGCCCGGCCAGGCCTTCGGTCTCGTACCGCTGCAGCCATGAGTACAGAGATTGCCGTGACGCTCCCGCGGCACGAGCTGCTACCGCCACGGGTACACCGTCGAGGACCTGCATCACCGCCCGATAGCGGTGTTCAACCAGGCAGTTTACTTGATCGTCGCCGGTCTGAGCACTGTTCATGACGTAGGGACGATCGATGATGTAATCCATGTGTCGATATCTTCATGAATGTCGTGAAGACGCCAGTAATGAGGTGGAGTCGAGCTGTCCAACATCTCGTGGAGCCTCACGTTGACAGGACGTAAGTCCGGGGGCGGCGGGGAGTGCGCCGGGCAACGCTCGGCTGCCGAACTGGCTGTGAAATCGGCGCACACCGTCGCGGGCAGGGGCAGGCCCTTTCGGCCGGGCTGGTCGGGTAAGCGGAACGTCATCACATTAGATGCCTTGCCGACATGGCACCTGCGGTGTCTGGGCGTTTGGGGGTGTTGTGATGTTGATGGATGTGTATAGGTTGCGATGATGGGGCGGTGGCTTCGGCGGGGGTTGAGCGCGGCGGTAGTGGGTGGGGTCGGTGCTGCTGCGGCGGCGGCATCGGTGGCTGAGGGCAAGCCCTTGGCTGCGGTGCTCGCCGGTGTGGCGGCGGCCTTAGCAGGCGGGTTCGCGCCTGGGCTGCTGGGCCGTATTCACGGTGATCCTCCGGGTGGAGAGGTCGCAGTTGTGGCGGCCGTAACGTTCCCCAATGACTCGCGAGCGGTCCCAGCGGTGCGGGTGGTCGGGGCGCTGCCGCGTGAGGCGGGGCATTTTCAACCTCGTATGGCTGAGATGGCGGCCCTGCGCAGTGCGGTGGCCGGTCCGGGCGAGGTTGCGTTGGTGGCGTTGCCGGGGGCGCGCGGCGCGGGCAAGACACAGTTGGCCGCCGTTTATGCGCGTGACTGCATCAAAGCCGGGTTCGATCTAGTGGCGTGGTTGAACGCGGAGTCGGGGCCGGTGGCAGGGCTTGCCGAGATTGCACGTGCGCGGAAGCTCGGTGCTGAGGGTGATGCGCCAGAGGTGCTGGCACGGTCGGCGGTGCGATGGCTGGAAGACGACGGCCAGGCGTCACGATTGGTGGTATTCGACAACGTCGTCGATCCAGACGGCCTGGTCGAATGGCTGCCGTCCCGAGGTGGAGCCAAGGTGCTGGTGACGACGAACCGGCGTGAGTTCGAGCGGATGGGCGGAGTTACGGCGGTCGCGGTGGGCATGTTCACCGAGCCAGAGGGCCGCCGGTTCCTGCATGAGACCACCGGGTTGCCGGATGGCGCCGAGGCAGTTGCGGTGGGTGTGGAGCTGGGGTGGCTGCCGCTGGGTTTGGCTCAGGCCGGTGCGTATATCGCGCGCGGTAGGCATTCCTACCAGGGTTATCTCGTTCTGTTGGCAGGTCAGCGGTTGGATGAGGTGCTGCGTCGGGAGGCGGGGGCGGGGCATGTCGGGGTCTGGCAGGCCACGGCGCTGAGTGTGGCGGCGGTTGGTCAGGTGGACGGGGTCGGGTGATGCGGTACGGGTGTTGTCGGTGTTGTCGGTACTGTCGCCGGACGGGACCAGCCGCCGCCTGCTTGTAGAGGGTGAGTCGGGGCTTGGCTTGTCGGGTGGGGTGTTGGCGGCGTTGGAGGTGCTGGCGGGGTGGTCGCTGGTGACGCTGTCAGGTTCAGTCGACGGTGGACAGGATCGGGTGGTGGTGTCGGTCCACCGGCTGACTGCACGCATCGTGCGGCTGCTCGGCCGACGACCCGATGCGACAGTGCCGGCAAGTGTCGCAGTGGAGGTGGCGGCGGAGTTCCTGGGAGTGCTGTCGGCTGGACTGCCGTTGTCGCAGGTGGCCCTTCGCCGGACCGAGGTCGACGAACTGGTCGCACACGTACGCGCAATCCGCGACAACACCGTCGGTGAGCCTTCCGCCCTGCTACTGGCACAGGCCGACTGGGCGGCCCAGTCGCTGAGAGGGGCTGGTGATGCCGCCGGTTCGGTCGTGATGCTGGAGGCGAACCTCACCGACCGTGTGCGGGTGCTGGGTTCCAACCATCCCGAGACTCTGAGCAACCGCCACAATCTGGCTACCGCCTACAGAGGTGCGGGTCGGGTGGGTGAGGCGATCGATCTTTACAAGCTGGTCCTGACCGATCACCCTGCGGCTATTCGGCGTCGACCACCCGGAGACGCTCCGCACCCGCCAGAGTCTCGCCGTTGCCTACCGTCGAGCGGGTCGGGTGGACGATGCGATCGTCCTGTATGAGCAGGTTTTAACCGACTACGTGCGGGTACTAGGCGCCGACCACCCCGACACCCTGACCACGCGCCACGGCCTCGCCAACGCCTACCGAGAGACGGGTCGAACGGGCGAAGCGATCGCCCTGTTCGAGCAGGTGCTCGCCGACCGGTTGCGGGTGCTGGGTGCCCACCACCCCGACACCCTAAACTCGCGCCACGGCCTTGCCATCGCCTACCGGGAGACGGGTCGGGTCCGCGATGCGATCGGCGTGTTCGAGCAGGTGATCGCCGACCACATGCGGGTGCTGGGTCCCGACCACCCCGACACCCTTAGCTCGCGGCACGGCCTCGCCGTTGCCTATCGGGAGGCCGGTCGGGTGGGCGATGCGATGGCCCTGTTCGAGCAGGTGCTCGCCGACCGGTTGCGGGTACTCGGCACCGACCACCCATACACCTTGAACACGCGGCACGGCCTCGCCGTTGCCTATCGGGAGGCGGGTCGGGTGGACGATGCGATCAACCTGTTCGAGCTCGTGCTTACCGACCGGGTGCGGGTGCTGGGCACTGAACATCCGGATACCTTGACCACGCGCCTCAACCTTGCCAAGGCCTACAGGATGGCGAGGCGAGCAGAAGATGCGGTGCGCTTACTTGCGTCGGGCGGACACACCTGACCTACCTCAACAACGTGGCCGGCGCCTACGAGACGGCGGGCGTGCCGCCTAGGTCCGCACCCTCTACGAGTGGGCCGACGACCAGCCACTAGGCGGTCATGAGGACCGGTAGCGTCAGCACCGTGCGCTGGTGCGACCCCCAGTAGGTCATCTTCGTGCCCGCCTCCTGCCCAAATCTTGGAGGCGTCCCTCGTTGAGGCTGCGACGGTGGCGCGTGACGTTGCGGCCGGAGCAGGTCACCGGGGCTTGAATCGATCAGACTGAGTCCCCCTGCAGTGGCCGCCATAGGTAGGATCGGCCGGGCAGCGTCATGACCGTGGTCGATCGCCGCCCGGCCAGCTGATCATGAAAGTAGCAGGTCGCCCGCCATCGTGATCATGTACTTGGGGTTCATGTAGCCCCGGAGACTCCAGACTTCGCCAACGAAGCTGTTTTCCCTGTTGAGGGGCATCCTGTTGTAGTCGTTTGGGGGCGCGCTTCGGGTCGGAGTTGACTCGACTACATGGGCTTGTTCCGTCGAGACAATCATGACCCCAAAGGCAGTCAGGCCGCGTGACTGCACCTGTCACCTATCGGTGCGGCAGCCCCGGGTGTTCGGGCGGTGTTGCCGGTTGATGGTCGTATATAGGTTGCGGTGGTGACCGGTCGTCGGTGGTTCAGGTACGGGTTGATCGCCGTGGCGTGCTGTGTGGGAGGCGCGACGGTTGTCTGGTCGCTGCTCGCCGATGGCAAGCCGCCGGTGGTGATCGTGTCGACGGCGGTCGCGGCGCTTGCCATGGCCTTCCTGCCCGATTTAGTCAGTGCCTTGCGCGCGGTCCGTGACGCGGGTAATCCGCCGGTGGTCGAATTGTCGTCGCGGGTCGTCGGGCAGGTTCCGTTGCTGTCATCGCACTTCCAGACGCGGTTGCATGAGATGAAGGCGCTGCGTAGGGCGGTCGGTGGTCGTGGCCGGGTGGCGTTGGTGGCGTTGCCGGGGCAGCGCGGTGCGGGCAAGACACAGTTGGCGGCGGCGTTCGCACGTGAGTGTGACGCAGCGGGGTTCGACTTGGTGGCGTGGTTGAACGCCGAGTCGGGTCCGGTGGCGGGGTTGGCGCAGGTGGCGCGGGCGCGAGGCCTTGGCGGTGCGGACGATGCGCCGGAGGTGCTGGCGGGCCTTGCGGTGCGGTGGCTGGGCGATGGTGGCCGGGCGCGACGGCTGGTGGTGTTCGACAACGTCGATGATCCGCAGGCACTGCGGGAGTGGCTGCCCACGCGTGGCGGGGTCAAGGTGCTGATCACTTCGAACCGGCAAGAGTTCCTGCGGATGGACGGGGTTGCCGCGGTCGAGGTGGGGGTGTTCACCGAAGCGAAAGGACGGGCGTTCCTGCACGAGGTGACCGGCCTGCCCGACGGCTCGGATGCGGCGGCGCTGGGCAGGGAGTTGGGTTGGTTACCGCTGGGTCTGGCGCAGGCGGGCGCCTACGTGGCACGCAACGGCGAGACCTACGAGCAGTATCTGCGCCTGCTGGCGAGTGAGCCCTTGGATGACACGCTGCGGCAGGAGTCGGGGGCGTCCCATCCGGGGGTGTTGAAGGCGACCGCGCTGAGCATGGCCGGTGTCGGCGCGTCCGACCAGTCCGGGGACGCGGTACGGCTGCTGGGGGTCCTGTCGGTGTTGTCAGCCGATGGCGTGAGCCGCCAGCTGCTGGTTCGAGGCGAGTCCGGGCTGGGATTGTCCGGCGGGGTGCGGCCTGCGCTGGAGGTTCTGGCGTCCTGGTCGCTGGTCACGCTCAGCGGATCGGCCGGGGCCATGGGCGACGGGGTGGTGGTCGTGGTCCACCGGCTGACCGCGCGGGTGGTGCGATACCTCGCCTCTCACGACGACGCGCAGCCCAGCCTGGCCGAGGCCGTCGACACGGCGTCACAACTGCTCGACGTCATCACCGACGACCTGCCGTTGGCTCAGGTGGCCCTGCGCCGAGCCGAGGTCGACGAACTCACCCGGCACGTGGTGGCGGTTCGCGAGAACTCGGGTGGTGACCCTCCCGCGCTGCTGCTGACTCAGGTCGACTGGATGGGCCGAGCGCTTCGAGCTGTGGGCGATACGGCCCGCGCCGTCACGGTGTTGTTCAACAACCTCATCGACCGCAGACGGGTGCTCGGCGACGACCACCCGGACACCCTGACCTCCCGCAGCAACCTGGCCGGCGCCTACGTAACGGCGGGCCGGGTTGCGGAGGCCATCGCCCTCGTCGAGCAGGTCCTCACTGACCGCGGACGGGTGCTCGGCGATGACCACCCCGACACCCTGGCCTCCCGCAACAACCTGGCCTACACCTACGAGATGGCGGGCCAGGTTGCGGAGGCCATTGCCCTCTACGAGCAGGTCCTCACCGACCGCGGACGGGTGCTCGGCGATGACCACCCCGACACCCTGGCCTCCCGCAACAACCTGGCCGGCGGCTACGGGAAGGCTGGCCGGGTCGCGGAGGCCATCGCCCTCCTCGAGCAGGTCCTCACCGACCGCGGACGGGTGCTCGGCGATGACCACCCCGACACCCTGGCCTCCCGCAACAACCTGGCCGTCGCCTACTGGAAGGCTGGCCGGGTCGCGGAAGCCATCGCCATCTACGAGCAGGTCCTCACCGACTGTCGGCGCGTGCTCGGCGATGACCACCCCGACACCCTGACCTCCCGCAGCAACCTGGCCGTCGCCTACGAGAAGGCGGGCCGGGTTACGGAGGCCATCGCCCTCTACGAGCAGGTCCTCACCGACCGCAGACGGGTACTCGGCGACGAGCATCCCCACACGCTGACCTCCCGCAGCAACCTGGCCGTCGCCTATGAGAAGGCTGGTCGGGGTGCGGAGGCCATCGCCCTCTACGAGTAGGTCCGGCGGCCAGCCACTCCAGCGGTCACGAAGACCGCCACTGTCTGCACTGTGCGCGGGTGTGACCTGCGGTAGGTCATCTTCGTGCCCGCTTCCTGCCCGGATCTTGGAGGCGCCCCTCGTTGAGGCTGCGATGGCTGCGTGTGACGTTGCGGCCGGAGCGGGTCGCCGTGGCTCGAACCGATGAGCCTGAGTCCGTCGCGGTGGCCACCGCAGGTGGGAGCGGCCGGGCGGCATCATGACCGTGGTCGGTCACCGCCCGGCCAGCTGATCATGGAAGTAGTAGGTCCCCTGCCATCGTGATCATGTACTTGGGGTTCATGTAGCCCCGGAGACTCCAGACTTCGTCAACGAAGCTGTCTTCCCTGTTGAGAGGCATTCTGCGGTACGCGTCTGGGAGTGCGTTTCGGGACTGGCGGTACTCGTTAGTACATGGTCCAAGCTCCTGCACGCCCTTCGCGGGTTTCACAGGGTGCGGATGCTGTGATGGTTGGCGTTGAGCGGCATGGCGTCCGGTTGGCTGGGTTGTCGGCGTTGGCGGGTAGCGGGAGCTGCGGAGGTTGTCGAGGTGAGTGTCGGATCTGCTGGCGGGGCTGGGTCGGATACGGCGGGGCTGCGGCGTCTTGCTCTTCGCGTGCTGGGCGGCCGTCGCCTGCGTTTGATCGTCGATGATGAGGCGCCGGTCGAAGTGCCGCAGGCGGTCGGTGAGGCGCTAGACGAGGTCCTGGCGATCCTGGGGGAGGGGAAGTCTGTCCGCGTCGTACCTCAGAACACTTTGGTGACCGTAGGTGAGGCGGCGCGACTGCTGGGGGTGGGTCGGCTGACGGTAGTCAAGCTGATGGAGGATGGCGTCCTGCCGTTCACTCGTCCGAACTCCAGCCGGCGTATCGCCTTGCGTGACGTCCTGGTTTATAAGGGGCACTGGTCCCGCCGACGGCGCGAAACGCTCGACGAGATGACCGCAGACGCCGTGGACTTGGGCCTGTACCGCGAGGCGATCGATGGGACCCGCGGTAGCCACACCTGTTTCGCGCGTCGTTGTGCTACGCCCCCGCGTCGACGCAACAAGGCTCGCCTCAGGCGCCCTGCTATGCGCTGATGATCGCAACTCGGTTCGTCGGTCGACCGTATGGGTTCGGCGCGACCGACGGACCTTCGAGGTGTCCGGCCGATGGGGTCACTTCAGAACATGAAACTGCACCGAGCTGACGTGGCGACTGAGCGTCCGTCAACACCGGCCCTCCTCAATGCCGGTCGGGCCGCATCAGCTGCTGGGGTCCTTCCAAAGAAGATCCGGTAGCCGGTCGAGGGTGACGAAGTCGTGTGTGCGGTCATCGGTGAAGGCTGCCGGGGTCGGCTCTCGGGTCACGAACAGGCCCCGCACGGCGAATGTCCCTACCACATCGGCAGCACCGAGCCGACCTGCGACCTCGGCCGGATTCGCGGCGACGTCCTTGACCTTGGCCAGCAACTTGTCCACATGTCCGCCGGCCCGATGGTAATTGTGCACTTCGCCGCGGATACGGCGCGGCGAGAATGGTACCGCCAAGTCCTTGGCCTCCAGCACCCAGATGGTCAGCGAGTGTACAGCGACGACAACGGCATCGATCTCGGCACGCACAGAAACGCCAAGCACGTCAGAGGGGCGATGGAGGGCGCTTTGGCGGACCCTGACGGCGAACGGCAAACCCGTAGACGCGAGGGTGCCTTTCAGGTCGGCCTCGAAACCTGCAATGGGACGTACCCGCTCCCGACGCTGCTTCAGTGCTCGGGAAAGCGAGGCATCGCTTGCCGAGAGCTGCTCGGGCCAGGTCCCCTCGAAGATTCGTTGTAGCAGCACAACGCGCGCCAGTCCGGGCGCGTTCCGAGGCACGAAGAGGGACAGGTCGGCAAGCTCGAGAACCGGACGGCTGTAGAGGCGACCGACCGATTCCCGGTACTCCAACATTTGCAGCGGTGAGTCCTGCATGAGGGCTTGTGTCCAGATCAGGTGTCGGCATGCTTCGAGCACGCCGTCGAGATGAGCGGCGGGCAGGAGCTGATCCATGTTGGCCCGGACGGTGCCCTCCAGGCTCTCGCGACTGGAGAACAGATGTCCAGGAACACTGTCATCGTCGACCCCGCTGACCTGGATCAGAAACTCCTGTGCGGCGAAAAGATCGACCAGCCCGTAGCCACGGTCGTCCTTTAACGCCGCATCTATGGCAGCTAAATTGCCAGGAATTGCCGAACCGCTTTTCAAAGACCGAACAAGAGCTTGAAGGACAGCGTTATCACCCAAGCCTCGAAGTGGACCGTTGTCGGCCATCCGCCTGACGTAAGCGTTCTCGAACTGGGATAGCCGGAAGGGGGGAAGGTCGCGAACCTCCACATCGAAGGTGCCTCGTTTGGTCAGTTTGGCGCCAGCCACGGTGACCAGCCGGGCCGCGACCTGGTCTGCTACAGTCCGCCATCGCCAGAGTTCATGGCCCAGGATTGCGAGGGCCTCGAAGTCACGTCGGCTCGGATCCCGCCGACTGCCACCGGCTGGTTGCCTTGCGGCGAGTTCCAGGACGAGGTGGACAGCTGCGGCATTCTCGGCGTGCAATTGTGCCTCACGAGCCCTAGTGAGCGACGATGGAGCCGCGGTTCGCGCCTTGAGCTGGAGGTCTGTGCAGTGCGCCATTTCCACTGCCGCCCAACGGACAACTTCACGGGTGTTCAGGCCCTCGAGCCGCTTCCGAATGTCCAGTTCAACGGCGTCCGCAATCTGGCCGATGGCGGCATCGGCGGTGGGCGCTTCCCAGGGGCCACGGCCGACACCAACGTTGCGCAGAGATACCTTCAGAGAGTCGAGGACCAGATCTCGCGACGTAGGAGGATGCGGTGGCTTCGGCACGAAGAAATCATGCCCGACGCTCTGCCGTCGGGAAAGGCAGATACGGAGCCACCTCATCCGGCCGCATCGGCGTCGCATTGCCCGGCAGGGAACGGGGTGCCGCGCCGTTACAGATGCCCGGCTCAGTTCCTGATAAACGTTCGTGTTCGGCGGCGCGTTCTGACTCGCGAGCGAGCGCTGAGACATAGGTCCGGATGCATCGGTTAATGCTTGTGGGCGGAGATGACGAGAAGGGCGGCGGAGAGTTCGTCTGGTTCTATACGTAGTCCTGCGTGTAGTGCGGCTGCGGCGGCGAGGTTGAAGGGGCGGTGGTCGCCGACGTTTATGTCGCTTGCGTCGGGGGCCGGGGGTTGGTGGGCTCGGCAGGCGAAGCTGCGGGCTGCTGCTCGTGCGTCGGTAATGTGTCCGTCCTGGCTCAGGTCGGTCTTGGCGGCGCCGGAGACGAACGCTTCCCATAGCAGCAGCGGCGTGTCAGGGGACCAGCGCCCGGGTTGGGTCGTCGCATGGACGGGCGTGCGTGTTGCGACCTCCTGCAGCACCCAAGCCAGCTGGTCCAGGCCGGTCGCCATGGAGGAGGCGCCGGCGGTGGCCGACCAGGCTCGCCGACGCGTCCTCGGCCCAGGTGCTCCCACGCGGCGGGGACGGGGATCAGCAGCGGGCACTCCATACCGAGTGCCACTAGACTGCCATCGTGCAGCGCGGCGGTGATGACGTCAGCAACGCCTGCAGGGTCGCGGCCCGCAGCAACTTCACGGCCTTCCGCTGCCGACTCACCGCTGGGTGTCGGCGAGCAGTCCCAGGCAGCCCACGCGAATCGCGAGTGCTCGGGCGAGCGACGGAGCCGACGTCCACGGCGACTACGCGTACTTGCGGCATCGTCATGGGAACATGATGACCCAACGACCCCGCGCAACAGCCAGCTGGGGCAGTGAGCGCACCATCGCCGTCACCACCCCGGCCGGCGTGATCATCACAACTGCAGCTCACCGGTCATCGTGATCATGTACTTGGGGTTCATGTAGCCCCGGAGACTCCAGACTTCGGTTCGACGATGTTTGTCCTGATGGCGGGCCGTCTCAAGACTGCGTCTGGGAGTGCGTTTCGGACGGCACTTCCAAAGTGCGAGTGCCAGTTGACTGGGCATGGGGTGCGCAGGGTTGGCAGGGCTTGACCAGCCCGGTCTCTGAAATGATCGGCAGATTCGGCTACTCCTGGCCGTCTGCAGTCGATAGGTTCAGGCGGGGCTGGATGTCGGCTGCGCGGCGGGCGAAGGGCTCAGCCTCACTGGGACGGCCCAGGGCTTCCAACACACGAGCAATGCCGTTTAGCCGGATGGCGACATCGGGGTGGTTGGGGCCGTAGGCGGCCTCGTCGATAGAGAGGGCTCGGCGTGCGAAGGGCTCAGCGTCACTGGGACGCTCCAGGTCGAGTAATACTTGAGCGAGGTTGTGCAATCGGATGGCTACGGTGGGGTGGTCGGGGCCGTGGACAGCCTCACTAATCGCCAGAGCACGGCGGGCGAGAGGCTCTGCTTCGCCTGGCCGCTCTAAATCCCGAAGCACTCGGGCGAGGTTGTGCAGTCGGATGGCGACGCTGGAATGATCAGGGCCGTTGACGGACTCGTTTATAGCCAGAGCTCGACGAAGGAGCGGTTCAGCTTCATCGGACTGCCCCAGGTCCTGCAGCGCCATAGCCACGCTGTTCAGACGGATGGCGACGCTGGGATGATCGGGGCCGTGGATAGCCTCATTAATGGCCAGAGCGCGATGGGCGAGGGGCACTGCTTCACCTGGCCGCTTTAGGTCCCGCATTGCTTTGGCGAGATTATTCAGCCGAATCGCAACCCTTGGATGATCGGGGCCGTGGGTGGCCTCGGTGAGGGACAGGGCTCGACGCAGGAGCGGTTCGGCATCGCTGTACTGACCTTGAGTTTGGAGGAACGCGCCCGCGCCCGCCAGCATTCTGTCCATGCGGTCGGGGTCGATCGTGGTGGCCTCGGGGTAGCTGGTAGCAGTCAGGACGTGTGGGAGAAGTTCGCGCCAGCTGGGCCAGTTCCGCGGTCGGCCATATACCTTCTCTGGCGCAGCAGTGTCGAGCAGCGCGACTGCTTCCGTTAGTGCGGCAGGTGTTGTAGCGCGAACGCTGGCCTGCAGTAGCCGGTGGACGGCGATGTTGGTGCCGTCACGGCGGATAAGACTGAACGCGACTAGGATGCCAACCGCGTCGGCGAACGCCACCGGGTCTGCAGCTGCTTCGCTCAGGGGTGAGGGCAGTTCGTTCGGGTGGTTCGTGAACAGATCCAGCGGGATGGCGTCCGGGTCCAGCCATGCGCACACCTCGAGCAACTGCACCGCCGCAGGGGTGCCGGCGCGCAACCGTTCGAGGGTCACCTGCCATAGTGTCGCAATGGTCGTGCCGTCGCGGTCGACGACGTAGCCACGTCCGACCATGTCTCCCAGCCGCGATTCCAACAACCGCACGTACTCGGTGACCGGAATCCCCGTCTGGCGGATGTAGGAGGCAGCTTGTACCAGGGCCAGCGGCAGGTCTCCGACAAGATCAGCCAGCCGATCAGCTACGGTTGCGCTCAGCTCGGGAAGCCGGTCCTCGAGCAGTCGTACCGACTCCGTCCGGCGCAAGACGTCCATGCTGAGGACCTGCCCGAACGCCTCGGCCCCGGTCCGACGGGTGGTGATCAGTACCCATCCGTCGCCTCGGGTAGGGATTGCGTCCCGGAGCACGGCAAAGTCTTCGACGTTGTCAAACACGAGCAGCCATCCCGATCTGCGGCCGAGCTCCGCGCGCACCGCTGCGAGGGGGTCGTCGCCGGCGTCCACGCCGAGCGCGGTCGCGAAGGCGGCCATCTGAGCGGGGATCGTGGCGGCTTCCTCTGCACGCACCCACCACGCTGTGTCAAGAGTGTCCTGGTGACGGTAGGCGAACTCAAGGGCGAGGTGCGTCTTTCCGACCCCGCCTAGTCCATGGAGCGCTGACACCGATACCACGCGATCGGCCGACAGCGCAACGGCCAGGGCTCGCAGTTCGGTCTCTCTACCGGTGAAATGCGGATTTCGAGGCGGCGTGCTCCACACCTGGATGGGTCGGTCGTTTAGCGGACTTGCGACCGGCGCAGCAGAAGCCGGACTCGTGTCAGGTGCTAGTACCGCTGTTGGGGCACTGGTGCGTATCGTTGCTAACGTCGCGATTAACGCGGCCACGCCTGTGATCGACTGCACGACGTTCTGCGTCCGATCATCCGCACCAACCAAAAACAACAGCACCGCCACTACGGCCAGGATCGCCACCACGATCAGCAGTATCGGTATCCACACGGGTCGACGACCCAACCACGACATGCGTCAAAGTCTGACAACCTGCTGCCACCTCCGCCCAGGGGCCAACCAGACCCCGGTACATAGCCGGACGGCGATACAGGGCCGCATTGTCGGCGACCGCTAACGCGGCCGGCGAAGCGGCCGCTCACACCCGCTTACGGTACCGAGCGCCGACCCCTGCGAGACCCACGCGAGGCAACCTCGAAAAGTCGTAGAGCAGCAGGGAACCTGGTCGTGTCAGCCGCCCTCGCTCTGGCCGTCAGAGCTATTCTGCGGTCGTGAGTGTTCAAGATCGACGATACCGCGCCAAAGTTTGCGTGGGGGTGACCATTTCGCCTGGTCATAGTAGGTACAAGTGGCCTTCTGTAAATCCGTCGCGAAAGCTACAGCTCGCCGTCGCGACGAGAGCGTCATCGGAGGCATCGGACAAGCGGCGTCACGTCCCTGGTCGTCGGCCGGTTTACCTACCTGCGGCCAGGGGACGGCTGCTGGCGCCCGTCGGTGGCAGCGCGGCCAGCCGCCGGAACGCCGCCTCGGTCGGCGAGCCGGGAGCGGCGCAGTAGACGATTATCGTCTGGTCGGTGTCGGTGACCCGCAGCTGCTGGCACTCGAACTCCAGCGCCCCGGCGGCTGGGTGGTCGATGCGCTTAACCATGCCGCGGCGGACGGCGACCTCCCGCTCCTCCCACAGCTGCGCGAACCGGGCCGACGTCCCCAGCAGCTCCGTCACGAGCGATTCCACGCCCGGGTCGTTGGGGTATTGGGCGTAGGCGGCGCGCAGATCGGCGACGGTGGCCCGGGTGAAATTGAGTGCGCCCTCGTTGGACCAGATGTGTTCCTCCGCGACCCGGCTGAACGACCAGCGGATCATGTTGCGCTCGGGCAGCGGATACGCCGACAGGTCGCCGATGAAGTGCGTGGCCATCGGGTTCCAGGCCAGCACGTCATACCGAGCGTTGACCACGTACGCCGGGGTCTCCCGGAGGCTGTCGAGCAGGTAGCGCACTGCGGGCAGCAGCCCGGTGCTGGGCCCGATCGCCGCGGGCGGGTTCTCTCCGACGATGCGGAACAGGTATGTCCGCTCGTCGCCGGTGAGCATCAGCGCCCTGGCCAGGCCGGCGAGCACCTGCCGGGACGGGCGCGGGCTGCGGGCCTGTTCCAGACGTACGTAGTACTCCACCGAGATGCCGGCGAGGTGGGCGACTTCCTGGCGGCGCAGGCCCGGGGTGCGCCGGTGGGTGAGGTCGCCGCCGGGCAGGCCGACGTCGGAGGGGCGCAGCCGGGCGCGGCGGGTGCGCAGGAAGGCGGCGAGTTCGGTGCGGTCCACGTCCCCATCGTGCCCCTCGGCGCATGCCCGGTGGGTGGTACAGGTGGTACCAGCCTTGGTCGTGCCTGGTCCGGGCCCGGCTGCGGGGTAATGATCGGAGCATGACGACTGCGTTGGTGACCGGTGCGAACAAGGGCATCGGGTATGAGACGGCACGGCTGCTGGGCGAGCGGGGTTTCACGGTGCTGGTGTGCGCCCGAGACGAGGCGGCGGGTGGCGCGGCGGCACAGCGGCTGCGCGACGGCGGGGCCGCCGCGGTGTTCGTGCAGCTGGACGTGACTGATCCGGAGTCTGTGGCGCGGGCGACGAAACGGGTCGAGGACGAGTACGGCAGCCTGGACGTGCTGGTCAACAACGCCGGTATCGCCAAGGGGGAGTGGATCGCTTCGGCGTCGACTGTGGCGTCGATGCGGGAGGTGTACGAGACGAACGTGGTCGGCATCGTGGCGCTGACCAACGCCCTGCTGCCGCTGCTGCGCCGGGCTCCGGCGGCGCGGATCGTGAACGTATCCAGCGAGGTCGGGTCGGTGGCGACCCAGCTGCGGCGGGAGGGGCCGCTGTGGCGCATGACGGGGCTGGCGTACCCGGCGTCGAAGGCGGCGCTGAACATGGTGACGGTGATGTACGCCAAGGAGCTGTGGGACACGCCGATCAAGGTGAACGCGGCCAACCCCGGCTACTGCGCAACGGATCTCAACGGCAACAGCGGCTACCGTACGCCGGAGCAGGGTGCGCTGGTCAGCGTGCATCTGGCGACGCTGGGGGAGGATGGGCCGACGGGTGTGCTGTGGGGCGATCTGAGCATGTCCCACGGCGACACCGAGGACGGTGTGCTGCCCTGGTGACCTGTCACGGCTGAACGCGGACGGGCGCCCCGGGGTGAGCGGTCACCGGCCGGGGTGCCCGCCCGCGCTCGGCGCCACCCCTCAGTCCGGTGAGACTCACGCAGTACACGCGTCGGTCCGGCGGTCACGGGACGGCCCGCAGCCGATCCGCCGTCCGTCCGATCGGGCTGCGGCTGCCGGTCAGCCGGCACCGCCGTAAGTCGCGCACGCTGCGCAGCGCGGTGCACCCCCAGCAGCCCCAGTCCGGCCCCGCCGATGATGAGCAACACCCGGCGCAGACCCGTGTCCGGGCTGACCGCTGTCTGCGCTGAACCAGCCGAGCGGGTCGACCGCGACGACGATCCGGTTACCGACCTGCAGCCGGGGAACGGGACCGTGATGGCGTCGTGCGTCCGTGTCATGAGCTGGATCAGTCCGATGTTGACGTCCAGCTCGCCTTCCCACACACTCGGGGCCAGCTGCGGCAGCAGCTTCTCCAACTCGACAGCACACGTGACCCTGCCTGCAATCAGGCCGCTGTCCGTTCTTGACGCGTGTTCCGGCGATCACCGCCTGCGAACTATGGGCGAGTTGCGCTCATAGGTATCGCCTCTCCCAGCATTGCTCTCTGCACAAGGTGCTGACATAGTCGCTCAGCTCGTCAGTCCAGCGGAACCACTCGCGGGCCACACGAAGGTGAAGGAAACGATGCTGTAGCTCAGCTTCGAGGGCACGACGCCGACCGTTGTCGGGTTCGTAGATAACGTGCTCTAAGTCCAGTTCAGCCGAGTTTCCGGTCCGGAGGTTAGCGAGTCTGAGACGCGGGTCGTCGCTTTTACCGATCTTGACCCGATCGGGTTCCCTGCCGTGGCCCCAGTCGCGGTACTCAACGATGAAGTAGACCCCAGGAATGTTGTGGGGGTCGTCGGGCGGATAGTCGGCGTCAGTCATGACGTCCTTGGCGGAACCGCGGTAATCGCGGAGCAGTTGGGCAATCCTCCTGCTCGCAGCCTTCCTGCTCATCACGGCTCCGCCCTCCAGGCATAGGTTCCGACCGGAACGGCGCCGAAACGGAAGTTAAGAACTTGGGGAACACCGACGGCCTCAAGGCCGAATGCCGACGCACCTGCCGGAGGGACAGCCAGCGGAACGGGAATGGTCATAACCAACCGTTCTACTCCACGCTCGCCACGTCGGGGATCATGCAGGCGGGAAGTCCTCACACGCCGCTGCCGGAACGGCAAGCCGGTTGCGGCAAGATGCGAGATCTCGAGCAAGGTTAGCCGGAGCGGCGTTACGACATTTCGTCGCCGCCCGGCATGACGATCACGGGAGTAGCAGATCACCGACCATCGTGATCATGTACTTGGGGTTCATGTGGCCCCTCGGACACGCTAAACTCCGCGAGGCATTCGTCTTAGACGATGCCTCGCTTTGTTTTCTGCTGCTGGCTACGTTGGCGCGGAATCCTCACCTCTGCGGCGCGGGCGACAGCATCATGCACGCGGTCTGGCCGAAGTCGGCCAGTGACCGGGTGTAGACGGCGGCGGCGCGTCCGGTGGAGGTCTTGCGCGCGACGGGTACGACGTGGCGGATGGTCACAGGGAACTCCTCAAGATTGATGCTGGGAATCGGGTGCGGGCGACATTCGGCGGCGGCTGGTCGAGTGGGGTGGTGGGCCGGCGGAACGGCACCGGCTCGTGGCGATGCCATCGGCGATGAGCCCGGCTTCGCGCCCGTGCCGGCGCAGGTTGCCCTCGATCGCGGGCCAGAATCCGGTGAGCCACAGGCCAGGCAGCGCCTGGCGGCCCTTGCCGGTGCGTGGCCGCTGGTGCTGGTCGAGGACGTCCAAGGGGCCGAGGAGGTCGGCGAGGCCGGAACGGTAGCCGGTGGCGGCGACGATGACGTCGGGCTCGACGCGTGTGCCGTCGCACAGGACGGCCTCGTTCGCGGTGAGACGGGTGACGTCGGCGACGACGCGCAGCTTTCCGGCGGCGAGGTGATCGACGAATCCCTGGTCGATCGCGGCGGTCACCCCGCTGGTGCGCATCCGCCGGAACGGGCCATCCGTGGCCGTGGGCAGGCCATAACGGCTCAGATCACCAAACGCATGCCGGGAGATCGCCTGGGCCAGGCGGTCGCGCAGCCCTTCAGGAAGGTAGCGCAGCGCGACGGTGACAGGGTGCAGCGGGATGCCCCACAGCTGGCGCGGCAGGATGTTGGGCGGGCGGCGCACGGACATCCACAGCTCGGCGACGGCATGGTCGACGAGGTGCCCGGCGATCTCGACGGCGGAGTTGCCCGCGCCGATCAGCAGGACCCGCTGCCCGGCGAGGTCGGCTGCACGCCGCAGTTGGGCCACGTGCATGACCGGTCGGCCGAACGCGGCGAGACCGGGCAGCTGGGGTTGCCAGGGAACCCGGTCGTTGCCGGTGGCGACGACGACATGCGCCGCCTCGTACACTCCAGCGTCCGTGCCGACCTGCCAGCCGCGGGCGGTCGGGGTGAGGCGCTGGGCGCATACGCCGAAGCGGATGTCGAGGGCCTGCTCCAGTGCGTACCGCTCCAGGTAGGCGATGTAGTCGTCGCGGCTCACCCAGCGGCCCGCCTGCCGGGGAATGGCCGAGCCAGGCAGGCCCGACAGCCACCGTATGGTGTTGAGCCGCAGGTCCTCGTGGCGCTGCCGCCATGAAGTCGCGACCTGGTCGCCCTGCTCGAGAACGACGCTCCTCACGCCGCGTTCCAGCAGGGCGGCCGCTGCGGCCAGTCCGGCCGAGCCGGCGCCGATGATCACAGCCGTCGGCATCATGACGCCCGGCGGCCGACGTAGCGGATCCCGGTGGCCCGAACCGAGCCCTCTTCGATCGCGGCCTGCTCGTCAGCGCTCGTGGCGTCGAGGCCGGCAGCGAAGTACGGCGTGTAGGTGAGCTGGTCTGTCGTGAACGTCGAGTTCAGAACTCCGGTGATGGCGTCGCCGGTATGCAGGCCCTCCTCGGCCGCGAAGCCGCGTAGATAGGTGTCCCAGCTGATTCCGGCTGCCTGCCACCGGTCGTGGTGGCGCTGCAGCCATCCTGGCTCCATCGGCTCGGACGGCAGGTGGGTGAAGCACCATCGGGCAGTCGGTTCGTCGAACCGCTCCCATGCCCATTCGACGACGATCAGCGTCCCGCCGGGACGCAGCGCAGCGTGGATCCGGTCGACGATGGTGTCGATGCGGTCCACGTGGTGCAGCGACGTGCATGCGACGATCACATCGAACGGGCCGTCGACGGCGTGGTCTTCGAAACGCTCGCGGTGGTAACCGGGCGCATGCGGTGCGTGCGGATCGACGCCGACCGCCGCATAGCCTGCGGCGTGCAGCGCGGGAACGAAACCGCCGAGCGGCCCGCAGCCGACCTCGAGCACCCGGGCGGGTGCCGTCGGCAGCTGGTCGCGGACGAACGGCCAGGTCTCAGCAAGCCATCGCTCGTCGCCAGTGGCAAGGGTCATCAGTGGTGTCCTTTCGCTACGGCCGGCGTCACGGCGGCCTTGGATGGATCGGGGCGCAGAAGGATGAGGGTGAGCAGCAGGCCGAGCAGGGCGAGTGCCGCGCACGCGGCGAACCCGGCCCGCAATCCGGCCAGGTACGCGGGGCTCGTGGCGGTCGTCTCGTCACCAGTCACCGCGGCGGCCAGTACGAGGACTGCGGTGACCCCGAGCCCGGAGCCGATGCGCTGGGCGGTGCTGACGACTCCCGCCGTCACGCCCGCGTCGGCGGAGGCGACCGCCGTGACCGCCGGGGCGGTGACGCCGACAAACGCTGCCGGAAGGCCGACGCCCAGCAGGAGCGCCGCAGGCAGGACATCCGACAGGTAGTCCACTCTGGGGGGCAGCATGGCGAACCAGGCCAGTCCGGCCGCTTGCAGGGCGAGGCCGATGGCCAGCACCTGGCGGGCACCCAGCCGTTCGAGCAGCCCGGGGATGACCGTCCGCGACGTGACCAGGGCAGCGGCCGCGACAGGCAAGACGGCCAGGCCCGAGCGGTTCGGGCCGTAGTGCTGCGTCTGCTGCAGGTACAGCGCCAGCAGCGCGAATGCCGGGACGTGCGCCGCACCGACCAGCGCGTTGACCAGCGTCGACCCGGTGACCTCGCGTACGCCGAACAGCCGCAACGGCACCAGCGGCTCCTGGGTACGCGACTCGATGACCGCGAAAACCACGAGCAGCACCACGGCGACGGCCGACAGCCCCGCGGCGACTACGCGCGTACCGGGGTCGGCCAGCGCACCGACGGCGTAGCCGAGTGTCAGCAGTCCTGCGGTACCGACGACGGCGCCAGGAAGGTCGAGCCGGGCGGTCGCGCCCCGAGTCCGGACCGGATCGGCCGCGAGAAGGCGCGGGCTCACGATGAGGACGACCGCGCCGATCGGCACGTTGATCAGGAAGATCGCGGGCCAGCCCAGGGTCTGCGTGAGCAGCCCGCCGGCGGAGGTGCCGATCGCCGCACCGGCAGCCCCCATCGCGCTCCACACCCCGAACGCGCGGCGGCGCGCGTCCGGCTCGGTGAAAGTCTGTGTGAGCAGAGAGAGTTGCGCGGGGATGAGCACCGCGCCGCCGATGCCCTGCAGTGCGCGGGCGGCGATCAAGTGCCAGGGTGCCACGGCCAGTCCGGCAGCAGCCGAGGCTAGCGTGAACAGGGCCAGTCCGATCTGGAACATACGCCGGGCGCCGAAGTGATCGGCTGCCCGGCCACCGACCAGCATGCACCCGCCAAAGGCCAGCAGGTACGCGTTGGTGACCCAGCTCAGACCCGCCTCACGCAGGTGCAGGCCGGCGCCGATCTGCGGCAGAGCGATGTTGACCACCGAGGTGTCCAGAAAGACGAGCAGCTCGACGGCGGTGATCAGTGCCAAGGCCCCGCCGCGACCCATGAATGAGCGTGCACGCATCAGATCTCCAATTATCACTAGAGTTAGACTCCAGTGAGAATTGCGCTAGAGTGAAGCTCTAGTCAACGTGAGGAGAGTCACCCGTGAGCGGCAGCCTGAAGACCGGAGTGCGCGCGGCGAAGGCCGCCGCCACCCGCGAGCGCATGCTGAAGGCGGCCCGCAAGCTGTTCACTGAAGGCGGCTACACGGCCACGACGATGCAGGCGATCGCCGCCGAAGCCGGCGTCGCCGTGCAGACGCTCTACTTCACCTTCGACACCAAACGCGCGATCCTCAAAGAACTCCTCGACGTCGAGATCGCCGGCGACACCCTGCCGATCGCGTCCCTCGAGCGGCCCTGGGCCGATGAAGCCCTAGCCGCCCCACCCGCCGAGATGCTGCGCCTACTCGCGGTGAAGACCGCCGAGGTCCATTCCCGAGTCGCGGCGGTACTGGAAGTCGTACGGTCCGCCGCCGCCACCGACCCGGAGATCGCCGAAATCTGGCGCACCAACATCACCCAGCGCCACACCGTCGTAGCCGTGTTCACGGGCCGGCTCGCCGCTGAAGGCAGCCTTCGTCCCGGCGTCAGCCCACTGCGCGCCGCCGACACCGCGCTCGCGATCATGACGCCGGAGACCTATCTGCTCCTCACGCGCGACCGCGGCTGGAGCAACGAGGAATGGTCCGAGTGGGCCGCCGACACCCTCGCGCGCCTGCTACTCCCATAGCTCACTAGAGGCTGTTTCCAGCAAGGCGTCGTCGAACGCCGCAGGCGTTGGCATCCGCAGGCACGGGCCCCGCGTGCCGGCGATCCTCTTGCCGAACTCCGCCGAGACGTTCAGCTCCGGCCGCTTCCGAGGGCTCAGCGGCTCGGCCTGGGTCCCGAGCGGCCGGACCATCTGCGCGGTCGTCCGCTCCCGGTGCGCCGGGGCGAAGGCCGAGGTGAGCCACTGGTCGACGTGTTCGATCAGGAGGTCCCCGGCCGGGGCTCACACAGTGAGGTGCTGCTTGGTGCCGGAGCTGTCGGCAGCTGCGTCGAGGGTGATGCCGTGGTGCAATTCTTCGGGGCGGCCCTTCTCGGGCAGCAGGAAGGTGATCGCGAGGAAGACCACCAGCAGGCATGCGTGGACGATGAGGGCGCGGTGGAAGCCGCTGGTGAAGTCGCCGGTCTTGGCCTGGGCGAAGAAGACCGAGCCGAAGACCGCGACGCCGATGGAACCGCCGACCGCCTGGACCGCCGACAGGACACCGGAGGCGGATCCGATCTCGTCGTCGTCGACCGCGGCCAGGATGAAGCTGAACAGGGCGGCGATCACCATACCGGCGCCGACGCCCGCCACTGCCACGCCGAGGGCGATGTCCCAGATCGAGAACGAGGCGGCGTCGAGGCCGTCGAGCTCGGACCACAGTACGGCCGCACCGGCCAGCTGGACCAGCGGCCCGATCTGCAGCACCTTGCGTCCGATCTTGTCGGCGAGGAACGCGCCGCTGACCGCGCCGCCGATCGCGGTTCCTACCGCGAGGGGCAGGTTGCCGAGTCCCGCCTCACCGGCGGTGAAGTGCTGGCCGATCTGGAGGAACAGGGTCAGCACGAGTTGGGTGCCGATGAGCCCGCTGAAGAACAGGGCGATGCCGCCGAGCCCGACGGTGAAAGCTGGCTTGCGCAGCAGGGCCGGGGTCACCAGCGGCTCGCGGCCCGCGGCGGCTGTACGGCGCTGCTGGAGGGCGAAGAGGGCGAAACCGATCATGGAGGTGGCCATGGACAGCCACGTTCACAGCGGCCAGCCGTCCTCCTGCCCCTGGTTCAGCGGTAGCACCAGCAGAGCGCAGGAGATCACGACCAGCGCGGCACCGGCCATGTCGACCTGCACCGTGCGGTCGCCCACCTTCCTGGGCACGAACTTCGCGGCGACGATCAGTGCCGCGATGCCGATGGGCAGGTTGACCAGGAACACCGACCGCCAGCCCAGGTCGAAGAAGTCGCCCTCGATGAGGAAGCCGCCCAGGACCGGGCCGATGATGCCGCCCAGACCGAGGACGGGGCCGAAGATCGCGAAGACCTTGGTGAGTTCGGGGCCGGAGAAGTTCTCCCGCAGCAGGCCCAGGCCCTGGGGCAGCAGCATCGCAGCGGTGACGCCCTGTAGCAGGCGGAAGGCGATCAGCGACCCGATGTTCGGCGCGGCCGCGCACAGTAGCGAGGTCGCGGTGAAGGCTGCCAGTCCCACCAGGAACATCCGGCGTCGGCCGTAGCGGTCGCCGAGCCGGCCGCCGAGCACGAGCCCGGCGCCCAGGGTGAGGGCGTAGCCGCCGATCACCCATTGCAGGCCGACGGACCCGGCACCGAGGGACTTCTCCAGGTCCGGTCCGGCGACGTTGACGATCGATGCGTCTAAGAGATCCATGATCTCCGCGACGATCATCACCGCCAGGATCAGCCATCGCCACTGGTAGGGCTCGGTCGCCTGGTCAGGGGTGGGGGCCGGGTCACGCACGCTAGATACCTCCATGATGAAGTAATTCCATGGTGAAGGTAATCTGGCGGCGGTAGGTTGTCAAAGCCGGATGATCGCGTGGACCGCCTGGCGGAGAGAAGGGTGGAGGGGTCGGCATGGAAGAAGCCGTGCATGGCGGTGTCGCGGGGCAGCGGGAGCGGCTGATGGAGTCGCTGAGGAGCTACGGCGGCCACTACGCCGAGCTCAGCCGGCGCTTCGCCGCCTGGCTGGGCCTGCACTCCACCGACGCGACCGCGGTCCTGGAGATCGCCGCCGCCGAGGAGCGCGGCGCCCCCCTGTCGCCGGCGCGGCTGAGCGAGCGGATCTCCCTGTCCACGGGCGCCACCACCGCGCTGCTCAACCGCCTCGAAGCGGCGGGGCACATCATGAGGGCCCGCGAGCACTCCGACCGGCGTATCGTCACGCTGCGCAGCGGCGGTCACATCCAGGAACGGGCGGACGAGTTCTTCGGCCCGCTCGCCCACCGTCTCGACGCCGCGATGTCGCACTACCCGCCCCGGTTCCTGGAACAGGTCGAAGCGTTCATGGCCGACCTGAACACCACCATGGACAGCCACCTCGCGGAACAAGACGCGGTGACACCGCGCTCCCGCCGCACCCCCGATGCGTAAACTCCCTGATCGCATTACGGGTTCGTGCGGCGCTCCAGGCCCACCACGCTGGCTTGAAGCGCCGCACGGCCGCTAGATCAACAGCATCGGCGTGGACGACGTTGGACCTGGTTGGGTTTTGGATCGTGTGGCTTCACTGCAACCAGCCTTCGGCGTCGACCTCGTGCGTCTGGTGGTCAACGCGCCGCTGGCTGTCTGGAGAGCAGGTCCGCGCGGATCCGGTCAACATGCTGGGCGATCTCACGATTGCGAGCGGTACGGCGACAGCCGATGCGCCATCTCCTCCAGTTGTCGGACGATCAGCTGTGAGCCAAGGGAGCGGGCTGTGGTCGCGACCTCAGCAGCCGAGCGCCCGCCTCGTCGAGCTCGCCTTGTGATCAGCGAGGCGCTGAGGTAGCCGACCTCGCTGACCCCGGCGTTCAAGGTCTCGACCGCCGCCACCGGTAGCACGAGGAGCCCGAAGCGCTGGTCGAGCTGGGACCGTGACTGCGCGGCCCGGAACCTGAGGAACCGACTTCGTCGGTAAGCGGGCTCACCTCACGCAACGCCCCTGGCACGGACGAAGAGCAGCGGCGGTTGGCCCTCGACGTCGTGGAGAGTGAACTCGACATCGACCCACCCGGCGTCGTGCAGCGCGGACCCGAGGAAGGCCTCGCTGTGCGTGAACTCGTGGAGGTGCGCCTGATGGACCTCACCGTCGGCGAGCAGGAGGAACGCGTGCACCACCTGCCGGTCGTCGAATCTGTACTGTTCCCAGCAGGGAAAGCCCCGAATCGTCGACAGATCGTGCCATCGTTCCCCTCTGCGGGCACGGACCCCCTGGAAGTAGTCGCTCGCCAGGAGATCGAACCGCAGCTCGCCGTCGGGCAGGGAATTCCGAGCCGCGTTCCGGAAGAATTCTTCAAGCGAGCGCGCGGAGAAGTTGCTCAGGGTCTCTCCGCCGACGACCGACACGGACACCTTTTCCGGAAGTTCGACATGACACATGTCTGCCGCGATGAACTTCGTCGTCAACGCCAGGTGCTCGATCGACTCGATGGTGGCCGTCGACAGCTCCACCGCGTACGTCGGTTGTACCCACCGGGTCAGCCGGCCGTCTCCCGCACCGTATTCGACGCTTGGAGTGCCGGGTGCCACGCCGAAGAACTGCTGCTCCATCGCGTAGGTCGGGTGCTCACGGCGGGGCAGCCTGGCGAACAGGTCATACAGATCGGTCGTGCACTCTCGCGGGTCGCAGGTGAGGTTGTCGTCGGAGGAGTATCCAGTCATTTTCTATTTTCTCCGGATGGTCAGAGCGAATGCGAACCGAAGCATCGATGTCCTGCTCACGAGGAGCGACCCCGCTTGCCGGAGGGACGTTCCGTGAGGCGACTATGCGGGAAGGAATCGTCGACTCCGTGATAGACGGAACCCAGCCTGTCTCGTCATCGCATGCGCTGGCTACACGCGACATGAAGGTTGAGTTCGCGTAAAGGCTTCTTGGCGGCCGTCTCTAGACGGGGCCGCACGACGGGAGGCTCCACCGCAAGTAGCTCTGATCGGTTGGAAGACCTCTCAGAAGGACGGCTGCGCCCCCGCTCAGCGCCGACATTTCGTGCATGAGGCCGAGCGTATCAATGTGATCCGTCGATGTCGAGAAGGAAGATCGGCTGATGAGCACCCGGGCCCACGACCGTCTCGGCCACGCCTCAGCTCCTGGCAGACGTACACATACATTTATGATCATCATGTTCGTGATGTTGCGCCATTCAGGAACCGGCCGAGGTCCGTGATGCTCACACCAGCGTGCCGAACGGCGATTGCGACCGGCCTAAGACGTATCGGATAGGACGCGGAGGCTGCCGCTGGCCATCGATGGAGGTCAGGATGAGATGGCTTCAGTGTGATGTTTACGTTCCTGGCGTTTCGTGCGATCCGCAAGTACCGTGGCCGGAACCGAGCTGGCTCTCGTTTTCTCATAGGACGGACGATGACGACCACAATGGCTCCCGACCGGATCGCGGTGACGGTACGCCGTGGCATCACATTCGAACCCGTGACCGACGGACTCGCGATCACCGGTCCGACCTGGTCGACGGTCCTCCCGAGCGCCGATCCCCAGCTCGCGACCGCCCTGTGCGAAGCACTCGCCGAGGCAAGACCACCCTCGTCCGTAGTGCGCGAGGTTGCCGGCCGGATGGGCCTGGCCGCGGTGGCCGCCGCCTACCAGACCATCGCACGGCTCCAGGGGGCGGGACTGCTGGACCGCGTCGTGCTCTCCGAGGGGCGGGTGGTCGCCCGGCTGACCGGAGAGGGCACGGTGCCCGCCTCGGACGCCACGATCCAGGATGGACCCCATCTGCGGTTGTCGAAGTTCGCGGTGATGACCGGCCACGGCGGGACCGCGGCATTGGCCAGCGGCCGCGACCCGAGGCGGGTCGAGGTCGATCCTCAGCTCCTACCCGACATCGTCGGCGGTGGCCTCGCCGCGAGAACGGACTGGCCGGGCGTCGGCGTACGCCAGCTGCTGCTGGCAGCCGGGCTCTGGGTCGATCCGGCAACGGAACTCGAGGCGGGCGGCTGGACGCCGTGGGAGCTGTGGTTCTATCAGCGCACGACGGAGTGGCGCGGCTCTGACCGGTATGGCGGCACCTACCCGTTCACCGGGGATTCGCCGCCGTACGCGACACCGGTCACCGGGCGGCTCTTCCCCCTCGACGTTCCGGATCTCGCGAGTCGCGAGCGCACGGACCCCCCACTGGTCGAGGTGGTCGAACGCCGCAGATCCGCTCGGCACCTCACGCCGCCGTCGATCGCGCAGGTCGGCGAACTGCTCTACCGCAGCTGTCGCGTACGCCGCTCGTTCTACGACAGAGGGCTGGAGGTCGTCGACCGGCCGTGCCCCTCCGGTGGGTCCATCCACGAGCTGGAGACCTACCTGATCGTCACCGAGTGCGAGGGCATCGAGCCGGGGCTCTGGCGATACGTGGCCGACCAGCATGCGCTCGAACTGATCAGTGCCGACCCCGCCCGCTGCGCCACCCTTGCGCAAGACATCGGCGACGTCGGGAAGATCTTTACCCCGCCGCCGGTGGGCATCGTGCTCGCAGCACGCTTCGGCCGGCTGATGTGGAAGTACGAGACAATGGCGTACGCCCTGGTCCTCAGGCATGTGGGCGTCATGTACCAGACGCTCTACCTCAACGCGTACGCCACCGGTCTCGGCGTCCGCGGCCTCGGCGGCATGTCGAACTACGCGTTCGAGCGCGTGAGCGGCCGCGACCCGCTCGTGGAGGGCATGGTCGGCGCGATGCTCCTCGGCGTGCCCACGGAGCCGGAGGCAGGGTCATAAAGTCTCGACTCACGACACCGGACAGGCCGCGGCGACTCGATCGGCCCGCACCCGTGCCGCGTGGGCGCGGCGAACACCCCGGTGGGCGGTTCTCTCGATGCGATAGGTCGTGTGGCCGCCTCGTCTGACGGCGCGGGGGTGGCTACGCTCCTACCTCGTTGCGGCCCACCCTGAGTTCGGTGGTCCAGCCTGGTGTCGGTACACGGATTCGTTGATTGACCTGGAGTTATGTGTGATCGTCCGGCGACCGGGGCGGGTCACTGGGGCAGGCGGCGGTGCGCCCCGAGCTGCGGCGTGCGAACGCAGCGGATCCCTGCGCCTGGCTTGCATCGGCAGGGCTGCGGTAATAATCGCAGCAAGACTTACACATCAAGCGTCCATCGGAGAAGGCATCGATGACGAGCGAGGCCATGCCCCCTTTTCGGCACACGAACATGGTCAATTTCGATGATCCTGCCGCGGGAGCGCGCCCCCTGCTGGCTGATGAGGGTCGGCACCGACTTCCCGGCAACATCACGACACGTCTCCGCGAGATGGGCGCAGCCTGCAATGACATCAGCCTCGCCCTGGCCGCCGCGGTGCTCGACCTGGTCCGCTACACCGACCGGTACGAACTTGACCGCGCGAGTGACAGCGAGACCTCCCTCGGCACCACCGAGGCGCTGATCGCCGTCACCGCGTCGCACATCGACAGTCTCACCCGGCTCTACGCGGATACTGCGGCGGTCTACGCCGTCTGGGCCTGCGAAGTCCTCGATGAGACGGTAAGACGGCGGCCCATCAAACAACCCGAATATCTGCATATAGCCGCCGTCGACATCTACCTTCTCACGGGTGTGCATCTACCCCTCGTCCAGATCCCCGTTACCGGTGACCAGCGCATCCAGCAGACCCAGCTGCACAACAACGCGCTCGACGCCACCTATCGGCTGCTCGCCGCGGCGATAGACGAGATCCGGCAACCGGCCAATATCCGGCGTGACAACGATCGTACGAAGGCAGTGACCGTCGAGCCCAGGTTCGCCATGCTCCTGCATCAATATGCCACCGACTGCATACAGGCACTTCCCTTTGCGGCAGGTCTCTGCGAGTGATCTAAGGGTGTCGAGGTCCTGGCCTGTTCGTGAAGAAGTGGATCAACGGCTGACGGCTGACCCAGCACTGGGGCGATCAACCTCGGAAGATCCACGTCGACCATACGGGCTGCCGCCACATCGATGGCGGCGCATCACCCGAAAGGTGACAAAGTCCTAATTGGGGCCAGGCGTGTCCGCGGGCGCCATACCCCGTGCCACACCGGCTAGTCTGCTATGAACGTACCGGGTCAGTAAATCGCGTACACGCCGTCCTCGGCGGTCGCGGCAGGTAGCGCCGAACTCGCTGCGGCTTGCGGTGTCCTGCCGCAGCGCCGGCTGAGAGCGCGTGCGCGTGTCAGCACGTCCTGCATCCGACTGAGGTGCAGGCGGGAAAGCGATGTGCGGTGAACACGGCTAAAAAGCCCACGGATGACTACAACGCCTCATCGATCACGGTGCTCGAGGGACTCGACGCGGTGCGCAAGCGCCCCGGCATGTACATCGGGTCCACCGGCGAACGCGGCCTCCACCACCTGGTCTGGGAGGTTGTGGACAACGCGGTCGACGAGGCGCTCGCGGGAGTGTGCGACACCATCGGGGTGACCTTGCTCCCCGACAACGGAGTCCGGGTGACCGACAACGGTCGTGGATTCCCGGTCGACATCCATCCCCAGACCAAGATGACCGGCGTGGAGATGGCGTTGACCATGCTGCACGCGGGCGGGAAGTTCGACGGCAAGGCATACGCGGTGTCCGGCGGCCTGCACGGCGTCGGCGTATCGGTGGTGAACGCCCTGTCGACCCGCGTCGACGTCGCGGTGCAGAAGGACGGACATTTCTGGCGCCAGAGCTTCGTCCACTCGAAGCCGGAAGGCCAGATGGCCAAGGGGGAGCCCACGGATCAGACGGGCAGCTCCGTCAGCTTCTGGCCCGACCCGACGATCTTCGAGACGACGGACTTCAAGTTCGAGACCATCTACCGCCGTCTTCAGGAGATGGCATTCCTGAATCGCGGACTGACCATCACTCTGCGCGATGAGCGCGAGGTCGAGGGACGACCGGTCGAGGATCGGTCGGTCACCTTCTGCTACACGGAGGGGATCTCGGACTTCGTCCGCCACCTCAACCAGACCAAGAGCCCGATCCACAAGTCGGTGATCGAGTTCAGCGCGGAGATCACGGGCCGGTCGGTCGAGGTCGCGATGCAGTGGAACGAGTCGTACGGCGAGTCGGTCTACACCTTCGCCAACACGATCAACACGCACGAGGGCGGCACGCACGAAGAGGGCTTCCGGGCGGCACTGACCACGGTCGTCAACAAGTACGGCGCGGACAAGAAGATCCTCAAGGGCGACGACAAGCTCTCCGGCGAGGACATCCGGGAAGGGCTCGCCGCGATCGTCTCGGTCAAGCTGACCGAGCCCCAGTTCGAGGGGCAGACCAAGACCAAGCTCGGCAACACCGACGTGAAGGGCTTCGTGCAGAAGGCCTGCAGCGAGTGGTTGTCGGACTGGCTGGAGCGCAACCCGGCCGAGGCGCGCGTGATCATCACGAAGGCGTCGCAGGCGGCCCGGGCCCGGATCGCGGCGTCGCAGGCGCGCAAGCTCGCGCGGCGCAAGTCGCTGCTGGAGTCGGGCTCGATGCCGGGCAAGCTGGCCGACTGCCAGTCGACCGACCCGAAGATGTGCGAGCTGTTCATCGTCGAGGGCGACTCGGCCGGCGGCTCGGCCAAGCAGGGCCGCGACCCCCGAGTGCAGGCCATCCTCCCGATCCGCGGCAAGATCCTGAACGTCGAGAAGGCGCGCATCGACAAGGTGCTGCGCAACAACGAGGTCCAGGCGCTGATCACCGCGATGGGCACGGGCATCCACGACGAGTTCGACATCGAGAGGCTGCGGTACCACAAGGTGGTGCTGATGGCCGACGCGGACGTCGACGGCCAGCACATCCAGACCCTGCTGCTGACCCTGCTCTTCCGCTTCATGCGGCCGCTGGTCGAGCTGGGCCACGTCTACCTCGCGGCCCCGCCGCTCTACAAGATCAAGTGGAACAAGAAGGGCGACGACTTCCAGTACGCCTACTCCGACCGGGACCGCGACAGCCTCATCGCCCTGCGTCAGGAGAAGCGGGCGAACGCGAAGCCGGACGACGTGCAGCGGTTCAAGGGTCTCGGCGAGATGAACTACCCGGAGCTGTGGGAGACCACGATGGACCCGGCCACCCGGACGCTGCGCCAGATCACCCTCGACGACGCGGCTACCGCGGACGAGCTCTTCAGCGTTCTGATGGGCGAGGACGTCGAGGCTCGGCGGTCGTTCATCCAGCGCAACGCCAAAGACGTTCGCTTTCTGGACATCTAGCCCGTCGCATGTCGCGGCTTCCTTCGGGGGGCCGAATGGTCCTCCACGCAATTGTTGTGCTGCGTGGAGGACCATCAACTCAAAGAGGGCGTCAGCGCCTCTTTGACTTCCCGATGACAGCCATGTTTCGATTCGCTGTCATCGCAGCTCTCCTCGCGGTCGCCGCGACTGGGGAATGGATTCGCGTGACCTGCCCGCGAGTGCCGCGTCCGCGTGCCGAGGAAGCGGTGGCCGTCCGTGCGGCGTCGCGGCCGCGGTGCAGACGTTCTCTTCCGGGCGGCTGATTTCGCAGCGTAGGGCCGGTTCCCGCCGCCGGCTGTCGCCGGTGATGCGACACCTTACGTGTGCCGACATATTCGTGGAGCCGAATGGTTCGGCAATCGATATATTGACCATCGCCAGTGTGATCCTGTAAAAAATCATTACGGCTCGCGCCAAGGACCGAGAGGAAGTTCATGCACCACTGCTTGCGCGCGATTGCCTCATGTTGCACCGCGTCGGCTTCTTTCTTCTGAGCGGTAATCGCTTGCGCAATGACGCAGTCGACCCGCCGGCAGTCAGGCTGACAGCGGAAAGAATCCAACGCGACAGGGAGTTCACATGGCAGAAACCACGGAACTGGTTCGTACGGACGCCGAGCTGGTGGCCGAGACGGCTGCGCGGCTTGACCGGCTGGTCGAGCGCCTCGAGGACGAGGCGTTCGCGACCGCCCTCGCGAACAACCCGAAGGAGACGATGATGGCGGCCGGCCTGACCCTCGACCACGAGGGTCTGGAGGCCTACATCCGGACTGACCCGGAGCGGTTCGAGACGGTCACGGACGCGCTCTTCCAGCGCGTCGACTCGGACTTCCTGATGGCGATGTCTGTCCCCTCCTGCTGCTAGTAAGCCCTCAGCCGCCGCAGATGCAGCTCTCGGTTCATCTGCGGCGGCTGATTGCCTGCGATAGGTCCCGGAAGTCGCTGAGCTAGAGGTGAGTACACATGGCACGTATCGCGTTGGTGAACCTGTCCAGTCTGTCGATGCCGGGAAATGACCCGATCTTTCCCTTGGGCATTGAGCGAATTCGGCAGGTCCTGTGCGAGGCCGGTCACAGCGTGCGTGTCGTCGACTTCCAGCGTGAACCGCAGCTCCAGCGTGACCACTCGTGGGTTCGCCAGGGCTGGGACGTGGTCGGCATGACCATACGCAATGTCGATCCCATCGAACTCGCCTGCGAGAGCCACGTCCCGCATTATCGCGATTACGCTGCCGACCTGCGCGAAGCAGCGGGAGCTGCGGCCGACTCGATCCTGTGGGTCGGCGGCGGCCCCGGCTTCAGCCTCTTCGCCCAGGAGTTCACCGAGGCCCTGAACCTGAATGTGGGAGTCGTCGGGCCGGGCGAGAGCGTCATGCTGCGTCTCTGCAAGGATCCGCTTCGCTCTGCTGAACAGCGCAACGTCGTCGTCACGGGAACCCCCGACCCGAAGTTCTCCACCCGTGTCATGGACTACGACCCCGAGCTCATGGCTGTCTACGCCAGCAAGCGCAGCGCGATGATCGGTGTCGAAACCCGCAGGAAGAGCTGCTACCAGGGCTGCACCTACTGTCCGTACGCGCACATCACGAAGGACGACTGGGGCGCGGAGCGGGACATTCCCGCCCTGCTGGCCGAGGTGCGGGCCATCCATGACGCCGGGATCAGGCAGATCTTCTTCACCGACGCGATCTTCAACGCCGACATCCGGTATGCGAAGAAGGTCGTGGCCGCTCTCAACAGCGACCTGGACTGTCCCGGCCTGAGGTGGTCTGCCTACTTCACGCCGAAGCCGTTCGACCGGGAGTTCGCCGCGCTGCTCGCGGAGAGCGACGTCGAATACGTCGTCATCTCACCCGACAGCCTGCACCCCGGGATGATGAACGAGATCGGGAAGTCCTTCGGCATCCAGCATGTCGACCGCTGCCTGGAACTGTGCCGGGAATTCGGTCTCAAGCCGAAGATCAATGTCGTGCTCGGTGGACCTAATGAGAACGAGGACACCGCTCGGGCCACACTTGAGTACATCAACCAGAACCTGGAGCCTCAGGAGCTGGTGCTGCATATCGGATACCGTGTCCTGCCCGAGACCGCCATGAGCCGGCAGACGGAGACGACTGCCAAAGAGCTCCTGGAACCCACCTTCCTTCACATCGACCCCGAGATGTTCGGGTGGCTCTACAAGTACCTGGACTCCAAGTTCCTGAAGCCGGAGTTCATCCTCAACGCCGCAGCGGCCAAGCGTGGTCTGCGCAGCCGTCGAGTCGTGCGGGCACAATACTCCGTCGCGCGCAAGCTGCTGCCCTTGGCGGTCCAGTGACCAGCGGCGACGGGGGCCAGCCGGAGGCGGTGCAGCTTCGCGCGGACATGGAACTCACCCACGCGGTCCAGGCGCTGCTGCCCGAGAGGAAGGTCGTCGAGGAGGTGGCCTCCGCCGACGAGTATCTGTGGATGGCCCTGGTCGACAAGGACAGGGTGCTCGCCGCTCACCGGGCTCTGCTGGCGAACAGGTGCGTCTATCTGCGTGCCGCTTTCGCGTTCGACCAGGACGTGCGATTCCCCACCTACCGTCTCGCCAAGGCGATCATCGGCCGAGCTGAGCAGTCTGGTCTCCATCGGGCTCACGTGTGGGTGGAAACGCGGGGACAGGAGGGAAACATGGCCCGGCTCCTGGGCGTGTTGCAGTCCACGACCCCGCTGCACCGGTATCGACTTCCCCAGGCCGCATGTCTTCGCCCTGCGCAGGCGCAGAGTCCGACGGACGCCGACCTCTGGGTCCGAGATGGTCGCTGCCTGGTCTCCCACCCCTCCTTCGGCGCCGACGGGCTGCCCGGGCCTGCGGTCTCGCGGGTCCCCGGAACGCCACCCGCCCACCTTCTCGACGAAATCGACGAGATCGAGGTGGCGCTCCCCGCGTTCGACATCAACGCGGCCTTCGACCTCCGAGGCCGGGGAGCAAGGCGCATGAGCCGCGTTCCGGTGATGCACGGGATCGTGAACCTCCGGGTCGGGTCATGAGGCACGGTCTCGCGCTCCACGGCGCCGGCGACACGGCTGACGCGTTCACGAGCAAATTCGCGTATGTCGCGACGAACACCGACTCCGTGGCCTGGCATGTTCCCACTGCCGACAAGAAGCCGAGTGTGTCGGACGCGCTGCACTATGCCGGACTCGCTCAGCGCAGGTACACGTTTCCCTGCTGGAACATCGATGAACTCGCGGAGTCCGCGGTGCCCGGCGGAGTTCTGCTCGGGTTCTCCATGGGCGCGATAACGGCGATGCGGCTGCTCCACGAGTCGAAGCCGGACACCTTCTCGGCCCTGGTCTGCATCGCGGGCTGCTACAGCATCCTGCAGCAGGTCACCGGCTTCTACGACCCGCCCCAGCGGACGAACACCAGAATTCTGTTCATCCACGGAAGCGACGACCGCGAGATCCCTCCCGCGCTGTCCCGCGAGTGTGCCACAGGACTTCTTCGCAGCTCTCACACAGTGGACTACTGGTCTGTTCCGAACGCTGGGCACAACTGGACCGAACTGGGTCTGCACACCCAGGGAGCTCTGGCCGACCGTCTAGTGCGCTGGATCAACACGCAAGTGAAAGGAACCCCGGCGCCATGAAGATGACGACGCTGCCACTGCTAGGACCACCGTCGACGACGCGCACCGCCACGCGCCTCACCCGCAGCGAGATCCTCGCGGGACTGGCGGCACGCGGTGCGGAGCAAGCACTCCTCCACCAGCGTGCCGCGGCCATCCGTGACGAGTCGTTCGGGCGGCAGGTCGTCCGCCGCGGGGTGATCGAGATCGGAAACCCGTGCCGAGTCGACTGCACATACTGCCCGATGCGCCGAAGCAATAACCGGGACAACGACCAGTACTTCATGACCTCGGATGAGATCCTCCGCCGGTCGGAGGCGATCCACAGCGCGGGAATCGACGTCGTGCTGCTCCAGGCCGGCGAGACGCCCAAAGCGGTCGACCGCGCAGCCGATGCGATCCCGAAGATGATCGACGCCTTCGGTGGTCGCCTTGAGATCATCTTGAACCTGGGGTCGCTCTCTTTCGAGACGTACAAGTCGCTCGCCGGGCTGGGGGCGACGACGTACATCCTGAAGCATGAGACCAGTTCAGACGATCTGCACTACTTCCATCGGGGAGAGCTGCTGTCCGACCGGATGAAGCACTGGTATCTCGCTCGGGAGGCGGGGTTCAAGATGGGGACCGGCATCATCTCCGGTCTTCCTGGCCAGGACTACGACTCGCTCGCCGACGAGATCGTCTTCATGCGTTCGATGAACCCGGACATGATCTCGGTGAGCCCGTTCGTTCCTGCGGACAACACGCCCCTTTCGGTCTCCCCTGCGGGCAGCGTCGATGATGCGCTGAACTTCCTGGCGCTGACCCGCATCGAGCACCCGCACGCCCTGATCCCGTCCGTGAGCGCTCTCGAGAAGAACGAGCGGGGCGGCCAGGCGGCAGGCCTTCGAGCCGGTGCGAACGTCATGACGGTGAACTTCACCGGTTCGGCGCAGGACAAGTACTTGATCTATGGGAAAGACCGCTTCGTCGTCATGGCCGACCACGTGCAGACCATTCTCGCCAACGAGGGCATGGGCAGCCGGGGCTCGCTGTACATCTGATGTCAACGATCTTGAATTTGCTTGGTAGACCGTATCGGGATGTCGCCCATGCTTGCACCGGATTGCCTGAGGCAAGGGCGGCGGCGACCGAGACGGGCATCGTCACCGCTGGCCGATGGGGTGTTGCACGGTAATGTCGACTGCGTTCGTGGCCGCTCCTTCAGCGGATGTGCCGGTGCTCCGTGCCGATGTTCGCCGGAGTAGGGCGGTGGCGTCTTGAGCTCGCTCTTGGACGAGCTTGCGTCCTCGGGGGCCACCTACAACCGCCGTCACGCAGCGGAGCTGATGGACCTGGCGGGGCTGACCCTTGCCGCCGACACGCTCCCGGGCGCGGTGGTCGTCGTGCGTGAGACGGAGTCCGAGAAGGCTCTCGGGCTGGTGCTCCTCAGCTGGGCGTCCGGGGCTGTTCCGCTGCTGGCTCCGGTTCCTCCCCGAGACCGCCGGCAGTGGGTCGGCGGTAGCGGCAGCCATGTCATCGAGGGGGCGGTCGCCGAGTGGGGGCTGCCCGACGGATGCGCTCTCCTGCAGGAGACGTCCGGCTCGACCGGTCGCGCAAAGATCGTGATGCGGGGCAGCGAGTCCCTTCGGTGGGAGCGGCTGGCCTATCGGGAGCTGCTCGGAAGTCCGGCGAACTCACTGGTGCACAACGTTCGCCTGGAGCAGTCACTCGGTATCGGCTTGACGCTGGCAGCCATGCTCGACGGAAGATCGGTGCTCCACGCGGAGCCGGAGCGTTCCGGCCGCATCATCGACGCCGCGACCGAGTCATGCGTCCTCGGCGGTACGCCGAGCACCCTGCTGGTGTTGATCCGCAACTGGTCACGGAGCGACATCCGACCCGGCGCGGTCTTCTGCGGGGCGGGGCGTCTCGCGCCGGAGATAGTCGCGGGCAGGGACCGCCTATGGCCGGAGGCCCGGATCGTGACGGGGTTCGGGAGCACCGAAACGGGCGGTGTCCTGGGCGGTGACGAGTCCGGCGAGCTGCTGCCCGTCGGCGGCGTCGAGGTGCTGAGTCCGGGGCGAGGCGAGATGGCGCTGCTCGGCGTGCGAATGCCGCACCGAGTCCTCGGCTATCTCGGGGACGTTCCGTCAGCTCGCGCAGGCGACGAGTGGGAGTTCTCCGACCTGTTCAACGAGCAGTCGTACGGCCGGTACCGGCATGTCGGACGGGTCTCGCAGTCCCTGCGCCTGCGGGAGCAGTACCGCCACTTCGCTGATCTGGCCGGCCTGCTTCGCGAAGCCGAGCGGAACTGGACATTCGCCGAATTCGACTCGAAGCGCGGCATCCGGGAGCACTCGCTCGTCATCGAAGGCGCTCCCATGACGCCGGATCAGTTCGCACTCATAAGTTCCCTCGCCAAAAGCATCGACGACTCCATCTCGGTCCGCACCATCGCGAAACTGCCGACGACCGATCTGGGGAAGGTCCGCTGGGATGCGCTGATCCAGCTGCTCGACGAACGCGACGGAGAAGAGGCGGTGATCTAGGTGGAATTCCGTGATCTCATGACTGAGCTGCAGGCGGTCCTGGCACGCGACGTGGACTCCCTTCGCGGGCTGACGGTGGAGCAGTTCGCGGCGAGCCCGCTGCGGGAGCTGGGCGTCGATTCGCTCGCCCTCACCTCCCTGGCGGTCTTCGTCTCCAGCCGCTTCGCGCTGGAGATCCCGGACGACTTCCTGTTCTCGGATGACGTGGAGCGCGCCGAAGGGTGGACAAGAATGATTCATTCCCAAAAGGACGGAGTAGTCATATGAGCGGCGATGTGGTGTACAAGGGAAGCCGGTTCTCCGTCGTCGACAACTTTCTCGACGCTCCGACACTGGCGGCTGCGCGTGATTGGGCCCGCAGCCTGGAGATGGAGTTCCGCCCCTCGGTCATCGGCGGCGCGGACAACGGCTCATGGCGAAGCGCCAATTTCAGTCACGCGTCCGATTCCGAGGACGCTGTCCCTCATATCGGCAGCGTGCTCGCCGAGCTCACCCGTGACGAAACGCCGTGGATGGTGCGGTCCGACGCGCGGGCGAGCAGCGCGGTATGGCGGTATCCGAAAGGCAGTTCCCTGGGTTGGCACAACGACTGGGGCGGCGGTCGCGTAGGCGAGTTCGTCCTGTTCCTCCACCCGGAATGGCGGCCGGACTGGGGTGGCGAGCTGGTAGTCCTCGACGAGCCGGCCGAGCACGTCAGCCTGACTGCGAAAGCAGGGTCTATCTCGGTGGAGGAGTACGTTCTCGGCAGCAAGGGGATGCCTACCATGGTGGCCCCGAAACCGAACCGCATCGTGTTCCTGCAGGCGGGTACGCCGCACACGGTCAAGCGGGTCGAGGCGTCATGGGGCGAGCACGAGCGGCTGACCCATACCGGTTTCGTCTCCAGTCGAGAGGCCATCAACCGGCAGCGAATGGATCGGCTCATGAGGGTCGTCGACTAAGAGGAGTTGGAAATGGAAGATTTCTCGGGAGCCCGCAGCCGAGTCGAGCGGTGGGCGCAGGACAACGATGTCGATGTGAGCGACATCTCCCGCATCCTCGTCGGCCTGGAGGCGAGCGCGGCGGGCGAGGCAGGCATCGCCGAAACGGGTCAGAACCCGAATTTCGGAGTGCGGGGACTGAAGTCCAAGCCCTTCTGGTCGAGGGACGAGATCCCCTGGTGGGACTCGGTCCAGTCCTCCTGGGAGAGTGCTTGGGACGAGTTCCGCGCGAATCGCGACCTCGTAGGCGGCGGCTCCTCGGTGAAAGACGACTTCCTGTTCACCAAGGGGAGCTGGGACACCGTCCAGCTGGTTCATCGCGGGGTCCGGCAGGAGGCGGCCAAGTCATTCCCCAAGACCATGGGGATCCTGGAGGGCACGCCGGGCGGCGCCGACTGCGGCATGTCGTTCTTCTCCACGCTTCGACCTGGATCGGCGATCCGCCCGCACACGGGATACACGAATGTCCACCTGCGCGCGCACCTCGTGCTCAAGAAGGCCGACGGTGCCCGGTTCCGCGTCGGCACCGAGTGGGTCTCGTGGGACGAGGGCGGCCTGCTGGTCTTCGACGACACGTTCGAGCATGAGGCGATCGCGGACGACACTCGTGAGCGCGTGGTGCTCCTGTTCGACATCTGGCATCCCGATCTCTCCCCGGTCGAGGTGCGCGCGGGCACGGAGGCCCTCAACTATCTCCGGAGGAGAAGCAACCGGGACAAGATGATGGAGCACTTCGCCAAGAAATAGCGCGAGCCGCCTGCGTCGAGCGACGGGTCGGAGTGCGCTCTGAAGGGCTGGTTCCCAGCCTGGCGGAGGCCTGCGGCCCGCAGCACCTGAACCGTTCGAACAGCACGAAGGCAGGCGCGAGCGGCGGCCTGTCAGGGGTCGGCGTCACGGCGCCGCATCGGTGGCGGGTCACCGCTGCGCTGCCGCGAGCGGCGCATATCTCGTAGTGGCGAGTAGGGGGCAACACACGTGACCTTAACGCTGCGTCCGTTCGTAGATGTGGCGCCGATTCCTGACGGTGTCTATTTCAGCGGTCCGACGTCACAGTTCGTAATGAAGGGCTGGAGCGGTCTCTACCAGGTCGCCTCCGTGTGCGTGAAGCTGCTCGCGGGTGGCGCCACCGAGCCCGAACTCGTCGCAGTGTTCGGCACGCCGAAGGTGGAGCCGGTGGTGCGGCGGATCCTGCACGGCCTGAGCGAGCACGGAATGCTGCTGACCGAGAAGGACGCTGGAGACCTCGGGGCAGCTCCGCGCGGAGCGGCAGGTCACGCCCTCGCGTTCCTTGAGGCGGTGAGCAGCGAGCCGCACGGGGCGTTCGAACGTCTGCGTGGGGGGAAGCTGGCCGTGCGCGGCCTGCCGGCCAGCGGTGCCGCTGTCGTGGCCACGCTGCTGGAGATCGGGTTCAGCCAGGTGAGCTGTAGCGAATCCGACGGCGACCTGGACGTCGACGGTGTTCTCTGCTGTGTCGCCCGGCCGGAGGAGCTGTCCGGCATCACCCTGCCCGGTGCGGCCGAGACGTTGGTGGTACCCGTCCTGCTCGGCGACGTCCTGCGGGTCGCCGGTCCGGCGGTGAGCCGCAAGGATCTGCCGACCGTGGCCGAGATCTGGAAGCGGGCGGACCGCTGGCGGCGGGATGGCACGGCACCGGATGCCGAGGTCGCCGATGCATTCGCGCTCGGCTTCGCCGGGCATCTGCTCTTCGACGCACTCGCAGGCCTCGCCACCGGCACGTTCGCCGTCGTCCACGGACATCAGCCGGCCGTGGATCGACCGGCCTACACCCCGCGGGCGGTGATCGAGCCGTCGGCTCGGCTCCGGCTTGAATCCGTCGACTCCGCCGAGGTGGCTGTCCCGCAGGTCCTCGCCGCCGTGGTGGACATGTCCAAGGAGTGGACCGGTCTGTTCGCGTCTGGACCGGGGGAGAAGACCCTTCCGCAGGTGCCGCTCGCACTCCGGGAGATCGAGTTGCGAGAGGGACCTTCCCGGGAGAACGTGGCGTCGTGGGGTCCGGACCAGGAGGCCGCCACGTTGGTGATCGCAGTGGACGGGGTGCGGCTGATGGGGGCGGCACCGGCCGGCCTGACCGCGGAGCGCTGGCTCCTGGACGGTGTGCTCAGGCTCCTGGCCGATGAAGCCGAATACACGGGCGACTCCACCGATGCCATGTGCGACGCGGACGGTCGCCGAGTCCGTCGGGCGCTGGCGGTGTCGGGGGTGGGGGAGCTTCAGCTCAAGGTGAGCGCGCTGCCTGGAGTCGACTGGCCTATGGTGTCGGCCCATGACGAGGACGGGGCGATGCTCGCTGCGGCATGGGCGGAAGACGAGAGAGGCGCGGGTTTCGAAGCACTCGCGACCGTTCTCGCCAGCCGACAGGTGTCGGCGGCCGGGCAGGCGGCAACCATGTCTCGACTCCGCACCGGCCGGCTGGTCTACGGCGATCCCGAGCGGATCAGCCGACTGCGGGCGCAGCTATGCGACTACCTCGCCGCAAGCGGGAGAAGGGCAGAGGGGCGTCCCAGCGGATCTGATCCGGTGCTCGGACAGCTCCCCTTCTGGACCGGGTCGGTCCAACTGGTTCCTGCGGAAGGAGTCTGCCGATGACCCTCATGGACGAGCAGCTCGTCTGGGGCCCAGGTCTGACCGCCTCGGACGACGTCTGGGCTGAACCGCTGACGCAGCTGTCCGCCGTGATGCCCGCGGCTCGGATCGCCGCGTCACGTGGCTGGAACCTTGATTGGGAACGCTCGCAATGGGCGCACGGCGCCGCCGATGAGCTGGTATCTGTCCGCATCCTCCAGGACGAGGTTCTCATCGGGCCGCGCTGGCGTGCCATCGATCAGGTCGGCTGCGCCGGCTGCGCCGAGTTCCGGGAACGGGCGGTCCAGGAGCACCCCCTCGTAAACGACCTGAGGTACGCCCGGGTGCGCACGATGACGAACCACCCATTCCTGCCGCACCTGCTCTCAGCGGCTGTTGCGCAGTTGCGGTTGGAGCCGTTGCGCGTCGGCACGCTGCTGGCCGTGGGTGCGGGCGGCCTGCGCCGGCACCGGATCGCGCGTAGCGCCGAGTGTTCGATCTGCGCACGTCATCCGGCGGAAGCTGCCGCTGCTCCGGATCCGCTGGGTTTCATCGGACGGCCGGCGCTTGAGGAAGATCCGGGCCGGGGGAGAGCCTCCGCGGCGTTGATCAAGAACAACGTCCTGCGCAGTCGTCTCGTCGACAGCCGGTTCGGCCCGGTCGGCGCACTCGTACGCGAGGCGAAGGGGCCGTTCGCCACGAGCGGCGCCCAGATGCCCGACTGCCCGAAGCGGGGGTACGGGCATGGGACCACCTTCGGTGAGAGTGAGGCAGTGGCGATCATCGAGGCGTACGAGCGTTTCGCCGGATTCCCGTTCGACGCCGCGGTACTGACGGACGTGGCCTTCGACGACATCAGCGATCGCGCGCTGGACCCCTGGACGCTGGGCCGCTATGCGCCGGCCCAGCTCGCGCACCCCTCCTGCACGGTGACGCCGTGGGACAGGTCCAGCCCGACCGACTGGGTGTGGGGCCATGACCTGGCGACCGGTGAGCCCCGCCTCGTGCCGGCAGACATCGCGTACTACCAGTACGAGTACACCTTCCGCCGGGATCGTCGCGCCGCCCGAGGCGCCGACCCGGCCACTCATCGAAGGTTCTTCCACGAATCCGCCAGCGGCTGTGCGGCCGGGGCGAGCTTGGAGGAGGCGACACTGCACTCGCTGCTGGAGTTGGCCGAACGCGACGCCTTCCTCCTGTCCTGGCACGGGCGCAGACCTCTACCGCGAATCGTCAACTCGAGCATCGTCGACCACGGGTGCCAGGCACTGATCGAGTTCATCGAGGCGCGCGGATTCGACGTGCACGTCCTGGTCGCGACCCAGGACATCCGGCTCCCGATAGTGTGGGTGCTGGCGATCAATCGCGACGGTGTCTTCCCGGCACATTTCTCGTCCGGCGGCTCCGGCATCCTTCCCCGCGGCGCTGTTCACGGCGCGCTCCGTGAGGTGGCGCAACTGGTCTCGATGCACGGCCACTGGGACCTGGACGAGCTGCGCGCCATGTACGCCGACCCCTGGCGCCTGGTGGAAATGGAGCAGCACGCGAGGCTGGGCGCACTGCCTGAGATGCTGCCGCGCGTCTCGGCGGTGCTCGGGGGCCCCGAGCTGTCGATCCGAGAAGCCTTCCCGGATTGGCCGGAGGTATTGGTCGACGCGGCCGACGGCGACGTGACGGGCGCGCTGCGGTTCGTGCACGACCTCTACCGAGACGCAGGGCTGCGTGAGGTCGTGGTAGTCGATCAGCGCACGCGCGAGCACGTCGACGCCAGCATCGCGGTGGTGAAGGCGGTCGTCCCCGGCATGGTGCCGATGTGCTTCGGCTACGCCCAGCAGCGCCTGGTGGGTCTGCCCCGACTGGACGCCGTGATGAAGGGGACCGTGCAGGACCACCCCGAGGTGCCGTTCGACCCGCACCCGTTTCCCTGATGCCGGACGCTCGTCCCCATGATCGGGCCGAGCCGGTCACCGGGCATCCTGCGGCTGGTCACCCGCCGGGACGGCGACGGCGTGATCGCCGAGATCGGCGACGACGGCCCGGGTATGCCACCGGCCGTGCTGGCGCATGCCTTCGAGGCGTTCTACACGACCAAGGACGTCGGCAGGGGTACGGGTCTCGGGCTCGACATCGCCCGCCGGCTGCGTCGAGGCGACATCATGATGGTCATGCGGTCACCCCGGAAGGCCGGCAGGCAGGCCCTTGTCATGTCGGTCCTGTGGCGAGTGCTCGTCTGGCTGCTGGTGTCGACCGTTCTGGCGTGCGCGATCGGCGGCTGGGCGCTGCCGGAGGGCGACCCGCTCTTCCGAGTCGGTGCGATAGCGTTCGCCGTCATCTTCGGGTACATCGCCATCCGGTTCGAGCTGATGATGCGTTCGGCAGGGCGGTCGGACCAGGAGGACTGAGGTCACTGCCCCCCGTCGTGCAGGTAGGCGACCTGGCCTGAAGCGAGCGCGTCCAGCGCTGCCGCGATACGCCGCGCGAGTCGTTCAGACAGCATCTGCTCGGCCGAACTGGGGGCCACGAAACTGTGGGAAGTGAGTTCCCCGTCCAGACGAGTGATCGAGTCGATGACTTCCACCGGCAGGATTCCGCCGTCGAAGATGAACATGAGGCTGTCATCCCATGGGTCATGCGGGGGCACCCAGTCGACGGCCAGTAGGCGGCCGCCAGGCCAGGACAGTCCAAGCTCCTCGCGAACCTCGCGGATGGCCGCACCGAGCGGCGGTTCATTGGCGTTCGCCATGCCACCTGGAAGATCCCAGTAAGGCTTGTAGCTCGGCTCGACGATCAGGACCTTCCCCGTCGCGTCGCGGAACAAGACGTCCGCGCCGACACGTTTCCGGGGCTGGGTCCGGTTACCCTCGGCGAGATGGTCGCGCCATGCCTGAGGGTCGCGTCGATAGAGCGGGATCTCGGAGCTCACTGCAACCAGCCGTCGGAGTCGACCTCTGTGTCTGGCGGTCAATCCACCTTAAGCTGTCGGGATAGCAGATCCTGGCAGCGTATGGGATCTCCACGATTGTGAGCATACGGCGACAGGCGATGCGTCATCTCGTCGAGTTGTCGGACGATCAGCGGGATACGCCAGGGCCGAGACTTGAGCGCCACGCGTGAAGCGCGGCGGCGCTGGCACCATGAAGGTATGACTGTGACTCCACCGACCCCTGCCGACGGTTGGGACGCGACCTACCAGGCAACACCGCCGTGGGACATCGACCGCCCCCAACCAGCCCTCGCGGCGTTCGCCACCGCGGGTGGCCTGCACGGCCGGTTGCTCGACGTCGGCTGCGGCACCGGCGAGCACGTGCTGCTGGCCGCGTCGCTCGGCCTGGACGCGACCGGCGTCGACATCGCGCCGACGGCGATCCGGCTGGCGCAGCAGAAGGCCGCGGCGCGGGGTGTCACCGCGGCCCGCTTCGTCCTGGGCGACATCCTCTCGCCGACGACCCGGGCGGAGCTGGGCGGCCCGTACGACACGATCACCGACTCCGGGGTGTTCCACACCTTCACCGACGACGACCGCCCGGCGTTCGTCTCCGCCGTGCGGTCGCTGCTGTCGGCGGGCGGACGGTACGTGATGCTGGTCTTCAGCGACGCCGAGCCCGGCACGTGGGGGCCGCGGCGCATCAGCCGCGCCGAGATCCGCACCGCGCTCGCCGACGGCTGGCAGATCGAGTCGATCGAGCCGGTGACGATGGAGGTCGTCGGTCTCCCGCAGCACGAGGTGAGCTGCTGGCTGACGCTCGCCAGGGCGGTGGACTGACCGGGTGGGACAGGATTGTGGCCGCCTTGGCGCTTGCCGGGGCGGCCACAATGCGTACGCGACAGTGTCGCCGGTGAGGGGTGACCGGTGGGGTGCCCGAAACGGCCTGGCAGCACGGCACGGGGATCGAGTCTCCCGTGAGGCTGACCTCAACTTTGAGGCTTCTCCGGCTCGCCGTCGGCGTATCTGCGGGCGTGCAGGCGTCGGCGTTCATGGTCACGCTGGATCCACTGCTGGCCGTCTGCGGCGACCGCTTCCAGCACCCGCAGCGCGGAGTTGATGCCCGATGAGTCGATCGCGAGCTCGTAGAGCTGCTGCGGGTCCTGCTCCCGGGCGTCGGACAGGCCGGCGCCGAAGCCTTCGATCCTGATGTCGATGGCATCGTGGTTCCCGTCGACCAGCATCACCCGCAGCGCCCGGCTGGGTGGCACTTCGTCAGGCGTTGGATCCGTCGTCCGCCACCGGCGTCCGAGCTCGGCCACCCTGGCGACGGCGATGGCGTCGTATCGGAACGACTGCCGCTCCTGTTTGCGCTCCCTGCCGGAGGCGAAGTCGAGGGTGGTGCGCCACTGGCGTACACCGCTTTTGGTCAAGAGGAAGATCGTCACGATGTATCGGGAGTAGCGCACCGGGCCGAAGACGTACCGGGCTCGCAGGCATCCCGGGTCCGGCTCGGTGAGCACCAGGTGGGCGATGACGTCCCGGTGGGAGAGGCTGTACAGCTCCATCGCCGTGTCCTTGAGAAGCTGGAGGTCGAACTGCAGCCACTTTCCCATCTCGATGTCGGTAGGGCGGGCCTCCAGCCGTTCCTGCCAGGACTCGTAGGCCGCCTGCTCGATCTGCAGGCGGTGGTGAGCCCTCGCTAGCCCCATGCTCCGTTCGTACCTGCGCCGCAGCAACGCGTTGGTCCCGGGCACGCAGCATGCCGCCGCGATGAGCCCGAGCAGCTGAAGGAGCATGCCGTAACCGGGACCGGTCAGGTTCACGACCGCTGCCAGCGCAGTGGCAGTCATCAGCAGCGCAATGCTCGCGGCGCAGCACAAGGTGAGTCTCGCGCTCGGGCGCTGCTTCGGCGGCATCAGGCTGGCCTCGTGCCGCCACCGAGCGGCTACCACCCTTGCGTGGTGCCTGACCAGCCAGTAGATCTCGTTGACCTTGATGTCGGAATAGAACTCGCCCAGTTCCCGGGCGATGATCTTCCGCTGCGGTTTGGTCGCCTCGAGCCATGCGACGCGCGATGCCGAATCCGTGGCGTACTCGCCGAAGGCCTTGAGGAGCGCCCGGGAGACGCTGTACCGGAATCGCTTCTCGTTGGGGGGAACCTCGGGCTTCCACTTGAGTTCGGCGGGCCGACCGCCGGTCCGCGCCGGGACGGGCGGGAGCGTGAGGGATCGCCATCTCGGCACGCTGACCAGGTAGAGAAGGCTGCCGGCGATCCACGCCGTCGCAGCGGCGACGGTCAGGATCGCACCTGCCTGGAACATCAGGGGCAGCAGGGCCCACATGACGCCGATCCAGGCCAGTGTGCTGACCAGCAGCCAGAAGACGCGGGCCCTGGGGACCGGCGCCGGCTCGCGGTACATGAGGCGAGGGGCAGCAGGAACAGGTTCGAAGAACAGCGGCACCCGTGCCTGGCGGCCGCCTCGGGACCGGTTCGCGCGCGCGTGTTCGACTTCGGTCCTCGCGACGCGGCCCTGCAGTGCCCCGCTGAGGAGCATGTCCAGGTTTCCGGTGATCTCCTCCATCCGCTCCGCGGGCAGACGGTCGAGCCCGGCGACGATCCGGTCGATCTCGGCCGGGTCGTCCTTTCCGATCTCCTGGTTGACCGCGCAGTCGAGCAGGCCGCTCACGATGTCGATCGCCTCACTCCATCGGCTCCGGGGTGAACTGTCGGCGATCTTGCGGGCCGACCGGAGCTTGTCGAAGTGGGTGACATTGAGGAACTCCAGCGACTGCCCACTGAGGATGGCGAGCATCCAGTGATAAGCGGCCTCGATGGACTCGTAGCCGTTCATCACCGCCTCGCTGATGAGTTCCTCGGCCTTGCGGGGCACGCCGGCGCGCAGGAAGTTGACGCCCACTCGGAATTGGCGCTCCGCGTCGGGCCGGCCGCCGACGCTGTAGAAGTTGGCGTTGTGCAGCACTCCGATCTGAACATCGACGTGTGCGTCGTCCTGTGCGATGTTCTGTACGAGTGGACTCGGCGGGTTGGCCAGGGTGGTCATGCCGAGACCTTGGCCAGGATGGTCGCGGCGAGCGCCGCCAATGGTCCGATGTCGCCGACCAGCCGTTCGAGGCGGCGCATCGCGCGGACGAAGCGCCCGCGTGCCTCGGGGTCGGCAGTGGCGGCATCGGCTTCGGCGACGTCGAGCTCGCACGTCGCCTCCCGGAGCGCCTCGCCGTCCAGACGTCCGCTGCGGTATGCCAGCTCCAGGTGGCTGCGCAGTGAGTCGAGTAGCGGGGTCAGGTCCGGTGGCGCCGCGGGAGCCGGCCCGAAGTACACGGTGCCGGAGATGTTGGCGATCTGGTTGCCGACATGTGCGCCGGCGTGGGCGATGTTCTCGATGCGCTGGGTCACCTGCTGCTCCTTCCGGCCGGACTCGTTCGCGGAGATGTGCTCGTTCCCAAGTTCCTGCAGGTCGTCGATGAGCCTGGCGATGTCCCAGGGATAGTTGCGGTGGTCCAGGCGCCGATACTGGTAGCTCGCCAGGGCCCGGATGTCGTGCGGCAGGTCCTGTGCCGTCGGCATGGCCGCGCCGGTCAGCAGCAGCGGGATCACCCGCCGCCCCTTGCCGATGGCCGCGGCGATCTCCTGGAACACCCAGTCGTCGGGCTGGTCGAGCCTGCGGGTGCCGTCCGGGGTGGCGGCGGTCAGCCAGGCCGGTCCGATGACGGAGAGCATCACCTCGCAACCGGCCGCCTGACGCAGCAGCATGGCGGCGTAGTCCTCGCCTGGCGGAATGGAACGGTTCGACTTGAAGACGCGGTCGCGGTCCAGCCGCTGGACGAGTGCGTCGTAGAGCAGCGACGCAGCGTACGCCCCGTCCTCGTTGCGGGAGTTGATGAAAACCGTCGGCATGCTCACATCGGTCTCCGGACGTCGGTGGTGAGGATGTGGTTCATCTCGGTGAGCAGGTGCGACACGGCGGCGTGCCGGCGGTGGCGGTTCAGCACCCGCACGAGCGCGCGCAGGTCGCGCAGCGCTGTCGCCGATGCGGTGTCCGCCACCGCGGGCAGCAGTCGCCACGTCAGCGCGCACGCCTGGTCGATCTCATTCGCGGCGGCGTGCGCCAGAGCCTGCCTGGCTCCGAAGTAAAGGTGCGCGCGGCGGGCCTGCACGGGCAGCGCGGCCCGTTGAACCTCCAGCATCGAGGCGGCCCGGCTCGGACGGCCGAGCAGGTAGAGGCAGTAGGCCGTGGTGATGGCGACGTGGTCGGTCACCGTGGACGCCTCCAGCCCGGCCAGATCCTCGGCCGGTTCACCCGCGGCGACGCGCAGCAGTTGTCCGGCACGTTCCAGAGCGTGTCGGCAGGCCGTCTCGTCGCCCGCTCGAGCGTGCCCCAACGCCTCGCGCAGCGCGGCGAGCCCCAACGTCCGCGAGGAGACGCCGGGCAGGCTCTGCGCGGAACGCGCGAGTCCGATGATCTCTTCGGCGGGTCCCGCGGCGTAGAAGGTCAGCAGTGCTTGGCGTGCCAGGACATACGCCATGAGGCCGGGGCTCTCGCAGCGCAGTGCCCAACTGCGGGCCTGCGTCGTCCACCGGCCCGCGGCGGCGAAGTCGCCCGCTTCCTGGAACATCTTGCCGGTGTAGATCGCATAGTGCGATGCCACGGTCAGCAGCTCCGTCGGCCTACGCGAGCCTACGGTCTCGGCAATGCGCCGGATCCCGTTGGTCTTGCTGACCAGCACCGGAAGGGCGAGCTCCGGGCTGACCTGCTGACACATGGCCCTGATCGTGGAGAACAGGCTCGTCAGCTCGGTCACATCGGTCTGCGCGGCCGTGACCGGGCCGTCGAACCAGCGGGAGACCCCCAGCGCCGCGCTCGTGCGAAGAGCCGTGCGCCGGTCGATCTCGGTGAACCAACCTCGGCCACTCACGTCGACTCCCATCACCCATGCCTGCTCGTCTTCCCGGGCCGCGTCGTGCGGCACCGGGTCCAGCAGAGCCACCAGCGCTCCGTCCGCCGCGAGCAGGCGATCGCAATGCCGGGCGATGTCCCGCGAAGGGATCCTTCGCCCGTGCTCGTAATTGGACAGCGAGCCCGGATCGCAGGGAATCCGCACCGCCAGTTGCCGGAGCGTCAGGCCCGCCGCCTTGCGGAGGCGTTGCAGCTCTGATCCAAAAGTCTGGTACGGCAACGGCAGCGGTGCACGACTGGGCATGTTGTCGTCGGGGATGACAACAACGGGTGTGTATTGCTGTGACTGGTGCTCGTCGACTGCGGCGAGGCACCTTCGGCGCATCTCGCTGGACCCGGTGGACAAGCCTCGCTCGACCTTGCTGATGTAGGTGCGGTCATACCCGGTGAGCTCTGCCAGTTGGATGAGGGAGAGCCCGGCCGCGATCCGGCGTCGACGCAAGTCCATAAGCGACAATAAACCAGCGAACGTCGATGCGATGGCTCGCTGACCAGGACGATGACGAGCTGACGCAGTGACCCCTGCTCGCAGGGGTGCAACGACGTCACTGCTGCCCGGCGAGCCGCCTCGGCCGGTAGGCATCGGCCGCGCTCGAACCGCGCCGGGGGCGGCCCGGCTGACGGAGCATCAGGCTGCGACGGCCGCGCGCCGGAACAGCTCCTCCGGCATGGGTTCGTCCAGCCGCCAGGTGACCGCCATCGGCTTCTCGCCGCGATGATCGACATACTGAGCCGTGCCGTGGAATACGTACGGCTCCGGGTGCCCTGCCTCGGTGGACTTGCTTTCGCGGGTGAACAGCAGGATGTGGCTGCCCAGCTGCGCGTGGTGGCGATAGCGCACCCCGACCGACGAGGTCCCCGACGTGCTGTTCTGTGACTCCCAGTGGAACAGCTCCGGGGTCAGCGCGTAGTCGCGGTACATCGTTTGCGGCGAGAACTCCTTCTCGTTCTTGCGCAGGGTCACCAGCAGCGCGTCACACTGGGTCGCCGGCGCCCAGGCGACACCGCTCTGCATGTGTGCGGGGACCCGCCGTCCGAGCTCCGCCCACCCCAGCGCGGCCAGGATCTCATCGGTGGAGTAGCGAGCGTTGACCGTCAGCGGCACCTGCGACAGCGCCTCGGTCAGCGGCTTGGCTACCCGCCGCGGCCGGTCCGCCGTGTACGCGACGATCTGGCGCAGTTCGTCGCGTACATACCTCTCGCTGCGGAGCCGGCTCAGCGCCTCGTCATAGTCGGCGAAGTCGTCCCCGTCACGCCAGATCGAGAAGACCAGCATCCGAGCGAACGCCTGCTCGACGGGGGACAGGTCTGCGTACGGCGCTGAAGCGGTCGCCAGCTGCGCATACGCTGCCGCTCGGGGCTCGTCGTCCACGTGTAGGAACGCCCGCAACCGCCGTCCGACGGTGTGCTCCAGCTCAGAACCTTCGCCGGGAAGCAGGCCGCTGCGCCGCAGCAGCAAGGTCCAGTAACGCTCGCGCCGGTAGACGTCGACGATGTCACGCCCGCTGGCCTCCAGGTAGTCGGCGAGCTTGGGCTGCGCGTACCTGCGCAGCTCCTGCACCAGCACGGCGGCCTTGACGCTCAGGTGCTCCTGGAGGCTGCTGAGCAGGCGTTCCTTGGCGATCCGGTCGAGCACCACCTGGCAGCCGGGCGGCAGCCTCGGGAAGTCCTTCGCGACGTCGTCTTCGAGGCGGCCGCGGAACAGCCCGGTCAGCGCCTGGAAGCGGTTCTCCAGCCGGAACTCGGCGCGGTGCTGGCCGACGAAGTCCAACACGGTCAGCACATCCTTCTCCGGCGTACGCCGCAGACCACGCCCGAGCTGCTGCAAGAACACCGTGGCGCTCTGCGTCGGCCGCAGCATCAGGATCGTGTTGATATCCGGGATGTCCAGGCCCTCGTTGAAAAGGTCCACCGCGAACAGGAACGTGACCCGCCCCGCCCGCAGGTCGTCGAGGGCCTCGCGCCGCTGGTCGACCGATGTGGTGCCGTCGACGGCACGCGACAGGACGCCGTGGCTGGTGAAGAACTCGGCCATGAACCGCGCGTGCTGCACCGAGACGCAGAACCCCAGACCGCGTACCGCTCCAAGATCACTGACCTTGTCCCGCACCGCGTTGAAGACCAGCCGGGCGCGATCCTTGTTGCCGGTGTACGCAGCGTCGAGGGCGTCGCTGTCGTAGGCGCCCCGTACCCATTCCAGGCGGGTGAGGTCGGTCTCGTCGTTGATGCCGAAGTAGTGGAACGGGCACAGCAGGTCGGCATGCAGTGCGTCCCAGAGGCGCAGCTCGGCGGAGATGTGCCGGTCGAAGAACTCGTCCTGCACCCAGGTGCCATCGGCCCGTTCCGGTGTGGCGGTCAGCCCGAGCAGTTCCTGCGGCCGCAGGTGGTCGAGGATGCGCCGGTAGGTCGGCGCATGAGCATGGTGGAACTCGTCGATGACCACGACGTCGAAGTGTTCCGGCGCGAGGTCGGCGATATTGCGGTGCAGGGACTGCACCGAGGCGAAGACGTGGTGCCATTCGCGGGTGCGGTCGTCGCCGACGTGCAGCTCCCCGAACGTGGGCCGGGCGAGGACCTGCCGGTAGGTGTGCAGCGCCTGGTCCAGGATCTCCCGCCGGTGTGCGACGAACAGCAGGCTGGGCAGCCTGCCGAGCCGCTGCTGCAGGTTGCGGTAGTCGAACGCGGCGGTGACAGTCTTGCCGGTGCCGGTCGCGGCGACAAGCAGGTTGCGGTGCCGGTCGTGTGCGGTGCGTTCGAGGTCGAGGTCTTCCAGCATTTCGCGCTGATGCGGGTACGGGTGCGGCACCAGGGCCGGCACGTCGATCAGCCGTCGCTTGGTGGACGTGGTGACGGCCAGCGCCTCATCCAGCCGCTGCGCATGCTCGGCCGGGTCGTACAGCTCGAACTCGGTGCGGTCCCAGTAGGAGTCGAAGGTCGCGCGGAACTTCTCCAGCAGCCGTGGCGTGGTGACCGCCGACAGGCGGACGTTCCACTCCAGGCCGTCGAGCAGGGCAGCCGCGGACAGGTTCGAGCTGCCGACGTACGCCGTGTCGAAGCCCGTGTCCCGGCGCAGCAGCCAGGCCTTGGCATGCAGGCGGGTCGAGTTCTGCTCGTAGCTGATCTTCACCTGAGCGCCGAAGTCGTTGACCAGCCGGTCCAGGGCGCGGCGCTCAGTAGCTCCCATGTACGTCGTGGTGATCACCCGCAGCGGCACACCGCGCCGCTGCAACTGCTCCATCCGCTGCTCCAGGATGCGCAGCCCGGACCATTTGACGAACGCGCAGAGCAGGTCGACGCCGTTGGCACTAGCCAGCTCGGCGGCGAGCTCGTGCGCGAGGTGCGGATCCTCCCGGGCATTGGTGAGCAGCGCGGCCTCAGCCAGGGCCGTCGACGGCCGCACCGGCGGCTGGGCGCCCGGCTCTCCGGCCGTGATCGCGAGCAGCTTGCCCGGCCCGGCGTGGACCAGCTCGGGGTCGGCGAAGGTGCGGAGCAGTTGATTGGCGAACTCGACCTGTGCGTCGGTGCCCCGCAGAGCGGCGAGGGCGCGTGCGGCGGCTTCACCGATGTAGCGGCCCAGCAGGTGCGCAGCGTCGGCTTCGTCGATGCCGTCGACGTGGACCACGTGCCCGGCGGCGCGCCACTGATCGACCTGCTCGTTGAGCCGCTGGGTCAGCAGGGTGTCGTAGAGCCCGAGGATGGGAGAGTCCGCCATCACGAGATCGTAGGCATGGGCGCCGCTCGTTGGGGGGCCGGCGAAGTCGATGTGGGCGGATGATTCCGGACACCGACCGGATGGCCCTCAGCGTGCTCTTCCGCATACGCAGGGTGATCCTCTCGGAGGAGACGCCTCCGCGGAGCCGGCAGTCGTCGCCGACTCTTCAGTCCACATCGGACACCGAATTCGTCCAGGCCACCGGGAGTGAGTCCGCATGACCACGCTTCCTGTGCCTGGTCACCTCTCCCTGGTGGATGCGGCACCCGTCCGCGCTGTCGAGTTCCGGTGGCCCGAGCTGCCGCCGGGTCGCCCGTCGGCGTGCGGCCAGTCGCCCGCTCCATCCGTGCGGCATCCGCCGGGACGTCCTGGGATAGGCGCGTTGTCGCCCGACTCGATTGCGCCCTGTCGAACGTCACCCGCATGGCCGGAAGCGGGACTGACCTGTGAGTACGGCTACTCCGAAGCGGCGCCCGCCAGCCGTGTTCCCGGCCGCCGATGCCATTGCGCGGGATCGCCGCAGTCGTCGTCCATGACTATGCGATAGCGCATTCCAGTCTGCCTGTACCGCAATGGACGATGGCGCCTCGCCGCGGGGGATGACCGGTGATCCTCACTCTTCTCATATGCGGCTTCCATCGGCATTCATCATTCCACATCGAGGGACGTGGTCGTTTGATAAGCGTTGACACATTCAGGTGTATCGATAACGCTGTGACCTACCCCAGCTCCCCACAGAAGGGATGTCTAGTGTCAATCACCTCGAAATGGTCAGTCGCGACCGGCCTGGCGGCCGTGCTCGTGCTGGCCGGCGGGACGACTGCCTCGGCTGCGCAGTCGACCACCGCCGACCGCAGCGGCAACACCACCGCCGTGAACCGCACCCTCGACGGCCGCCCCGTCACCGACGAGGCGACCGCCAAGGAGGTCGTCGCGTACTGGACGCCGGAGCGCATGGCGGCCGCCGTCGACCTGGACTTCGTCCGGCCCAAGGCGTCCGGTGAGGCGTCGACCACCGTGCCCAGGCCGACCGGGCCCGCCGGCACGATCGCCCCGGCCGCGCCGAGCAGCACGATCGACCGCGCCGGGCTCATGCTCAACGAGTCGCTGGCCATCGGCAAGCTGTACTTCAACACGCCCTGGGGCGGCTCGTCGTGCTCGGCCAGCACGGTCTCCAGCGGCAAGCGCCGGCTGGTGATGACCGCGGGGCACTGCGTGCACAGCGGCGGCGCCGGCGGCTCCTGGTACGGCAACTGGGTGTTCGTCCCGCAGTACCGCAGCGGCAGCCAGCCGTGGGGGTCCTTCGCGGCCTACACGGTGGCGACCCGTACCGCGTGGGTCAACAGCGCCAGCTACAACGAGGACATGGCCGTCGTCATCATGAACAACGGCGGCTACTGGGGCCTCAAGGTCGTCGACACCGTCGGCGGCCACGGCCTCCGGTGGAACTGGGGCTACGGCCCGTACATGACCGCGATCGGCTACCCGTCCAACCTCGGCGGCGGCGAGATCCAGTGGTTCTGCCAGAGCGGCACCTGGCACGGCCACGACGAGGTCATCCGGATGACCTGCCCGATGACCTACGGCTCCAGCGGCGGTCCATGGCTGCAGGAGTACAACGACGCGACCGGGTACGGCTACATCAACAGCGTCGTGAGCCACGGCGACAACCCGGGCAACGGCGAGTTCGACGGCCCCTACTTCGACAACGACATCAAGAGCCTCTACGACTACGCCGAGGCCCTGTCCCCGGCGTGACCGGCGGCCTGACGTCCACCACCTGACCCCCGGTCCCCGGCCCCGACCAGGGCCGGGGATCGGGGCCGACCGGCTGAAGCCCACCGGCCGTCTCCAGCACGAACAGACAGGCCACGTGACGGGTACCCCGTACGTGGCCTGCCTGCCGTTCGGCCACGGAACGGACGGCACCTTCGATGATCTCGTCGTCGGTCACCCGAAGACCGTGCCGCTTCCGCCGCCACCGAGGCGACCGTGACCTGCGGCAGGCGCTTGACCGGCAGTTCGCGTCGACGACCTGCCGGTGCTCACGCCGCTCAGTCGCGCCGGGACATGCTGACGCCCATGTACACGCACACCGCGAGGACGTCGACGACGATGGCGACGAGGAACAGCACCGGCACCCGCCCCATCAGCCACAGGACGACGATGTTGAACGCGGTCAGGACGCCCACGAAGGTCAGCTTGGATCCCGGGCGGGCGGGCTCGGGTGTGAGGTCGGGCGCGGGACGGCCCGAGTATCGGGCCAGGGCGTCGTTGAGCTGCCGGATGGTGCGCTTGGTGTTGATCCAGTCGACGAGCACCTGACCGCCGGACTTGAGGTGGATCACCATGCCGCGTACGAGGTCGGGACGGCGCTTGTCGCCGGACACCCACCTGCCGAAGTCGAAGCGGTCGATGTCGTCCCAGGCCAGGGTGTGGCTGCCGTCTTCGCTCATGACGTACAGGCCGGCCGGGCCGTAGGTGAGCTTGTTCTGCGACATCAGGGTGAACACGACGGCACCGGCCATGAGCGCCACCACCAGGCAGACGAGCCCGGCGACCAGCGAGCCGGTCAGGTGGTAGACCCCTGGGGGCGCCACGATCATGCCAGCCAGCAGCAGCGAACCGACGATCATCGCCGTCGCCGACCGGATCACCCGCGTCCTCGCAACCATGGCGTGCAGGGTACGGCCGCCGAGCAACCGATGGGGGCCGGCGCTGCGTACGGGGCGACATCGTGATGGTCATGCGTTCACCCCGCAAGGCCGGCGCGTTCAGCGGTGGCATTGATGGCCGGGCACCTGGATGACGGGATGCCCGGCCCATCGTCGTGAGGATGCGGTTAGGTGCCGATCCCCGCCTGCCTGATCAGCTGGCTTGCCATCTCGACGTAGCCAGGGTTGTTGGGGTGGAAGGTTTCTGGGACGTCAGCCAGGTTGACGCCGTTGGCCCAGGTGTCGTCGCTGCAGATCCGGTGGCCGCGGAACGCTTCCAGCAGGTTCACGAACTTCACGCCCGAGTCGCCGAGCCGGGTGACCGCACCGCTGACGACGTTGTCGACCAGCGTGGCCGCCTCATAGATCCGCCTCAGCTCGGCGGTGGTGATCTGCGAGTTCACGACGGGACACCGGGTGAACGACGGCTGGGGATCCGCTGAGTCATCCGGATTGGGAAGGAAGGCCGGGTAGCTCAGCACGACCAGCAGACTGTTGTTCCTCATCTGAGATCGGATCGTCCGGTAGAGCCTGATCAGGTCTTCCTGGAGGGCGGCCGCCTCCTGCGCGGTGACGAGCGGGGCTGCCGAGCAGTCGCCGGTGACGCAGGCCCTGAGCCTCGGCGCGAAGCCGACGTCGTTGCCGCCCAGGGTCAGGGTCACCAGCCGGGTGCGCCGGGTCACGTAGTCCAGCTGTCTCGCTTCCGCGCCGGCGTCTGTCTGGGGGAAGAAGAAATCGGTGAACCTGGCGCCGTGGCAGGCCTTCAGGTTCGGCGTGTCGATGGAGATCCGCTCACCGTGGTCGCCGATCGGCAGCCCGCCGCCGCCCATCCGGTAGGAGTAGGTGTCGAGGCTGCGCCGGCACCCGGGCGGGTTCGGCGCGCCCAGGTAGGTGGAGGCGCCGGTCCCCGACGAGTAGGAGTCGCCCAGTGCCGCCCAGCGCGCCACCGGTGCCTGCAGTCCGGTCGAGAAGGCCCCGGTTCCCACGATGACGTGCAGGGTGGGGGTGCCCAGACCGGCGCAGAGCAGGTACCGCAGGCCCGGGATCGGGTTGCAGGCCCCCCAGGTCGCCGCGCCGGTGTTCATGTAGACGTCGAGGATGATCTCCACGGAGCGGCCGCCGTCATACAGGTCGCCCTGGTTCTCGAAGGACCCCTGGCTTGCCCCGGAGCTTCCGGTGCCCCCGAAGGAGGTGCCGACGTACCCGGTCTGGCCCTCGTAGTGCGGGGTCCAGTCGACGACCGAGGAGACGCCGGACATGTACCGAAGTACGAAGTTGCACGAGATGCCGGCCGTATAGACCGTGTCGGAGTAGGGGCCGATCGCCGAGTTGCTGCCCACGTAGGTGCTGCCGTAGATGCTCGGCTCGCAGACGGCCCCAGCCTGCGTCCCGTTGCCGTTGGTGCCGCCGCTGGAGTTCGAAGGAGACGCCGCGGTGATCTTCGCGTCCCGCATGAGTGCGGGCCCGCTCCCCGTGGCCGCTCCGGGAAGGGCGGCGGGTTCGACGGGTTTGAGCGGCGAGGTGAGCGGCGCGAACGTCTCGCCCGTACCCGGGATGGTCAGCGGCTGCGGAAGCTTCACCTGCGGGTCGAAGACCTGAGTCGGCCGCTGTGCTTTGGCCTGCGGGGTGTCCGCGAACACCCCGGTCATACCGGAATGGGCGGGAGCACCCGGCGCGGCTGGTGCCGCCAGGGCCGCCTGCGTGCCCGTCAGCAGGCTGCACGCGACGGCCACCGCCGTGATCAGCGTCGATCGCGGGCCTCGGGACAGGCGCCGTTGTGTCTTCACTACCGCCTCCTAGCGATAGAAATCAGTGGATGCCACTATAGACACCCATTGACACCACTGAATACCTGTCCGAATCCGCGGGGAGCGCCCGGCCGGGCGGAGGGAGCAACCGTACCGAGACGTGCTCCTCGGCCCGGGCGCGCTCGCGGCCGGACGGGACCCGGCCGGCCTGTTGGCGAACCGTCTCAGACGGCGCCGAGGAACTCCGCCCAGCCGCCGGCCGGCTTGTGGCCGACCGGCAGTGTGCGGAGCCTGGCGAGGACCGCGGGGGTCTGCACGTCGAGCCATTCGACCAGCTGCCGGAACGAGACGAACCGCACCGAGTCGTGCTGGGCCATCTCACGCACCGCGTCGGTGACCGCGTCCATGTAGATGCCGCCGTTCCACCGCTCGAAGTGGTTACCGATGATCAGCGGTGCGCGGTTGCCGGTGTAGGCGCGCCGGAAGCCGGCGAGGTACGCGTCACGGGCCTGCTTGTACCAGGTCGGCCGCTTGCTGGCGTCGCCGCCGCTGGGGGTGCGCGACTGGTTGAACATCATGTTGTAGTCCATCGCGAGGACTTCGAAGCTGTGCCCCGGGAACGGGATCTGCTGCATCGGCAGGTTCCAGAGCCCGTTGCGGAACTTCGACGGCCAGATCTGGATCCCGGTCCCCGAACTGTCGTAGCGCCACTGTCGGACCCGCTTCGCCTTCAGCAGGTTCGCCTGTCCTTCCAGGCAGGGCGTACGGCCGCCGATCAGCTCTTTCGCGTAGTCGAACGGCAGCGGCGGCAGATCGGTGAACCCGGTGTTCGTCCGCCACTGGGACACCATGGCGACAGCCTGGTCGATCTCACTGTCCCAGTCGTCGGGCGACCAGTCGGACACTCCGCCGGGACCGCAGAAGTGGCCGTTGAAATGGGTGCCGATCTCGTGGCCCTCGCGCCAGGCGAGACCGACCTGCTCGATGGCGCCGTGCACCGCCCGGTCCGACAGGAACCCGAGTGAGGAGGCACCGACCGGGTGGCGCGGCGGCCGGTAGAAGCTCCGCTTTCGTTCGGGGAGCGTGTAGATCCCGGACAGGAAGAACGTCATCGCGCCGTTCAGCTCGTGCGCCAGGCCGCGGAAGCGGGTGAACAGCTGGGCCGACCCGGCGCCGTCCCAGGACATGACCACGAACTGCGGCGGCGCCTCGCCCGGCCCGAGGCGTTGCGGGCTCGGCTGGTTCGGCTGGGGGCCGGTGTCCTGGGTGCTGCCGTCGCCGATCAACGTCGCCGTCGGCGAAGGGGTCGGTGCCGAAGTCGGCGGCGAAGTGGCGACAGGCGACGTGCTCGCGGACGGCCGGGACGGCGTCGGCGACTCCTCCGTGCACCCGGCCAGCGCGGAGGCCGTGGCCCCCATCGCCGCTCCCAGTACGGCTCTTCTACTGATCACCATCGCGGCCCGCCATCCCCGTATGTATCGAGCTGCGTCCAAGTTAGACGTTCCGAACCCGTGGGGCAATCACGGCCGGTGGCGGATACCCGCCTTATGCCGCAACGGATTCGCCGTGGTCTCGTGCCGAAGCGATGGGACGAAGCCGCGGGCGACCCGGAAGAGATCGCCCGCGGCTTCGTCTACCGCCGGGGAAGCCCCGGCCCCGGTCTCAGCCGGCGTTGTAGATGCCCGTCACCTCCCGGGCGTTCAGCGCACCCTGGAAGACGCGGACCTGGTCGATGTTGCCCTGGAAGAAGGCGTTCGTGATCATCGTGCCGACCCGGAGCGCACCGGTGGAGTCCCAGCCGGTCGCCCCGGTCGGCTGGTTCGTCTGCGCGACACCGTTCACGTAGAGGGTCACCCTGCCGGTGCCGGCGTTGAACGTGCCGACCAGGTGCACCCAGGTGTTGAGCGCGGCGGGGGCGTTCGAGTCGGCGCCGAACCAGTTGAGGCCGCCGGTCCCGTTCGGGTTGGTGATGGAGACGGCCCACTTGCCGGAGTTGCTGTAGAGGAGCTTCATCGCCGAGCCGACGGTGTCGCCCTGCTGCAGGATCACCTGGTCGATCGCCCCGCCGCGGGTGAGGTAGACCCACGCCGACACCGACAGCGAATCGTCGGTCTTGAGCACCCGGGTCGACGTCGTCGCCCCGCCCGCGATGCCGTCCAGTTGCAGCATGTCGTTGCCGTCATGGCCGCCCTGGGCGAAGGCCGACGTCGGTGGCGCGCCGGCCCACCCCGCGTCCAGGGTCAGCTGCCGGCCGAAGTACGCCGTGTCCAGCACGTTGTCGCAGTAGCACGACGAGCCGCCGTTGAAGTCCCAGTTGCCGACCTCGACCGGGGCCAGGATGCCCTGCTGCGCGGGAATGCCCTTGGCCGCGTCGGCGTCCGTACCGGTGAGGTCGTCGATCGTGATCGCCCGGTTCCAGACCCGCACATCCGAGATGTCGCCGTCGAACGCGTCCGAGGAACCGCCGTTCCACCAGCCTCGCCCGAGGCTCAGCGGGCCGACCGCCGTCCAGGGCGCCGCCGCCCGCGGCGACTCGCCCACGAGCGCGCCGTTGACGTACAGCCGCATGATCTTCTCGCTGGCGTCGTAGACGGCGGTGAGGTGCGCCCACCGGTTCAGGTCCGCGGTCGTGAACGTGGCCGGGCTGTACGCGGCCACGCCGCTGCTGGTCGTGGCGCTCGTGTTCATCATCATGAACGACCAGTGCGGCGTCGACGGCGAGCCCGTGTAGCGCAGGCCGAGGTAGAAGCCGCCGGCCCCGCTGGGGACGTCGGTGTCCTGGCCGATGGCGGTCATGTTGCCGGTACGGATGTTCGTCGGCTTCAGCCAGGCCGAGACGCTGAACGACTTCGCCGTGTCCAGGCCCGCCACGGTCTCGGTGGCGGACTGGCCGCTGTCGAAGTGCGATCCGTTGGCGCCCACGATCCGCGAGTCCGGCTTCCAGGTCGGCGCCGGGTTGCTCAGCGTCAGCGGGGTGCCGCTGACCTGGTCGGTCCAGTTGTGCGCGCGGATGTCGTCGAGCGGCAGGTTGGCGATCGCCGCTGACGGCGCGCCGACGGTGAACAGGTACGCCTTGGTGGGGCCGGGCGTGCCGGCCGGGTCCTTGGCGTACACGTAGAGGGTGTTCTGGCCGTAGCGCGGCGGCGTCAGCTGGAACACCGGCGAGGGCTGGCCCGCCGCGACGGTCACGGTGCTGGTGGGCGGGTCCGTCCAGCCGTACGCGTAGGACGTGACGTCCTGGCCCGTGGTCCCGGAGACGCTGAACTTGAAGTCACCGGAGACGCCGGGGCCGCCGTGGGCGGTCGTGCCCGCCGGGTAGGCGACCGAGGTCACCACCGGCTGCGGCGGAGGTGAGGCGTTGACGGTGAAGTCGCACCAGCTCGACCACGGCGACGAGTAGTACCCGTCGCTGGTGACCACCTGATATGAGTACGTGTGACCCTCGGCGCCGGCGCCGAGCGCGAGCGTGGTCGAGCCGACGTTGCCGGCCGGCTTCGACGGCCCGGCGACGTTCGTGACCGTGCCGACCGCGTTGTCCTTCCACGCGAACGTGGCCGACAGGGTGTCCGCGCCGTCGGCGTCGTTGTAGGTGGCCGACAGCACCGGCGACGTCGTGCCCACCACGCCGCCGCAGGCGACACCGGACACGTTCAGGTTGCTCGGCGCGGTCGGCACGGTGTCGTACGTGACCGACAGCGCCGGCCAGTCGTGGCTGCCCCAGTTCGAGTTGGTGTAGTACTTCTTCCACCGGTCCGAGGTGCTCTCGCCGCCGCCGCCGCTGTCGCAGGCGCACAGGCCGACCGGGTAGGTGCCCCAGGCGGCGTTCGCCACGGCCTGCAGGTCGGCGTTCAGCGTGCCGCTGGCGAACGAGGCCAGGTAGTCGGGCTGGTTGCTCCCGCAGCCACCCGCCTTGTTCGCGTGCGAGCCTGCCACGGCGAGGTAGATCGCACTCGCCCCGAGCGGCCGTGTGCCCCAGTCCATCCGGCCGGCGTTGCCCGAGGTGATCGTGCCGCCCGTCGGCCGGAACATGTACGAGTTGGTGTCCCCGCACGACCACGTGTGGTAGACCCAGATGTTCATGGAGGCGCCGAGGATCTTGTGGTTGCTGCCCGCCCACGACAGCGACCCCGACGAGGTGGCGAAGTCGAAGTACGACCGGTAGAGGGCGCCGTCGTAGGTGTTGCGGCCCACCCAGCCCAGGTTGCCGACGTCCCAGTTCGAGTTGATGTTGTTGGAGTACGCCCACTTGTACGCGCCCGGGCCGATCGCCGGGTCGATGTAGACCGGGTAGACCGTCTTCGAGCTGGACAGCATCGCCTGGTCCGGCGTGAGCTCCAGCTCGCCCGAGGCGGCGACGCCGACGGAGAGCTGGCTGGACCGCGCCGACAGGCCCGGCCGGGCCACGGTGGAGACCATCTCCTCCGACGGGTGGGCGGCGATGCTCGCCGCCGAGACGCCCGGCAGGACCTCACCGACCGCCGCCGGGTCGATCGAGGAGTCCCAGACCGACGCCGCCGCCGTGGCGGCGACCTCCTTGCTGGACGCGTCGGTGAAGCCCACCCGGCCGTCGGGCGTGCGCTTCGCCTTCACGTCCCCGCCGACCCGGAAACGGATCTTCTTCAGCGCCGGGTTTGCCGCCGCCGCGGCGTTCTTCACGATGAGAACGTGCTGGAAGCCGGTGGCGTTGGCCGTCAGCGCCAGGTCGACCCCGGGCAGCACGTCGGCATACCGCGCCGTGGCGCCCTCGATCGTCGGCGCCGGGAGCTTGCCCGGCCACGCCATCGTGAAGTTCTTGCCGCGCGCCTTCAGCGTCACCATCGGGCCCGCCCCGCCCGCCGAGAAGCGGACGTCAGTCGAGATCGCCCGCGGCGTGATCGAGCCGTCCGACGCCACCGTCAGCGTGGGGTCGATGTCGGCCCAGGAGCCGTCGGCGCGGTGGACCCAGCGCGGTGACGCGCCGGTGACCAGCGTGGTCGTGCCGTCCGGGTTGGCGAATCCCTGACCGATCTCGCTGCGTGCCGCCATGATCTCCACCCGCGCGCCACACGTCGCGGCCGCGCGGTCCGCCGCGTGCCTGTCGGGCGCCGACGCCGGGCAGGCGATCGCTGCGCTCGGTGCTGCCGCTGCCGCCGACGCCGCCGACGGCAGCGCGGTCAGCATGGACGCGATGGTGAGCAGACCTACGGCCCCGGCCATATGGGTGATCATCGCCCCGCTCGGCGCACGGCCTTGACGCATCCGGTTCATTGCAACCCTTCGACATTGGATTCCGTGGGCTTCCTGTCGAAGAGCCTCATGGCATACGGGGGCCGCGTCATCAGTTCGCGGCTGGCCTGAACGGGCCTGGCCGATAGTTGCCACGCCCGGCTCGCGGTGAGGACGGAGCTCGTCGTGCGTCCCCTGCTCGCGTCGGCCGACTCGTCGGCAGGCTCTGCGAGCTGCGAATTCGCTGCCTGCCAGGTCGGCGACATGTCTATCGCGATGGCTGGCGGTCCCACTCGGGCTATCTGCCGATTCGGGGCTGTCCACGACGTTTCTCCGCGCCCCGACGGTCTCCACCGTCGGCTGACTCGGTGTTCCAGGACGCGAGGAAGTCGAGGGCCTGTTCGGTGGGGCTGGCGGGCTCCCAGGTGTAGGTGATGATCGTCAGGTCGGGGTTGCCGGGCAGTTGGAGGGCTTCGCCGGTGAGTTCGAGGTCTCCTGCGACGGCGTGGTGCATCGTCTTGGTCGCGGTGTGGTGCAGTTTCACGTTGTGGGTGGCCCACCAGGCCCGGAAGGCTTCGCTGCGGGTACTGAGTTCGCCGACCAGGTCGGTGAGGGCGCGGTCGTAGGGATTGCGCCCGGCGTACGTGCGCAGGGCGGCGACACTGTCGGCGGCCACGGTGCGCCAGGCGGGGTAGAAGTCCTGGGCGCGGGCGTCGAGGAACATGAAGCGGGCGAGGTTGAAGCCGCCGTTCGCGCCGATCGCGTCGGCGAACAGCGCCCGTCCGAGCCGGTTGGTGGCCAGGATGTCCATCCGCCCGTTGCGTACGTACGCGGGGGCGTTGATCGTGTCCAGGATGCGCTGCACACCCGGCCGTACTGTCGTCCGGTTCGTCCCGCGCCGAGGTGTCTGGCCGGTGTTTGACGTGTTGGCGGTTTCGGCCAGGTCGAAGAGGTGGGTGCGCTCGGCTTCGTCGAGTCGCAGTGCGCGGGCCAGGGCGTCGAGGACCGGGTGGGAGACGCCGGTGAGGTTGCCGCGTTCCAGTCGGGTGTAGTAGTCGGTGCTCATCCCGGCGAGCATGGCGACCTCTTCGCGGCGCAGCCCCTTGACCCGGCGCCGGCCGCCGAAGAACGGCACCCCCGCCTGCTCGGGGGTGAGACGCTCACGACGGGTCGTGAGGAAGTCGCGGACCTCGTCGTTGTTGCTCATGCCTTCGACCCTAGGCCTGGCCCCAGCCGGTAGGGAGGGACTGGCATTACCGGGTAAGACCGTCACTGCCTACCCGAGCCGGAACGCGGTTGGCTGAAGTCGGCACCAGAAAAGGACCGTGTTCTGGCCTGGCAGGGCTGGTGGCGGCCACTGACACCGGCGGAGGAGATTCTGATGGCAGCGCAGAAACAATTGATCACGCTCAACAACGGCGTTCAGATGCCGATCCTGGGCTTCGGCGTCTTCCAGGTCGCCGATGAGCACACCGAGCAGGTCGTGACCGACGCGCTCGCCGCCGGCTACCGGGCCCTGGACACCGCCGCCTCGTACGGCAACGAGGAGGCCGTCGGCCGCGCGATCGCGGCCAGCGGCATCCCGCGCGCGGAGCTGTTCGTCACCACGAAGATGTGGATCCAGCACACCGGCGAGGACACCGCCCGGCGCGAGTTCGACAAGTCGCTGGCCAAGCTGGGCCTGGACTACCTCGACCTGTACCTGATCCACCAGCCGCTGGGCGACTACTACAGCTCGTGGCGGGCGATGCAGAAGCTGCACGGCGAGGGCCTGAGCCGGGCGATCGGCGTGTCGAACTTCTACCCCGACCGCCTCGTCGACCTCATCCTGAACAGCGACGTGACCCCGGCGGTCAACCAGATCGAGACGCATCCGTTCTTCCAGCGCACCACCGATCAGCAGGTCATGGCCGAGTACGGCGTACAGATCGAATCGTGGGGGCCGTTCGCCGAGGGCAGGAACGACCTGTTCACCAACCCGGTCCTGGCCGGGATCGGCGCCGCGCACGGCAAGACGGTCGGACAGGTCGTCCTGCGCTGGTTGACCCAGCGCGACGTGGTGGTGATCCCGAAGTCGGTGCGGCCCGAGCGGATGGCCGAGAACCTCGACATCTTCGACTTCGACCTCACCGACGACGAGATGACCGCCATCGCAGGCCTGGACACCGGCAAGTCCCTGTTCTTCGACCACCGTGACCCGGCCATGGTCAAGTGGCTCGACGGTCGCCGCGTCGACTGACCCGCCACGCCGTCCACGGCCGCGACACCGACTTCGATCAGGCAGGAAACCTCATGCGTACCGCACATCTCGGAAAGCTGGACGTCGCCCGGATCGGGCTGGGCGCGATGGGCATGTCCCACGGCTACACCGGCGCCGGCAGCGACGACGCCGAGTCCATCCGCACCATTCACCGGGCCCTCGACCTCGGCGTCACCCTGATCGACACCGCCGAGATCTACGGCCCGTACACCAACGAAGAACTCGTCGGACGGGCCTTGAAGGGCCGCCGCGACCAGGTGGTCCTGGCCACCAAGTTCGGGCTCGTCGCGCACGACGGCCGCGGTCCGTGGACCCGCGACAGCAGCCCGGCCAACATCCGCGTCGCCGTCGAAGGCTCGCTGCGGCGCCTCGGCACCGATCACATCGATCTCTACTACCAGCACCGGGTCGACCCGGGCACACCGATCGAGGACACCGTCGGCGCCCTCGCCGACCTCGTCGGCGAAGGCAAGATCCGGCACATCGGCCTGTCCGAAGCCTGGACCGACACCATCCGCCGGGCCCACGCCGTCCACCCGATCAGCGCCCTGCAGTCGGAGTACTCGCTGTGGACCCGCGACCAGGAGGAGATCCTGCCGCTGCTGCGCGAGCTGGGCATCGGCCTGGTCGCCTACTCGCCGCTGGGCAAGGGCTTCCTCACCGGCGCCCTGCGCACCCCGGAGGATGTCGCGCGCCTCGACGACACCGACTTCCGCAAGACCAGCCCCCGCTTCATCGGCGAGAACTTCCAGCGCAACCTGCGCATCGCCGACGAGGTCCAGACGATCGCCGCGCAGACCGGCGCCACCGCGGCTCAGGTCGCGCTGGCCTGGCTGCTGGCCAAGGGCGACGACATCGTTCCCATCCCCGGCACCAAGCGCGTCCACCGCGTCGAGGAGAACACCGCCGCCGACACGGTCACCCTCACCGCTGACCAGCTCGGCGTCCTCGACCGCCTCACCCCGGCCGAAGGTGGCCACCACACCGACGCGCAAATGGAGATGATCGAGCGCTGACCGGCCAGCCGATGTGCCGATGATCGACCGGAGGTGAACGACACGCCGGACTTCGCGGTTCAACGCCGATCACTCCTGCTGCGCCTGACCGGAGCAGGAGTGATCGGCGTCGCAGCGATGGCCACGGGCGGCTGCGCGCCAGACACCAGCGGACAGCGCACAGCCGGCACGGCGCCACGCAGCTCCGCCACACCGGGGAGGCGGCCCGAAGTGCTGCTCGCGTACTTCTCCCGGGCCGGCTGGAACTACCACGACGGCGGTCGAAGGTATCTCCAGACCGGCAACACCCAGCGGCTCGCCGACATGATCGGCAAGTTCACCGGCTGCGACGTCCACCGCATCGAGGCCGTCGAACCCTACTCCGACGACTACGATGCCCACTCCGGCGCAGGCCTTCGCTACCGCGCCCACACCTGGACCGCCAGCACGCCGTCGTCCAGTTAGTCGTTCGGGTTGCGAGGCGGTGCGGGCATCTGTCCGCCAATGGCGCTCCCGAAAACTGTTATGAAAGTCGGTGCCGCCGAGTCGCGGAACTTCCGCGAATCACATCCCGGATCACCGCCACCTCGGTCAGGGCCGCCATCATGTCAGATCCTCTTTCACCTGCACTTACCTTCCACTCTGGCGCAAGATTTGTTTCCGGAACTTTTCCGAAAGTTGTTGCCTGAAACGGGATTCTGATGGCAGCATCGGCGCTGTTAAATCTTTCGACAAGGACGGCCGGTCGTCCCGTCAAGACGGCTCGGGCGCCCGCCAGAAAAGGAGGCCAAGGTGGCTACAAGCCCCTCCGTCCATCGTGGCGGAACCCGGCGGAAGCGATTGCTCATCGCCAGAGCGCTGGTCGCCGGCGTGGCCGCTGTCGCGACAGTGGCCACGGCCGCGGTGATGATGCCGTCGGCGCAAGCGGCGGAGAGCACGCTGGGCGCGGCCGCCGCGCAGTCGGGCCGGTACTTCGGCACCGCCATCGCCGCGAGCAGGCTCAGCGACTCGACGTACACCACGATCGCGGCCCGTGAGTTCAACATGGTGACGGCCGAGAACGAGATGAAGCCCGACGCCACCGAGCCCAACCGGGGCCAGTTCAGCTTCGGCTCCGGCGACCAGATCTACAACTGGGCCACCCAGCGCGGCCTGAAGGTCCGTGGCCACACCCTGGCCTGGCACTCGCAGCAGCCCGGCTGGATGCAGAGCCTGTCCGGCAGCTCCCTGCGCCAGGCGATGATCGATCACATCAACGGCGTCATGGCCCACTACAAGGGCAAGCTCGCCGCCTGGGACGTGGTGAACGAGGCGTTCAACGAGGACGGCAGCCGCCGGCAGTCGAACCTGCAGAACACCGGCAACGACTGGATCGAGGTGGCGTTCCGCACCGCCCGCAACGCCGACCCGTCGGTGAAGCTCTGCTACAACGACTACAACATCGAGAACTGGTCGTACGGCAAGACCCAGGGCGTGTACCGCATGATCCAGGACTTCAAGTCCCGGGGCGTGCCGATCGACTGCGTCGGCCTGCAGACCCACTTCACGGGCGGCAGCTCGCTGCCGGGCAACTTCCAGACCACGCTGTCCAGCTTCGCCGCCCTCGGCGTGGACGTGGCCCTGACCGAGGTCGACGTGACCAACGCGTCGACGTCGCAGTACTCGGGGCTCACCCAGGCGTGCATGAACGTGTCCCGCTGCATCGGGATCACGGTGTGGGGCGTGCGGGACAGCGACTCCTGGCGCTCCAGCGAGAGCCCGCTGCTGTTCGACGGCAGCGGGAGCAAGAAGTCCGCCTACACGTCGGTGCTCAGCGCCCTCAACGCCGTCAACCCGACCACCTCGCCGACCGCGAACCCCACGCCGGGCGGCGCCGGCAGGATCGTCGGGGTGCAGTCGGGCCGGTGCATCGACGTGCCCAACTCGTCGCAGACCAACGGCACCCGGGTGCAGCTGTGGGACTGCAACGGGCAGTCGAACCAGCAGTGGACGTACACCGCCAGCAAGCAGCTGGCCGTATACGGCAGCAAGTGCCTCGACGCGAACGCGAAGGGCACCGCGAACGGTACCGCGGTGATCATCTATGACTGCAACGGGCAGCCGAACCAGCAGTGGAACATCAACGCCAACGGCACCATCAGCGGCGTTCAGTCCGGCCGGTGCCTGGACGTCTGGGGCACCGGCAACGGGCAGCAGATCCAGCTGTACGACTGCCACGGGCAGGCCAACCAGCAGTGGCAGACCGCATTCACCACCCCCACCTCGCCGTCCCCGTCCTCGTCGGCCTCGCCGTCCCCGGGTGGCTGCACTCTTCCGTCGACGTACCGCTGGTCGTCGACCGGCGCGCTGGCGAACCCGCAGAACGGGTGGGTCTCGCTCAAGGACTTCACCAACGTGGTCTACAACGGCAAGCACCTGGTCTACGGGTCGAACGTCTCGAGCGGAGGATCATACGGCTCGATGAACTTCAGCCAGTTCACGAACTGGTCCGACATGGGCTCGGCCGGCCAGACCGGGATGAGCCAGGGCACGGTGGCGCCCACGCTGTTCTACTTCGCCCCGAGGAACGTCTGGGTGCTGGCCTACCAGTGGGGTCCGAACGCGTTCAACTACAAGACCTCCAGCGACCCGACCAACGCCAACGGGTGGTCCTCGCCGCAGGCGCTGTTCACCGGGAGCATCTCCAACTCCAGCACCGGTGTGATCGACCAGACGCTCATCGGTGACGACCAGAACATGTACCTGTTCTTCGCCGGTGACAACGGCAACATCTACCGGGCCAGCATGCCGATCGGGAACTTCCCCGGCAGCTTCGGCTCGAACTACACGACGATCATGAGCGACTCGACCAACAACCTGTTCGAGGCGGTCGAGGTCTACAAGGTCCAGGGCCAGAACCAGTACCTGATGATCGTCGAGGCGATCGGTTCGCAGGGGCGCTACTTCCGCTCGTTCACGTCCAGCAGCCTGAGCGGCTCGTGGACCCCGCAGGCCGCCAGTGAGAGCAACCCCTTCGCCGGCAAGGCCAACAGCGGCGCGACCTGGACCAACGACATCAGCCACGGTGACCTGGTCCGCAGCAACCCCGACCAGACCAAGACCATCGATCCGTGCAACCTCCAGTTCCTCTACCAGGGCAAGAACCCCAACGCGGGGGGCGACTACAACCTGCTGCCGTGGCGGCCGGGTGTGCTGACCCTGCAGCGCTAGGGAATGGGCTGCTGATCCAGGCCGACCCCGGTCGCTGACCGTTCGGGTGTGTCCGGCGCCGACTGGTGCTGGACACACCCTTCTTGGCCGGTACCGCACTGCCCGCACTGCCCGCCCAGCGCGTGGCCGGACGCCGAAATGATGTTCCCGACGACGCGGCCGATGTCCGGCGCCACCGTCGACATGACCGGGAAGCAGCCAGGGCCAGGCCACCGACCCGAGGCTGTCAAGGGCGCCACGGTCACCGACGCGCGCGGGCACTACGAATACCCGCAGGCCGAAGGCGGGGCGCTCGGCAAGTGGTTCATCGGCGAGGTCGGGTTCACCCGCTTCGGCACGACGGGTGCTGCCGTGCACGACGAGTACAACCCCGGCCTGTCCACGCATGTGCCCACCGCGCAGAGCGGCGACCGTCCTGCTCGGCGACGCCCAGCCGCACCGCCCGGACCTCGCCACTGGCCGTGCAGGGCGAGGTCCGGGCAGTGTGCTAACGCCCGGCGACGAGCCGTCCGCGCCAGTCCATGATCAGGCGATGGTTGCCTTACGTATCAGGGCAGCCCAGGGGCCGGGACAGGGACTGCCGTGCTAGGCCGCGACGTAGCCGTTGAACACGTGGACTCCGTCGTTGGAGCCGCTTGTGCTCTCCCGGTTCGTGTTGAAGTACAGCTTGCCGTCGCTGATCCCGACGCCCTCGATCTCGAACTTGACCGAGTACGCCGAGGACGTGATGCGGAACGACAGGTCGGTCGCCGCGGGCGCGGTCCCGGTCGTCGTGGTCGACACGTTCCGGTAGACGAGCACGATGCTGCGGTTGTCCTTGGTCAGCGGGTAGTAGAGGACCTTGTTGCCGGCGTCGTAGAAGAACCCCTGGTTGAGGAACGTCCCCAGGTCCGGCACCTCCGCGCCGTTGACGAGGGCTCCGTCGACCTGAAGGTCGAACGCCTTCGTCAGGTCGATGGTCCCGGAGGAGGCGCGCAGCGGCAGGCTCCCGTTGTACACCGTCCGCCCGCTCTTGAACATGAACGTGATCGCCGTGCTGGTGACCGCGACCCGGCTGATCCCCGACGGCGACGCCACCGCCCCGTTCAGCCGTACCTGGTACGACCCCGCGTGGTAGTAGGTCGTCCCGTCGTAGCGGAGCTTCACCAGCTGCGCGCCGGTCGCGTTCATGGTGACGACGAACAGGTGGTGCTCACCGTCGATGTCGACGATCGTCATGTCGTTCGCGTGCCCGAGCCAGGTGTTGGTCGTACCCCCGTTGGTGCCGTTGGTCATCAGCACCCGCTCACCGGTGGTCTTGTGGACGCGGTAGATGGCGGAGACGTCGTCGACATTGGTGTGGTTCTTGACCGAGTACAGGTAGGTGGATCCCGCCGCGAACCCCTGCACCCCCGTGCAGCAGCTCGTATTGGGCAGGCTGGCGATGTCGCTGTAGGTGTTGTAATAGGCGGCCTGCGCGGCCTGACCGGGCCCGACCAGCAAGCCGAGCACTGCCGTGACCAGCAGCGCCAGTCTTCTACCGAACCGCATGTCGTCCTCCCCAGACGTTCGGCGGCCTGAGCCCGGCCGCCATCGAGATCATCGGATGCAGGCTATGGCGGCGTGATGAAGCGGTCAAACGGCGCCGGAACTCACGAACCGCCCACCGGACGTCACGCGGGCAGCGGCTCGGCCGCCACGACTACGGCCTGCGTCTCGTTGCGGATGAGACGGTCCATGCCGAAGATCGGCAGCACCGTCACGCAGGTGCCGACCACCCCGATCCACATGCAGGCCGCCACCCCGAGCTGCCCGCCCAGCCAGCCGGCCAGGAGCGCGGCCAGCGGCATGCTGCCCCAGACCACGAACCGGATCGAGGCGTTCATCCGGGCGAGCAGCTCCTTCGGGCACACCCGCTGCCGGACGCTGAACTGCGTGATGTTGAACATCACCGCCCCGAGGGTCATCCCGAACTGCCCGAGGGTGAGCATCGCGACCGGCATCAGGGAGCCGGAGCCGCGGACCAGGTCGGCGGCGGGGAACGCCGAGGTCGACAGGGCCGCGAGCAGCAAACCGCCCGCCATGACGGTGCCTGCGCTCAGCCTGCTGCGGACCTTGGGCAGCAGCATCGCCCCGAGCAGGCCGCCGAGCGTGCCGACCCCGAGCACGACACCCATCACCGTGGTGCCGAGGTCCAGTTTCTTCAGGATGAGCAGCGGCGTCAGTGTCATGACGATGGTGGCGAAGAAGTTGGAGACGCCGACCGACACGACCAGCCGCCGCAGCACGGCACTGCCGGAGACGAACCTGATCCCGGCGAGGATCTCGCGCCCGAGGTGCCTGCGCGCCTTCTCGTCGGCCTGCCGACGCGGCTCGTTGTCGCGGACGGTGGCCAGGAAGACCGCACACAGCAGGTAGGCGAGGGCGTCGAGGCCCAGGACCAGCGGCGCGCTGACGACCTTGAGCAGCAGGCCCGCGGCGGCCGGGCCGCCGACGGCCGAGACCTGCGCGGAGGCCTCCAGCCGGGCGTTCGCCGGTTCGATGCCCTGGTCGGAGACGAGGAACGGCACGTAGGACTGGTAGGCCACGTCGAAGAAGACCGAGGCCGTGCCGACGGCGATCGCGACCGCGTACAGCCACGGCAGACCGAGGTGCCCGGCCGCCCACATGGCCGGGATCGAGGCGAGGGCCACCGCCCGGATGACCGCCGAGCGCATCATGGTCGGCCGCTTCGCCCAGCGGTCGACCCAGGCGCCCGCGGGCAGCCCGACGAGCAGGTAACAGGCGGTCAGGGAGGCGGTCAGGTAGCCGACCTCCTCGATCCCGGCGTTCAGGGTCTCGATCGCGACCACGGGCAGCGCGATGAGCCCGAAACGCTGGCCGAGCTGGGACAATGTCTGCGCGGCCCAGAACCGCAGGAAACGGGTGGCGCTGACGTCGTTCACAAGCGTGGTCACAGTGCGGTCACTCCGCTCATCACCTCATGGTCGAGGAACACCGAGCCGTGCGGCTCGAGCCCGGCCGGGTCGGCCGGCGCGCATACGTGGTCGAGGGTCACCACGAATCGACCTTTACCGTAAATCAGGTGGCGTTTCCGGTCCATGACGCTGGAGCGGTCGGCGGACATCGCGTCCGCCCCGGCGGCGAGACCGCGGGACGGTCGCCGTCACCGACCCGTCCGAGCGCCGCGAGGCGCCGTACACGCAGAGATGGCCGCCCGAACCCGGGCGGCCATCGAGGTGAGCCGTGCTGCGGCCGCGGCTAGCGGCAGTTGATTTTGATGGTGACCCTGCGGTTCAACTGGTCGTAGCGGGGGTCCGGCGGCGAGTCGGGCTTCGGGTACGGGCCCCAGCCCATGCCCTTGGCCGTGACCCCGTTGCGGACACCCAGCGAGGCCAGCTCCTGCCGCACCCGGTCCGCGCGGCGCTGGGACAGGTCGGAGTCCTTGTCGTAGTGCGCGACGAAGCCCTCGATCTCCACGGCGGCGTCCGCGTTCTGCTTGAGGAAGTCGGCGAGCCGCCGCAGGACCGAGCGGGCCGCGTCCGGGTTCTTGAACACGTCCTTGTCCGGGACGAAACCCACCTCGCCGTCGTCGGGCAGCACCGCGGTCGCGCCGCACTCGAAGTGGAGCACCCCGATCGGGAACGGCACGACGCTCACCGGCGGGCTGCTGACCGCGGCGGCGCCGGTGTTCGGCTCGGTGCTCACCACCGGGTCCTTCGCCCCGGCGGTCCGCACGATCTCACGCCACAGGCCGATGATGAACGACCTGCTGTCGTTGTCGAGCGGGTCCTGCGGCGCCGCGGTGTAGCCGAGCCCGGCCAGGATCACCTTGCGGCCCTTGAGGTCCGGCAGCAGCCGGGCCCGGCGCAGGGCGGCGGCGATGGCCTCGGGCTTCCTGGCCGCCAGGCCGCCCTCGCGCAGGTCCAGCGGCGCGGTCGTCTGCACCCCGGAGTCGATGAGCACCACGGTGCCGCCCGCGCCCGCCGCGCCCGCCGCCAGGCTCAGCGCCCCGAGCACGTCGGCCTCGGGCTCCTGGGCCTTCGCGGCGGCCACCCGCGTGCCGACCGCGGTGAGGAAGTCGCCGATCTCGATGTCGAGGTTCTGCTTGGTCTTCGCGACCGAGCTGAACACCAGCGGGCCGTCCACCACGTCGGGCCGGCCGTCGATCCGGATCACCGTGATCTTCGCGCAGGTGCGGACGGCTTCCGCGATCAGCTGGCGTACGTCGGAGGGCAGCGCCGGGGCGGGGCTGTTGGCGCGGTCGCCGACGGCGATGGCCACGCCCGGACCCGCGGGATGCGGGCACTGGAACTGGGCCTGCTCGTCCGCGAACGGCCCCCCGATCACGTCGCACCCGGCCGCTGCGGCGAGGACGAGCGGCACGCACAGCGCCCATGCCGCGATCCGGGCAGATCTGGTGTGTCTCATGTCCTCTGCTGACGGACACCGCCCGACGTCCGTCAGAAGAGGGCATGGCGACCTCGGAAGACATGTCCTATCCGGAGAAACTCCGGCGCGAGGACGAACGCCGCGGCCGGCAGGACGGCGAGCAGCGGATCCCGTCCCTGTCTGAGGTGCGGCGCCGGCAGCAGGAACTGAAGGACAGCGGCGGCCGGCCCGCCCTCGGGTACCAGGTCGTGCTGCTCGCCGAGCTGCACAGCCTGCTCGACGCGCTGCACCCCCAGTTCCAGGGCACGAGCCGGTCGGCCGCCCACGAGATCGGCCGCATCGGCGACCGGATCGCGGCGGCGCGCGCCGACGTGCAGCGGCTGGAGGAGCGGCTCGGGACGGCGTCCGCGGTGCTGACCGAGGACGAGCTCCGGCCGCGCAACCCGGAGGAGGAGGGCTGGCGGCCCGAGCGGCTGCGCAGCCGCCGCGAGGTCGAGCGGGCGCGGCGGGCCAGGCTCGCCCGGGAGTCCGTCGACGCCGGGGTGCGGCGCTGGGACCAGCTGCGCGCCGAGCACACGGAGGCGGTGCGGCGCCGCGACGAAGCGCTCGCGGCGTACGGCGTCCGCGCCCGCAAGCTGGTCGAGCTCTGCCAGCGGCGCATGGCGACCTACCTCGACGCGCTCGCGCGCAGCCATCCCGACGGCAAGACCCTGTACGCCCTGCTGAGCGTGCCCGACATCCCGCTGCCCAGCTGGATCCCCGAGATCGCCGAACCCGGCGACCCGTCATCAGACATGGAGTGAGGCGTGAGGAAGAAGGAACCCCGGCGGCGCTCGGAGCTCAGCTGGATCGACAGCCGGCTGGAGCAGCTGAGCAAGCAGCCCGTGCCGCGCATCGACGGCGAGGAGCAGCTGCGCGGCGTGGTGCGGCGGCACCTCGAACGCGAGGGCCGGTACGGCATCGACGGTTTCGTGCTGGACGCGGTCAACCGGATCATCGACACGTACGTCATCGAGCTGCACATCGAGATCGCCCGCCGCCACACGGCCGACGACGCGGAGCTCAGCGGGCTGGAGGTCCAGCTCGACAAGCTGGAGGCGCAGTTCGGCGAGGAGGAGCAGAACAAGTCCGGCGAGGTCCGCGAGCTGGGCTACAACCAGCAGGCGGCGCTACGGGTCATCGAGGACTGGGACACGCCGATCCCCGCCGGGGCCGACGCCGTCGAGGAACCCGGCGCCTACCGGCACGGCAACCCGGCCGACACGGCGCCGCGCAGCCGGCGTAAGCAGCTCGTGCTCTACGTCGTGCTGCTGCTGGCGATGTACGCCGACTACTTCGCGTTCCAGCAGGTCGTCGAGCGGGTGGCCAACTCCGGTCACGTGTGGCCGCTGGTCCTCGGGCTCACGGCGACGACCACCTACCTGGCGCACAAGGTCGGCGAGGGGTTCAAGACGGCGAAGGAGGCGCGGCGCAACATCCGCCGGGCCTACGCCGCCTGGACGCTGGCCGCGGTCTGGCTCGCGATGGGGATCGGGGCGTTCGTGTTCCGGCTGCTGGCGCCGCCGCCGGCCTCCGGCGACCCGCTGAACGCCTTCGTGAACAGCGGGGCCGCGGCGACCGCGACGGACAGCTCGGCCGGGCTGAACGCGATGCTCCTGCTCCTGCTGTACCTGGTGACGGGGGCGATCGCGATCAACGCCGGGTTCCACCGGCCGCGCCCGGAGATCCACCAGTTCCGGTGGTTCGGCAGCCGCAGGCGCCGGGCGGAGCCGCGGCTGGCCCTGCTGCGGGCCGACGTGGCCGAGGCCGCCGCGCTGCGCCGGAAGCTGACCGAGATGCGGGCCAAGCGGGCCGAGCAGTACCAGGACGAGCTCGGCCGCTGCGACGCCGCGGCCGACCGGATCAAGGCCGAGGCGGAGATGCTGGCCCGCCGCCCCGGCGAGCTGACCTGGATGCGGCGGCTGCTGCGGAGCCGGATGCCCCTGAACCCCGGCCGCCCGGCGGCCGTACCCGCCGCCAGCGCGCACCCGACCGAGCCGGGCCACCCCGGCACGCCCTGACGGTGCAGCCGCACACCGATACGGCCCGGATCCGAGGAGGATCCGGGCCGTATCGGTGTGTACGGGTCAGCGCGGGCGCCGCCAGCTGACCGACTCCACCGTGTAGCCGAGCGACGCCAGGGCCGACTCGACCTCCTGCTTGGTGCCCGGCCGGTTCGGCACCCCGACCCACCACGCCCTGCCGTCCGAGGTCGTCTCGACCTGGATCGGCGGGGTGTCCGGCTCGTGGTCCAGGTAGGCGGCGTAGCGCAGCTCGGCCAGCGGGGTCTGGAGCAGCATCCGCTGGTTCGCCGAACCCCGCCAGATGAGCCCGGTCGGCTCGGTGACGACATACCTGCCGGTGATGAGCACGTCGGCCAGGTCCGCGGCGGCGCGGCGGTCCGCGTCCAGCTCGGCTGGTTCGAAACCGGTGTACAGCAGGACGTCGAACCCCGATCCGGCCGCGGCGGCCAGCTCCCGCACGCCGAGCAGGAACGCCGCCAGCGGCGCGGCCTGCTCCAGCGGCTCGCCGCCGCTGACCGTGACCCCGTCCGCGCCCGCCGCGATCGCGCGGCGCACGTCGCCGAGCAGCTCGCCGACGCCGACCGCGGTGCCGCCGTCCGGGTCCCACGTGTCCTTCGCGATGCACCCCGGGCAGGCCAGCGGGCAGCCCTGCAACCAGATGCCCAGCCGTGTGCCGTAGCCGAGGGCGGTGACGGGGAAGTGCGCCCGGGTCAGCCGCAGGACATCACTCATCGCCGGGGCTCCGGCCGGGCTCGACCGGCACGAGTTCGGCGGCGGACTCCACCGGGGGCACCGCCACCAGCTCCGGCAGCGGCGGCGGCAGCACGTCCGGCGGCAGGACGTCCGGCGGCAGCGCCGGGCGGTTGCGGCGCCGCATCACCGCCTCGGTGAACGTCGGGTCGGCCACCGCCTCGATCAGCCCCTGGTAGTAGGCGTCCTCGGCGGCCAGGTACGCGTGCCGGATGGCCGCCTCCCGGTCGACCGCGTCGGTGGGCGCCCCCTGCTGGTCGCCGAGGTCCGTGGCCAGCGCCCGGTAGTCGCCGTTGATCCGCGTACCCATGCGCTGGCTCAGCAGCAGCGTGCGGTCGCGCACGCGGCGGCTGCGGGCGAACGCCTGCTGGAACGGGTGGCGCTGCGCCATGCCCAGCACGTACGCCATCGTGCAGGCGAGGAAGAGCACCACGTCGAAGACGACCACCAGCGTGCCCGCCGTGAGCCCGAGCGAGGAGGCACCGGCCCCCGGCGTCACCGGGGTGCCCTGGTCGAACAGCCGCGCGGCCAGCAAGCCGAAGCCGAGGATGATCGCCAGGCTCGGCAGCAGCAGCAGGAAGGTCAGCGCGGTGAGGACGCGGTCGTGCCCGGTCGCGTGCCGGTGCCGGAACAGCTGCCCCGCCACCAGCGGCCCGAGCACGGTCAGCCCGGCGATGGCGGCGGTCATCGTCACCGCGGCCGTGCTGCCCAGGTCGGTGACCGGCAGGAACGACGACGCCACGTAGCGCTCGATCTCGAAGACCACCACGCCCAGGAACAGCACGATGAGGATCCGCCAGAACAGGCGCATCGGCGGGGCCTCGCCCTCCCATACCGGGTGGCTGAGCTCCGGCAGTTGCAGGGCGTCGACGTCGATGTCGCGGCGGTGGAAGAACGCGCGCAGCGAGTCCTCCTCGTCGCGCTCGCCGCGGGCCGCGATGCGGGCCATCCGGTCCCGGGCCGCCCGCATGTTGCGCTCCTCGTCCCACACCAGCAGGTGCAGGTCGGCCAGCCGCGCATCGGTCAGCCGCTGCCGGTCGCGGTGCTCGTGGACCGCCGTCCGGCACTGGTGCCGCAGCCCGAGCACGTATTCGGGGTCGAGGATCGCGTCCGCCGGGTCGTCCTCGTGCCCGAAGGACCAGCCGTCGAACAGGTAGCGCCGGCCGTCGGAGCGGCCCTGCTCGCGGGCGGCGTCGGCGAGCCGCCCGGCGTCGACGCGCGGGTCGACCGCGGGCTCGGGCAGCGGGCGAAGCAGTCCCCCGTCGGGGTCGCGGAACACCGCGAACGCTTGGCCGAGCCGCCGGGCCAGTCGCTGGAAGAAGTTCACCGGTCCGTCACTCCCTTGATAGTCGGCAAACGGTGGTCACCAGAGAACTGGCGGACCGAGACGCGGAGGTGACTGCGGCGCATGACGGAGCCCGAGCGACCGTCGGAACTCGACGAGACACTCCTGGACGAGGGCCGGGCGAGGCTCTTCCCGCCGCGCTACCGCGCCGAGTCCGAGGCGACCCTGCTGGACGCGGGGCGGCACCGGCAGGCCGCGCCGCCGGTGGACTGGCCCGGCGACGGCACCCTGCCCGAACCGCTCGCGCAGCGGTACGAGCGGCTCAGGGAGCTGCCCGTCCCGGCCAGCCAGGCCGACCTGTACCTGGTGCGCAGGCGCTCCGACGGGGCCGAGGCGGTGCTCAAGCACTACCACGCCCCGCGTACGCCGCACCCCGACCTGGTGGCACACCTGACCGGCACCCAGCACCACACCATCCGCTTCCTGGAGTTCGGGCCCGGCTACGAGATCATGGAGTACGCGCGCGGCGGCACCCTGCTGCGCCCGAAGGAGGCGGCTCCGGGCGGCTTCACCCTGCCCGAACTGCACGCGATCGTGCAGCAGCTCGCCTCGGCGCTCATCAGCCTGCACCGGCTGGGCCTGCTGCACCGCGACGTGAAGCCCGCCAACGTGCTGCTGCGCTCGGCCGCCCCGCTGGACGTGGCCCTCGCCGACTTCGGCCTCGCCGGTCCCGTCGGCGAGACCGTCCCGCAGGAGCGGCTCAACCCGGCATACCAGCCGCCGGAGTCCGTCCTGCGCGGACGGATCACGCAGGCCGCCGACTGGTGGGGGCTCGGGATGACCATCCGGGAGCTCGCCTCCGGCGACCGCTGCTTCGACGGTCTGGAAGCCGAGGACATCAAGGACCACTTCACCGCGTCCCGCCTGATCGACGTGTCCGTGGTCCCCGACGACCGGCTGCGCGGCCTGTGCCAGGGACTGCTGTGCCCCGACGAGCGGCAGCGCTGGGGCGCGGGGAAGGTGGGGGAGTGGCTCGTCGGCCGCGACCCGAGCCCGCCGGCCGCCGGGGCGGGGCGGCGCCCGCACACGCCCGCCCCGGGCGCCGCGACCCAGCCGTTCGGCTTCCGGGGGGTGCTCTACCACCACCGCGACGAGCTGGCGGCCGCGATGGCCACCGAGTGGAACTACGCGGTCGACTTCCTGCTGGCCCGCAGCGGCCTGGAGATGCTGCGGGTATGGCTGGACGAGTTCACCGACGACGAGGGCGCCACGGCCCGGCAGGGCGTCGACACGCTGCGCCAGGACCCCGGCCCGTCCCGGCACGTACTCCTGCTGCGCGTCCTGCGCCTGCTCGACCCCGGATTCCCGGCGGTGTTCCGCAACCACAGCATGTCCCGGCAGCACCTGCTCGCGCTCGCACACCAGGCCCTGCGCAACGAGGGCGACGCGGCGTCGGTGCTGGGCGAGCTCTGGCGCGAGCGGCTCCTGCCCTCGTTCGACCCGGCCGCGACCGGCGCCGCGGGAACGGGCGGCGGCGAGGCCCTCACCGACCTCGACCAGCAGTGGCAGCAGCAGCACGACCGCTGGCTGGCGGGGGCCGGCACGGTGTCCGACCCGGAGGCCCGCCAGGTCCTCCAGCGACTGGCAGACGGCTCCGGTGCGCTCGCCTACAGCCTCCTGGCGGCCCTGAACCAGCCGGACGCCGTCGAAGCGGCGCACGAGGCGGTGCGCGCGACCCTCGCCGGGCTGCCGGAGCGGCTGCCGTGGTTCCGCGACCTGGCCGCCGACCCGGACCTCGTCTGGGTGGCGCTGCCGCTGTGCGGCCACGCCAAGAGCCGCGCGCAGACCCTGGCCGACCATCGCGAGGCGCAGGAACGGGCGCAGCAGCAGCAGCGTATGGCCTCGGCCTACCGCGAGTGGTCCCGGCGGCAGAACCGCCCGGTCGCCCTCGGGTGGGCCGTCGCGGGGGTCTGCCTCATCGCCGTCTGCTGTGTCGTGCTCATCGTCGCCAGCGACCGGGTCGGCTGGGTCGGTGACCGCGCGGTGGACCTGGCCTGGATCGGCGCCGCCACCTGCCTCGGCGTGACACTCGTGGCCGAGTGCCTGCTCGCGGCGGAGGTGGGCGGGCGGTTCCACGCCCGCTACTCCGTCCCCGGCGCGGCCGGGATCGCGCTCCAGCCCCTGGGGCGCTGGATGCAGCGCGCGCCGCTGCCCGCCGCCGGCGTCATCCTCGCCGTCCTGGCCGGCCTCGTCCTGGGCGCGCTGCGGTATCCGGAGGCCGTCGGGATCAGCGCGATGGTCCTGCACCTGGGGTGGGTGGTCCACCGCTGGCGCGACTGGCGCACGCGCACCGCCGCCGAGGACGCCGCGGTCGCCGACCAGGGAGCCGGGTTCGCCCCGGCGCACGAGAGCTGACCGTCAGATACCGGTGTCTTGGTTTCATCCATACGACCTGAGGAGCGAATGCATGAGTGGCGGAGCGATAGCGGTCGCGCCGGTGGTGATGGGCGGCGCGGCTCTGGCCGCCGTGGCGGTCGTCGTCGTCGCGGCCGTGGCCGTGGCCCTGGTGGTCCGGGCCGCCCAGGCCGGCACGGAAGCGACCGGCCGGGCGCTGGAGCAGTTCGGCGCCGAGATGGAGCAGACCGCGAACGCGCAGGACGACCTGGCGGTCCGGACCCGGCTGTGGGAGCTCGCGGCCGGTGCCGTCGTACGGACGAACAGCGAGATCTGCCTGCTGACGGCCAGGGCGCAGCAGGCCGGGGTCCTCCGCCCGGCGCTGCCGCCGCCGGTGGACCTGACCGGCCTGAGCCTCGCCACCACGCGGGACCGGGTCGCGCAGGCGCAGGCGGCACTCGCGCAGGCCCGCACGGCGATCGAGGACGCCGAGGCGGAGCGGGAGCAGCGGATCCTCATCACGCAGCTGCCCAAGCCCGCGGACGGCTCGCCGACCGCCGCGCAGACGCTGGCGCACTACCGCAAGGTCCTCGCCGCCCGCAAGGACGCCCCGGCCGTCCAGGTCCCGGCCCCCGTCCCGGCCGAGATCGACAAGGACCGGATCGGCACCGAGATCGACCGGATCCTGCTCCGCCTCGACACCGCCGCCACGGCCGACGAGCGGGCCGAAGCGGTGCTCGCGGCGGCCCACGCGGCGAAGCAGACCGACCCGGGCATGGCCAGCACCCACCTGGACCGGCTCATCCGAGTCGTCGACGTGAAGATCAACCCGAAGGCGGCCCGCCGGAAGGAGGCGGCCGGCTTCCTGTCGGCGCTCCAGCACCCCGTCGTCGCCGCGGCCATCGGCGAGACCGATCCGCGGCCGCCGTTCCTGCGCTCGCTGGAAACCCTCCAGGGGGTCGTCTCCGGCGACGCCGACCTCACCGACGCCGACCGGCGCGACGCGCAGGACTCGCTGGCGTGGGCCGAGAAGGCGGTGGAGCGCCGCCAGCTGCTCCAGGCGCTCAACGAGACCTTCACCCGGCTCGGCTACAAGGTCACCAACGGGCTGGCGACCCACCACGCCGGACAGCTGTCCGTGGCCAGCGACCGCTGGAACGGCGGCCACAGCGCCGACGTGTGGATCGACGACCAGGGCGGCGTCCAGTTCCGCATGGTGGAGCTGGCCGAGGGCGCCACGGGCGAGGCCGTCCACTGCGAGCAGCTCAACCAGGCCATGGGCACCGTCGGCACCGAGCTGGAGCAGCGCGGATTCCAGGCGCGCGTCACCGTGCCGAAGCAGGCGATGAAGCCCGTGCGCCGGTGGACCGCGGACCACCGGGCCGAGGCCGAGGCCGTCGAGCAGTCCGGCGGGAAGACGAGGGCCAAGGACCTGTTCGAGGAGGACGACAAGTGAGCAGTCAGCGGTCGGAACTCCTGCCCGGGTTCCCGTCCTTCGCGCAGGAGCTGGCGGGCACGCTCGCCGTGCACTCGCAGTACGTCCTGCACGGCAACGTCCGGGACGTGTACCTGGTGCCGGACCGCCGCATGCCCGACGGCGTGCGGCCGATGAAGATGCTGGAGGCGCTGTGGCAGGCGCTCATGCCCTCCGGGTACCGCTGCCTCATCGTCTCCGACCAGGTGGACGGCATCACCGTCTACCCCGACACCGACGACGCCCGTGCCACGGCCGAGCAGATCCTCGGCCGCCGCATGATCGGCCGCAAGCAGACGCTGGAGCGGCTGCGGACCTGCATGGCGCGCGTGGCCGGGGCGGCCGAGCCGCCGCCGATCGACGCCGACGCGATCCCGGCCGCGGCGGCCGCGGAGGACACCGCGGGTGCCCAGGCCAAGTCCCTGCGGGCCGCGCTCGTCATCGACTACGCGGCGCGCATCCCGCGCAGCCAGAACGGGCTGGACGGCCTGGAACGCGACTTCTTCCTGTTCGCGCAGAAGCTCGCCGCCACCGCGGAGACCCGCCTGGGCGGCCCGCCGACCCGCCCGGCGGACCTGTTCAACCCGATCATCTGGCTGACCGAGGGGGAGCGGGACCTGCCGACCTGGCTGACCATCGGGATGGAGCGGGTGCGGACCATCGCCGTGCCGCTGCCCGGCCTGGCCGACCGGATCAAGGCGGCCCGGTACTTCTCGCCGATCGTCACCGGCAGCGCGCCACTGCCGGCCGGCGACCACGACGTGTCGCGCTTCGCCATGCGGACCGACGACATGACGCTGCACGCGATGCGGGAGATCGCCCGCCTGGCGGCCGACCGGCAGCTGCCGATGAGCCAGATCGACGACGCGATCCGGGTCTACCGCATCGGCGTCGACGAGAACCCGTGGCGGCAGGACTCCGTACGCCAGCAGATCGTCCTCGGGCAGACGGAGATCCCCGCCCGCGTCCTCGGCCAGCAGATCGCCGTGGTGAAGACGTTCGACATCCTCAAGCGGGCCGCCCTGGGCCTGTCCGGGGCGCAGGCGTCCAGCTCGGCGAACCGGCCGCGCGGCATCCTGTTCCTGGCCGGGCCGACCGGTGTCGGCAAGACCGAACTCGCCAAGCAGATCGCGACCACTCTGTTCGGCGACCCCGACGCGTACCTGCGCTTCGACATGTCGGAGTTCTCGGCCAGCCACTCCGCCGACCGGCTCACGGGCGCCCCGCCCGGCTACGTCGGGTACGAGGCGGGTGGCGAGCTCACCGGCGCCATCCGGCGCAAGCCGTTCTCGGTGGTGCTCTTCGACGAGTTCGAGAAGGCCAACCGGCAGATCTTCGACAAGTTCCTCCAGATCCTCGACGACGGCCGGCTCACCGACGGGCAGGGCACGACGACGTACTTCTCCGAGTGCATGCTCATCTTCACGACCAACCTCGGGATCGTCCGTACCAACCCGCAGACCAACGAGAAGGAGCAGCTGGTCGAGCCGGGGATCGGGTACGGCGAGCTGGAGCGCAAGGTCAAGGAGGCCATCAGGGACCACTTCACCCGCGATCTCGGCCGCCCGGAGCTGCTCAACCGCTTCGGCGACAACATCGTGGTGTTCGACTTCATCAGCGCCGACATCGCGCGCGGCATCCTGGCCGGGCAGCTCGCCAACGTCCAGGACCGCCTGGCGCGGGAGCAGAACATCCGGCTGGAGCTGGACGCGACGGCGACCGAACGCCTCCAGGGGTGGTGCACCGCGTCCGAGACGCTGGCCAACGGCGGCCGGGGCATCGGCAACGAGGTGGAGAGCAAGCTCATCAACCCCCTCGCCCGCTACCTGTTCGACGAGAACGTCCGCGCGGGCAAGGTTTACGTCAGCGACATCCAGATCGACGGCGGTGTCGTGACGCTGGTGGCCAGGCACGACCGATGACGGCCGACGACGAGGAGCGCTACTGCCGCCTGGGCCGGCGGACCTACCGGGGCCTGGTCTTCTGCCCGGAGCACTCGGGCGAGGAACTGGTGGCGGTCCCGGCGGCCGCGAAGGAGGCCGGCGGCGACCCGGAGCCCGCCGACCCCGCCCGCCAGCGGACGGCGTGCTGGAGCTGCGGCGCCCAGGCCGTGGACGCCACCAACAGGACCTGCGCCGCCTGCCACGAACCGCTGGTCCCGCCCGCGCTGGCCATCGACTTCCCCGGCGGGCGGGTCGAGGTGCGGCAGCGCGGGACGTCGGCCGAACTCGGCCGGGGCGGCACCTACGGCCACGTCTTCGCACGCCATCGGAACGTGTCGCGCTGGCACGCCACGGTCAGCGTCGACGAGCACGGCACCGCCTGGCTCACCCCGAACCCGGGCGCGCCGAACGGCACGTTCGTCAACGGCTGCGAGATCTTCGTCCGGACCCCGATCACCCCGGACGACCGCATCCGCTTCGCCACCGACCAGGGACCGGACCCGGGTCCCGTCAGCGCATCGATCCGGCTGCCGCAAAGGGACGTCCCCTGACGGGAGACGGGCAGCACGCCGGGCACGCGGGACGCCGTACGGCGTCCCGCGTGCCCGGCACCGCGTTCCGATCAGGACCGGGGCACGACGGGCTCCTCCCCGGCGCCGTCCGCCGCGAGCAGGACCGGCGCCTGCCCGGTGTACCCGTGCAGGCGCAGGCGGGCCCGGCCCAGGGCGAACGCGACCGGTACGGACTTTCCGTGGGCGATGCCCTCGTAGAACCCGGTCGAGAACAGGATCGCCGCCTCGTCGTCGATCCACTTGCGCATCCCCACGACGTAGGGCACGTGCTCGGCGATCGCGCGCGCCTGCTCGGCGGAGTAGCAGGCGTTGAGGACCACGCACCGCAGCCCGTCGCTGAGCACGGCGAACAGCTCGGCGAGCGCGTCCGGCGGCACCGGCCGGGCGCCGCCGTGGTCGTCGCTGAACACGAGCCCGTCGGCGGCCGTGCCGTGGCCGCTGAAGTGGGCGATGGCCGGTCCGTGCCGCAGCAGGCAGTGGGACAGGTCGTCCACCCGTACGGCATCAGCGATCTTGAAGGCCAGGCGGTGCTCGGCCTGCGCCCGCACGATCGCCTGGTCGATCGCCCGCCGCTCCTCGTCCAGGCGCAGCGGAGCGTCGCGGTTCGGATTCGCGCTCATCATCAGGACGACCGCGCGCTCGCCGCCGTCCCGGCCCCGCCCGTCACGGGGCGCCGGAATGTGCTGGCCGGGGTTCTGATAGACCACCTTGGAACCGGCCACCTTATCGCCGACGATCTTGTCTCCGTTGATCTTGTCGCCGTGGACGATGTCGCCCATGTGCACCTCACGTGGGGTCGGGCCGGCCGGTGGCCGGCAGCAGCTTCACTTCGAAGGGGTGGACGTCGGACAGGACCGGGCGCTTGGCCGGCCTGACCTCGCGGTGGTGCCGTCCGGGCGGCGGCAGGTCGCGCGGCGCCGAGCTCACGACGACGGCGAACGTGACCGTGCGGGGACGCCCGCGCAGGTCCCGGGCGAGCGGGAAGCCCGTCCAGCGGCCGGTCAGCTCGTCGTGGCCGACCGCGTACCACTCGCCGGGGTGCACCGTGGCGCCCGAGGAGTCCAGCGTGCTGACCAGCGACGCCCGGCCCCCGGCAGGGAGCTCGACCACGGCCGCGTAGACCGTCGCCGGGCCGGTGTTGCGGACGCGTACGTACAGGTGCGCGCCGTCGTGCACCTCGGCGCCCGTCGCCGGCAGCCGCCGCGGCACGCCGTCGACGACCTGTCCCCACTCGACGACCACGGCCGCGCCGAGGTCGCACCGGACCGGGATCGGAGTGTCCTCCTCACCGTGGCCGGGCCGCGATCGCGACCGGAACAGCAGCCGCCCCACCGGCCCCTCGGCCTCGGGCCGCTGCTCCCACCCGGCCGCCCGCATGCGCGCCCGCACCCGGCGGACGAGGTCGGCCCAGGTGATCCGGTCGTCGCCGACCTCATCCAGCTCCCGGGTGAGCGCCTCGGTGAACACGCCGACCCGCCGCCCGCCCGCCCCGGTGTACTCGTACGCCGCCTGGTCGCGCCGGCAGGCCGCCAGGCGGATCACCCGGGGGTTGCCGAGCAGGTGCAGCAGGCTCAGGTCGGGCCCGAGCCGGTCCAGGTGCTCGGCGACGTCGAGGTACGCCAGGCGGGGCAGCGCCTTCACCCGTACGCCGTCGTCGCGCACCATGTTCGCGGCGTGGCAGGTGTCCAGCACCGTCGCCACGTTCGGGGTCGTCCGGGTGAGCCGGGCCAGCAGCACCGACAGCTCCGCGGCGGTGATGCCGCGGAACTCGCCGGACGCCGGGTCGTGGTCGGTCGGCACGAGGAACTGAAGGCGCGGGACCGGGGTGCGGCCCTGGACCAGGGCCGGCGGCGCCGTCACGAGGCCGCCGTGGCCGCTGAAGTAGACGACGACCGCGTCCGGCTCGCGCGCGTCCCGGACGAGGCGCTCCAGCGCGTCGAGGACGGCGTCCCGGGCGGCGTCGGCGCCGATGCGGCACCGCACCTCGAACCCGCGGCGCTCCAGCCGCTCGGCCATCGCCTCGACGTCGGCGTGGACGCCGCTGAGCCCGAAGGTCTGCGCCCCCACCAGCAGGGCTGTTCTGCGCACCGGGTGCCGTCCTCGTCCGCTCGCCGATTCCCCGCCTGCCGCGGTTCTGACGGACGGGCCTTCCTGTCCGTCAGAAGACGGACGCCGACCCGGGCCGGAAGCCCGCGGCCGAAGCCGGGGAGGGTGTATGAGAGTCAGGCACAGATCTGTCGAGGTCCGGATCACCGGGCGGACGCTGTGGGTCGAGGACGAGGCGTACCCGCTCAGGAACATCACCAGCGTCCGGCCGCGCGTGTACCGCCCCCTGCGCTGGCGGATGGTCGGGTCGTACCTGCGGCGGGCGGGCGGCTCGCTCGGGTTCGGTGCCGCGGGCCTGGTGGTCCTGGGCTGCCTGCGCGGTGTGATCCCGCCGTCCGCGACGACCGTGTTCGCCCTGGTGATGCTGGGCGTGCTGGGGTTCCACACCTGGCGGCTGGTCCAGCTGCTGCGCCTGCCGAAGGTGTGCGTGCTGAGCATCAGCACGGCCGGGACGACCCGGGCGGTGGTGACGAGCACCGAGGAGCAGCAGATCAGGGACCTGGCCCGGCACGTGGTCGACGCCATCGACAACCCGGCCATGGACTACGCGATCCGCATCGACCACATCGACATCATCCAGGGGGACAAGGTCAACGGCGACAAGATCGACGGCGACAAGATCATGGGCGACTTCGTCGAGGGCGACAAGGTCCTGCTGTAGGAGGGATGAACGATGCAGTCGATCGCGGATTACCTGACCAGCCTGGTGTGCAGTGTGGCCTCCGTCCTCGTGGTGCCGACCGCCCTGCTGCTCCTGCTGCGGATGTTCGTGCCCGCCCTCGGCGGACCCCTGCTGAGCGCCTGGGGCCAGCTGCTGGCCTGGCTGCTGCTGGTGCCGGTCCGGCTGATCCGCTGGCTGGCACAGGAGGCCTTCAGCCGGCGCCGCTGAGCGCGTGTGGCGGCGGCGCCGTCCGTCAGGTGAAGGGCGAGACCTGGCAGGCGTGAAGGGCAGGGTGGCCGTGACGGTTCAGGCACAGGCGGACGACGGGTTCGGGGCGGCGGCCGCCGAAGTGCTGGGGCTGCCCGACGACGACCCGGACCGCCCGCGGCGCGCGGCGCAGCTGATCATTGAGATCGTCGGGCAGCGGGCACCCCTCTCGGCGTCGAGGCACCTGGAGGGGCTGCTCGCGGCCGCCGCCGTCCGCCCGCCGAGGACGCCGCAGTGGCCGCGCGTCGATTTCGTCGCCCGCATCAAGTCTGAGATGTACAAGATCGCCGAAGGTCCGGCCGCGGAGCACGAGGCCGTGGACGCCAGACTGCGGTCGGCCGAGGCCGAGGCGGGCGCCGATCCGACGATGCGGGCACTGGTGCAGTCGGCCCGGCTGGCGCTGGACGTACGCCGGGCCGCCGACCGCGGTGACGAGAGCTTCCTGCTGCGGCTGCCCCAGCTCGCCCAGGGCCTGATCGCCTCGCTGCCCGACCAGTCGGGCCTGGCCGGGCTGAGCGACTTCCTCTCCCTCGCGGCCGAGGGCGCCGCCGCCCATCGCCGAGGCGACATCGCGACGGCCTGGACGACCTTCCAGCAGGTGGAGAAGGCAGCCGAGGGGCTGTCGATCGACCCCTCGATCCGGGAGTCGCTGCGCGGTGCCGCCGCGACCGGCGCGGCGCTCAAGTCGGTGCTCGACGACGGCGTGCGCGACGACCACCTGGCGATGTTCGCCGCGCTGCTCGACCGGCCCGGCGTCGATCGGCACCTGGCCGGCCTGGGGCTGGACATGGTCCGGATCGGAGACCCCGGACTGGACCGGGAACGCATCGGGCAGGGCATCACGCACCTGCGTGACGGCCTCAGCGTCCTGCCGGACGACGACCCGGGGCGGCCGATGCACCTCGTGGGCCTCGCGCTCGGGCTGTTCCGGCACAGCGAGGCCACCGGAACGACCGACGGCCTCGGCGAGGCCCGCACCCTCCTGATCGAAGCGAGGGAGCTGCTGCACGGACCGCACGATCCGCGATGGCCCATGACGAACGGACTACTGGCCGAGATCGAGCAGCGGCTCGGGGCCTACACCGGCGTCGCCGAGGCGGCGCTGGACGGGCAACGCGGCCATGCCTGGCGGGCGATGCTGGCGCACGACGTCGACGAAGCGCGCGACGCCATCCGCGACGCCGCCGATTCCGCCCTGAGCGGCGCGCGCCAGTGCCTGTCCACCGGGAAGCTGGCCGAGGCGCTGCGGCTGCTGGACACCGGTCGCGGCCTCACGCTGTTCGCCGCGGTGGAGCAGCACCGGATCCCGACCCGGCTGAGCGACGCCGGACGCGACGACCTCGCGGCGCAGTGGAACGAGCGTGGCGGCCTGCTGTCGGAGCAGGCACGCCGGCAGGCGCTCGAGGTGCTGACCGAGCAGGGCACGCCAGAGCTGTTCGATCCGCCCCGCCTGGTGTCGATCCAGCAGGCACTGCGGCTGCTGGACGCCGACGCCCTCGTCTACCTCGTCCCCGGCGAGCCGCCCCGCGGCGGCCTGGCGGTGATGGCCCCGGCCCAGGGGCCGCCGGCGTTCATGGCGCTGCCGAACCTGAACCTGGCCGAAGGGACCGAGGGCGCCCGCTACCTGATGACGCTGTCCTCCCGCAACGCCCGCGAGACCGACCCCGAGCCCGGCCGCGAGATCAGGCCGCCGCAGTCCGGGGGCGGGTTCGCCGACAGCCTGGCCGACCTGTGCCACTGGGCCTGGGGCGCGGCGATGGGCCCGGTCCTGGAGAGCTACCTGCCGCGGCTGGCCCTACCGGACCACCGCGTGCCGCGGATCGTCCTGATCCCGATGGGCGACCTGGGGCGCGTGCCGTGGCACGCGGCCCGGCGCAAGGACGGGGTGTACGCCGTCGAGCTCGCAGCGGTCTCGCAGGCCGTATCGGCCCGGATGATGTGCGACAACGCCGTGCGGGCGCCCGTGCCGATCGGCTCGACCGGCCTGGTGGTCGGCGACCCGCAGACCGGTCACCGGGCCCGGTCGCTGCGATCGGCCCGGGCTGAGGCGTACACGATCCGCGAGGCGTTCTACCGCGGTGCCCGGTACCTGGGCCGGCTCCCCGACACCGGATCAGGCACCGAGCGCACCAGCGCCTCCGGTCCCGGGACGGCCGGGCAGGTCCGCGACTGGCTCGTCAGCCGCAGCCCGGCGGCGGGCACGATGCTGCATCTGGCCTGCCACGGCATCTTCCGGCCCGATCCGGAACCGGCGGGATACCTGCTGCTCGGCGACGGGAGCGAACTGAGCGTCGACGAACTCGTCGACCTGCTGGCCACCGCGCCCGACCGCGAGATCTCGATGGTGGTCCTCGCCGCCTGCAACTCGGGCCGGGCCGTGTCCGGCTACGACGAGGCGTACAGCCTCGGGACGGGATTCCTCGCCGGCGGCGTCCGATCGGTGCTGTCCACCCAGTGGAGCATCCCCGACGCCGCCACCTCGTGGCTGATGTACCTGTTCCACCACAACCTGCGCACCGTCGGGATGCCGCCGTGGCAGGCGCTGCGGCAGGCGCAGCTGTGGATGCTCGACCCCGCGCGGACGCCGCCGCCGGGCATGCCGGCCGGCCTCGTCCCGGGCCCCGGTGACCATCCGGAGGAACCGGTGAACTGGGCCGGATTCGTCCACTACGGACAGTGAACCCCGAGGGGGAGACATGAGTGAGATCGACGACCTGCGCGAGCAGCTGGCCGGGTTCGGCGACGCGCCGGGCAGGCTCAACACCCTGGTGCGTCTCGGCCAGGCGCTGCTGGCGGAGTACCACCGCGTCGGCCCCGGGCGGCCGGAGGCCAAGCCGCACCTCGACCAGGGCATCGCCGCCCTTGCGCAGGCATACGAGATCCTGCGGCCGGACGACGCGATGCGCGGCCCAGTGGCGGCCATGTACGGGTTCACGCTCGCGGCCCGCCACGGATCGCACGGCGGCGCGGACGGCGACTGCGACACGGGCATCAGCGTCCTGGAGGAGGCGCTGACGTCCTCCGCCCTGAGCCCGGCGAACCGGGCGATATCCCAGGTCATGCTCGGCCAGCTGTACCTGGCCCGGGCGTCGAGGTTCACCCAGCTGCAGGGGATGTCCGCCGCCGCCCGGAGTGTCGGCGTGCCGCCGCCCGACGGCGTGGCGCGCGACTTCGACCGGGCGACCGCCTGCCTGCGGTCCGTGATCGACGGCGAGCCCGTGAGCGCGGACCTGGCCATGCTCGCCAGCCGGTTGCTGGAGGTGGCCGAGGCGATGCGGACCATCCTCGACGCCGTGACCGGCGATGTCAGGAACGTGGACTTCAACCGCATCGCCAGCGCGTTCGCCATGATGCAGACGCTGCAGGACAAGGCCAGGTCGGGCGGTGGGCCCGGGTTCCGGCTCCCGGCCACGGGCATGTTCGACGTCAGCCTGACCGAGCTCGTCACGATGCCTCCCATGGAACGGCCGGTCGCGGTCGTACAGCTCGACACGGAGACCGACCCGGTCCCGGCCGTCCAGCGGCCCGCGCCCGCCGCGCCGCCCGCCGCGGCCGAGCTCCGGGAGTCGCTGTCCGTGCTGCGGCCCGGTGCCGACGCCTGGTCGGCCGCCGCCGAGCTGCTGCTGCCCGGCACCCCGACGCCCGACACGGCGACGGTGGACGAGATGGTGGCGCTGGCCCTGACCGTCGTGGAGGCCACGCCGCCCGCGGAGGCGAAGTCGGCGCAGGCCGCGGTCGACCGCTACGTCCTCGCGGTCGCCCTGCTGCTTCGCGGCCGCGGCGACGAGGCGTCGTCGGACCGTGCCGCCGCGCTGGCGGAGTACGCCACCGCGGCGGCGCTGATCCCGCCGGCCCATCCGGCCGCGCCGGTGATCCTGCGCAGCCTCGGCGCGTTCCTCAGCGACGACCACCCGCTGGACGACACCCTCGGGGCGGTCGCCGGGCGCCTGGCCGACCGGATCGACGGCGCCATCCTCGCCGGGGTCGCGGACGCCGCCGACCTGGCCGTGCTGGACGCGCTGCGCTGCCTGTGCCGGGCCGCCGAGGCGCTGGCGGACCTGCGCCGGGCGGCCGGGAAGGTGCCGGCCGACTATCCGTGGCCGGCACCCGTCAAGGCGGCCGGGCTGCTCGCCGCCTCCGCCGCCTAGGGCTGCTGCTCGCCCATGACCAGGACGCGCCGTCCGCCGGAGGCGGGCCCCGGGCCCGTACCGGCGGCGGCGCGTCCGGCGGGCACCGCCCGGTCGCGGCCCCAGGCGCGGATCTCGTCGATCTGCTCGGGGTTGGTGCGGCTGAGGGGGATGGTGTTGGCGAACGTCTCCACGACGAAGTCCGGCCGCAGCCGGTCCACGCCGCCGTTGAGGTGGATCTCCGCGCCGACGTCGTGCAGGGCGGCCTCGATGTCGGACCCGGCGAAGCCCTCCGACAGCCCGATCAGCTTGTCCAGCAGGTCCGCCGACGGCGCGCCGGTCACGTAGCGCCGGTAGTACAGCTGGATGATCTCGCGGCGGTCGTCGGCGTCGGGCAGGTCGACGAAGAACATCTCGTCGAAGCGCCCCTTGCGCAGCAGCTCCGGCGGCAGCGAGCGCACGTCGTTGGAGGTCGCCACGACGAACACCCGCGACCGCGACTCCTGGAGCCAGAACAGGAACTGCCCGACGAGCCGGCGGCCGACGCCGGTGCTGTCGTTCTGCCCGGCCAGGCCCTTCTCGATCTCGTCGATCCACAGCACGCACGGCGCCACCCGGTCGGCGGTGTCGAGGGCCTCGCGCAGCCGGTTCTCCGACTGGCCGACGTACTGGCCGAGGATCGTGGCCAGGTCCAGCCGGTACAGCGGCAGGTTCCACTGCGCGGCGACGGCTTTGGCCGACAGCGACTTGCCGCAGCCGGGCACGCCGACCAGCAGCACGCCGCGCGGCGGCCGCAGCGCGGTGTCGCGCAGGTCCGCGACCATCAGCTGATGCTTGCGCGCCAGCCAGGTGCGCAGGGTGCTCAGCCCGCCGACCTGGTGGTCGGCCGCCTTGAGGACCACCCGCTCCAGCCCCGACAGGTCGCCGAAGTGCTTGTCCTTGAACAGGCTGACGGACTCGACGTCCTCCTTGGCGATCGAGCCCTTCGCGACCAGGGTCGCCATGACGTTGACCGCGGTGCCCTCCGGCACGCCGACCAGGAACTCGGCGGCGCGCCGGGCGTCGTTCTCCGACCAGGCGATCGGGACGACCTGCCGGTGGTCGCCGAGGAACGACACGATGACGTCGTACATCTCGCTGGCGTCGGGCAGGTCCAGCCGCAGGCTCATGCCCAGGCGCTGCAACCCGCCCCACAGGGGCGTGTCGGTGATCAGCACGATGCAGCCGGAGTTGCTGTCGGCCAGCCGGGCGAGCTCGGCGAAGTGGCGGCTGGCGGTGTTGTCGTCGGACAGGTCCTCGGGGTCGACGAAGACCAGCGTCGACTGCGCCCGGTTGGTGAACTGGAGGGCCGCGTACTCCATGGCGCCCACCAGCGACCGGTCCTCGCTGACCGGGCTGTTGGTGCGCAGATCCCGCAGGCCGGTCGCGCGCGTGTAGATCCAGAACGGCAGCGCCGACCGCTTCGGCGCCTTGGCCACCTCACGGATCAGCCGGATCGCGCGCACCTGCTCGATGCTGCGTACGCCGATGACCGGCACGCGCGCCGTCAGGTAGGCGTCCAGGTCGCGCTTGCTCTCGGTGAAGTCGGACATCGGTTAACTCCTGCGGGGCGTCAGCCGGGATCGACGATCCGGCGGGGCGGGGTGGTCGCGCCGAGCCAGCCGTCGGTGGCCGACGGCGCCGGGGCCTCGGCGAGGACGGCGGTCAGACCGTTGTCGCGGATGGTGCGCAGGCGCTGCTCGGCGAACCGGCGGTCGCGCCCGCCGAGGTCGGCCGCCGCCTGCCGTTCGAGCTGGCGCTGGGCCTCCCGGACCTGCTCGTCGACCAGCGCCAGCAGCCGGGTGCGCAGCTCCTCGGGCAGCTGCGGCAGGACGGCCATGGCCCGCACCGCGCGCAGCCCGGTGCGGGCCTGGGTGAGCGCGCGGGCCGTGGCGAACTCGTCGCCCGCGGCGCCGAGGCTGCGGCTGGTCACGCCGGCCCACGTGATGAGCCGCTCGCTCACCGCGGTGGTGATCCGGTCGGCCAGGCGGGCCCAGGTGCCGGCGTCGAAGTACTCGGGGGCCAGCGGCGGCAGGGCCGACGGATCGATGGGCTCACTGCGGGCCCACCGATCCATCGTCTGCGCCCAGGCGCCGTAGACGCCTCCGTCGCCCCACATCAGTCGCGCCGCCGCTGCACCACGATCTCGCCGGGCGGCAGCGGCTCCCAGTCGGGCAGGCCCTCGGCGTAGCGCCGGGCACGCGTGGTGGCCCGGTCGACCGGGGCGCTCTGGGCCCGCGCCCAGGGGGTCTGCGGGTCGTCGGGCTGGATCGGTTCGGTCATCGCTGCTCCTCCGTGATCACGGGACGCCGCTCGTACGGCGATCCCGACTGCCCGGCCCGGGCGAGGTCGCCGATCATGTCGCGGACGGCCGACTCCTGCGCGTCGGCGTGCGCGTACCGGCTGCTCCAGTCGGTCAGCTCGGCGGCCGCCGCCCGCAGCAGCCGCACCGACTCCGCCTTGGACCTCTCGATGTACGTGCGCGCCTCGGCCTGCTGCCGGGCGGCCGTCTGCTGCTTCGTGTGCAGCACCACGGCCCAGATGCCCGCCGAGACGACCGCCCCGGCCAGGCCGACCACCACGCTCTGGGTGCAGGCGCCGACCAGGATCAGCACGCCGACGGCGGTGCCGATGAGCCCGGCCAGCCCCGGCTTGATGTCGAAGGCGAACGAGTCGACGAACGGCCGCCCGTGGCGGTCCCAGTGCTCGGCCAGGTCGTGTTCGAGGCGGTCCAGCGGCTCGGCCAGGTTGCCGGTCCACTGCGGCAGGCTGAACGTCTTCGCCCCGACGTTGTGGCTGGTGCCGAAGACCGCGTCGACCTGCGGCGGCGGCAGCAGGCGGTAGTCGCGGGTGAAGGCGGCGTGCGCGCGCTGGAACCACTCGTGGCACGCCGCGACGGCGAGCCGCTGCGTGGTGCGGGAGACGCCGATCGCGGCCGGGTTCAGCGCCGACTCGGACTGGATCGTCAGGTAGTCCAGCGTCTTCTCGTACGCGTGCTGGGCGTCGATCGTCCGCCGCGAGACGTCCAGGTCGCCGCCGCTGTCCACGACCGCCTTGTGGTACGCGAGCTCGCGGCGCAGCGGGAGCTCCTCGTTGTCGTACTCGCGGACCAGCCGGTCGAGGATGTCGTCGATCGCGTCCTCCAGCCGCTCGGCCGGCGGGATCTCCTCGGACAGCATCGCCCGGTACTTCAGCAGCAGCGGCGCGTGCGCCTGCGCCCGCGACAGGGCGGCCTCCAGCGCGGGCCACTGCGGGGACAGCGTGCGCAGGTGCGGGAACGCGGCCGGGTCGGCCGCCGCGGCGAACAGGTCGATCTCGGCCCGCCACCGGTGCACCTGGGTGAGCTGCACCGTGTCGTCGGTCAGCAGCAGGTCGGTCCAGCGGTCCAGGGTGTCGCGCATCAGCTTCACCCCGGTGGGCCCGAACGCGCCGTGCGCGATCGACTCCAGGATCACGGCGAAGTCCCGGCCGAGCGCGGCCGGGTCCTGCGTGCTCAGGTAGTGCCGCAGCCACCGCACGGACGCGTCGGCCCGGCGCTGCCGCCGCAGGATCAGGGCCATGAGCAGCGACGCCTTGCTCGGCGAGCGCCGGAACGCCTCCTGGATCGCCTTCTCGCACAGCTCGCGGTCGTCGGCCGCCCACGCGGCCAGCCCGACCAGGGCCGGGGCCAGCCAGTAGCGCGGCGTCTGCACCATCAGCTGCTCGCCGACGGTCCGGATGGTCTCCTCGGAGATGATGCCGATGTCGAACGCCTGCAGCACGCCGACGGCCGACCGCCGTACGGCGTTGTAGTGGCCGAAGTCGTGCTGGATCTGGTCCTGCAAGGCGCCGATCTTGGTCTCGGACCGCTGGATGTTGGTGTCCAGCTCGTTCCGGCGGACGAACGCCAGGAACTCGGCGCGCAGGGCGGCCAGGTCCGAGCGCGCCTGCTCGGTCTCCTGACCCACCTTGCCCACGTCCAGGCCGACCTGGTTGACGGTCTGGCCGATCTGGATCACCAGTCGCTCGACCTCTTGGACCTGGTTGCGCAGGCGGTAGTCGATGTCAGCCATGAGAGTCCAATCGGTAGTCAGATGACGACGGTGCCGTCGGGGAGCACGGGGTGGATCGCTCCGCTGCCCCAGATCTCGACGTACGCGTAGGCGCCGGTCCGGACGAGCATGCGGGCCTGGGCGTGCGGATCGGGCATCCGGTCGGCGGGTGCGTAGTGCTCGACGATGTTCTGGAACAGGTCGAGGATGTGGTCGACGTAGGGCGGCCCGAGATGGCACTGCGCGACGAAGCCGAGCGGGATGTCGCCCAGCTCGTGCTCGTACGCCTCGCGGATCCACCGGGCCAGGTCCGCGCGTGCGGCCTGGTTGATCTCGACGTCGAGCCGGTGGACCGCGTCGAGCAGCGCCGCCGACCTCGGCCGGCGCAGATCCCGGACCAGCGGCTGCTGCGCCGCCGCGGCCTCGGCCGACCGCTCGCGTCCGGTGTAGCCGGACAGGCCGCTGGAGGTGCCGGGGAACTCGACGCGCCGCCGCAACGATTCGTCCATGGGTCCTGCCTTCGTGGTCGGTGTCCTGCCGCCTACTGACGGACGGCTCCGGCGATGCCCGCGACCAGCACGGCGACGAGCAGCGCGGCCAGCACGAACGCGCCGCGGTCGAGCCAGCGCAGGAGCCGGAAGCCGGGTGGCTGCGACGCGCTGATGCGCCGGACGGCCGTGCCGCCCGCCCGCGGGTACACGTCGACGGTCCGGACGAGGTAGTGGTCCGGGCGGGTCCGGCCGGTGAGGCCGACGTGGTCGTCGCGCCGCAGGTCGCCGTCGGCGATCCGGCCCGCCAGCAGGCAGGTGATGTACTCGCCGGACACCAGCTGGACCTGGAAGCGCTGCACGACGAGGTCGTAGGAGAACCCGCTGGACCGGCCCGCCCCGCGGGCGGCCGCGCCGGCACCGCGCAGGCTGAGCGCGACGATGGTGGAGACCAGCCAGATCAGCCCCCGGGCGATCATCGCGAAGACCACCGTCCAGCCGCCCAGCAGCCGTCCGAACCCGAACGCCAGGACCATGAGCACGACCGCCGCGCAGAGCAGTCCGGCCAGCGCTCCGCCGGCGGCGTACACCACGACCGCCGCGATCGCGGCGACGGCGACGGCGACCAGCACGCCGAAGCCGAGGAACCGGTGCGGCTGGTGCGTCTCGGTCACCTGGCTGTTGACCCGCCCGACCAGGACACCGGCCGCGGCCGCCGCCACGGGCACGGGCGCGGGGGCGGGCGGCGCGGCGTGCGCCGGTGGCGGGGCGGGGAGCGGGCCGGGTGGCCGCGGCGGGGGCGGCAGGTCGCCGCGGCGGCGTACGACCGGCGGGTCGAGGGGCTGGTCCAGCGCCGGCGAGTCGGCGAACAGGGGCCGGTCGCCGTCGTCGGCGGCGGAGGGAAGGGTCGTCATTCGCCGTCCTCCTCAGAGGGCGCCGGTGCGCGCCGCGAGAGTCTGTCCGCCGTTACTGACGGACGGCGGCCGCCCGTGACAGGAGGTGAATGGCATTCATGCCCGGTACGGGCCCTGCCGGTGCCCGGCTTACGCCCGCCGGTGGTCGGCGGTGCGTACCGGTGCGCGGGGTCGATCCGGTCGCCCCGGCCGACGGACGTCGGCTCCCACCTGCCCGAACGGTCCCGCGCGGGGCGGGGCGCAGCGGTGCGGCGCACGTGGGAGTCAGTCCCTTGTGGATGGTGGGTCGCATGAATGGCCGGTCTACCTCGCCGTACACCCGATAACCGTCCGGTCGACCAACCTGGGGCCCTTTGTCCGATGAGGTGGTGAACTGCTGTCAACGGCCGCAACTGATCAGGCAGTAAATCGTTCGCGGGCTGTACCGCTGGCTGCGGAGGTGGGCAGACTTCATCCCAGCCGAGCCCGATCCGTGACGGTGCGGATACGGAGAGTGGAGAGCAGTCGTGGTCGACCTCGACCCAACGCACTGGCCGGACGCCATCGCCGACCTGCGGTCGCTGGCGGGGCAGGGACGCCTCGCCGCCGTGGCCCGCAGCGCGACGGACGCGCAGCGGGTGCGGCTGAGCGGAGCGGCGTTCGCGCTGGCCTGGCCGATCGTCTTCAGCCGCGTCACCCGCGTGTACGAGCAGCGGCGCGGCCACCGGACCTGCGCGGTCGCCGTCGACCGCCTCGCCGACGGCTGCCTGGACCGCTTCTACGACGACGTCGAAGCGGTCGTCGACGACCTGCTGACGCACTCCACCACGAAGATCGCGAACCCCGAGGGCTGGATGACCAGCCGCCTGCGCGCGGTCACCGTGGACGCCCACCGGCGCCGCCGCGGCGCCCGCGGCGCGCTCCAGCGGCCCCGGCTGCCCGCATGGCTGGTCCGGCGGCTGCCCGGCGAACCCTGGTACCAGCAGCTCGCCGTCGAGATCCTCACCTGGGTCGGCGTGCCGACCACCGCGGGAACCCAGCTGTGGCCGCTGGACGCCTGGGCCGAGCACCGGGCCCGCGCGACCGGCGACCCGCTCGGCAGCGACGTGCGCGCCGTGCAGCGCGACGTCGAGCAGGTCCTCGCCGCCATGCTCACCCGCCCCCGGTGGTACGACGACCACGTGGAGCGGCCACTGGGGCGCAAGACCCCGCCGCTCGCACCGATGATCGTCGAGGGCGGTTCGGTCGCCGAGCCGCCGCCGCTCGTGCTGGCCGACCCGGACGCGACCGCCGACGCCCGGCTGGCGGACCTCGCCTCGCTGGCACTGGCCGCGATCGAGCAGCAGCTCGCCGACGACCCCCAGGACGAGGCGGCGATCGGGCGCATCATCGCCGAGGTGTTCGGCCGGATCGACACCAGCGCAGACTTCGCCGGTGCGGCCGGTCCGCTGGACGGGCGGCCCGTCGAGGCGCTCGTCACCGAACCCGCCGAGCTGCACCGGATCGTCCAGGCGGTGCGCGGCATCCTCGACGGCATGGTCGCCGCCGTCTGAGCGGTCAGGCGGCCTGCTCGCCGTCCGACAGATCCTGGATCTGCGCCCGCAGGCGGGCGATGCGCGCGTCGAGCTGGGCGGACAGCTCCTGCGGGGTCATCCCGCGCGCCCGCGCCTCGTCACCGGCCCGCCCCAGCTCGGACTTCAGCAGCGCCGCCAGGCGTTCCCGCGTGCCGTCGTCCAGCGGACGGCCGTCCGTCCGGCCCGGTCTCTTCCCTGATGTGTCGGCCACGGCGTGCTCCTTCCAAGCAGTGCGTAGGCATGTGCTGCACGGGGGCGCGGCCCCGGGCGGATCCTCAGAAGCACCGCTGAGCTCTGACGATACCGCCGACCGCGACGGCTCACGAACGGCCGGGACGCTGAGTCGTTATGCCGACCGGCCCGACCTGGTTAGTCGATGAAGTAGGCAGGCCCGCTCCGCGCCGCCGACACCCGGACGGGCTAACGAGGTCGCGGTATTTTCGGCCTCCACGCCGTTCGTGAGAAGCGCTCGCCATCCGCCCCTGCCTACCTTCCCGGATACATGCCGGCGAATGGACGCCGGTGGGGGGAGGAGGCGCATCATGGCCGAGCGAATGGACAGCCAGCCGGGCATCCGCGACCTGGCGTCGTCGGGACGTCTGGCCGAGTACTTCGAGCAGGCGTCGGAGACCGAGCAGCGGCGGCTGCGGATCGACGTGCGCGAGCTGGTGCAGCAGCTGGTGTTCACGCAGCTGACCCGGAAGCTGGAGCTGCGCCGGGGACACCGTGACTGCATGGTGGCGGTGACCAGGCTGCGGCCGGAGTGCCTCGACCGCCACCACGACGACATGGACGCGGTCGTCGACGACGTGCTCCACTCGGCGCGCACGCCGATCCAGAACCTCGAAGGCTGGGTGAGCAGCCGCCTGACGGCCGTCACGATCGACGCGCACCGTCGGCGGCGGGGCGAGCGGGGCGCGCTCCAGCGTCCGCGCCTGCCGCGCTGGCTGATCGAGGAGCTCGGGCAGGACCAGCGGCTCATGGGCGTGGCCCTGGACATGCTGGACTGGGTCGGCATCGAGACCAGTGCGGGACTGCACGACTGGCCGATCGAGGCATGGGAGGGACGGCGGCTCGCCGGGAGCGGCCACCGGGCCGGACCGTCGGTGGCCGAGGACATCGCCACGGTCGTCGCCGCCATGCGCAAGCGCCCGCTCTGGTACGCCAAGTACGTCGAGCGGCCCATGGGACGCAAGGCCCTGCCCATGGCGGTGCACGACGCCGACGGCGGCGACCCGGTGGACCCGGGCTGGGCCGCCCAGGAGGCCGACCTGGCCGACGACGCCCGCCGCGCCGAGCTGGCCGAGCTGACGGTCCTGCTGGTCGGGCAGCGGCTGGCGCGCGGCGAGGACGTCCGCGAGGTGGTCGTCGACGTCGTGGCGACGCTGTTCGGGTCCGGCACCGCGTCGGAGGAGATGGGTCGGGCGCCCGGACTGGGCAGCACCGACGACGAACAGGTGATGCGCCGCCTCGCCGAGCCCGAGACGGTCGACCGGATCGTCGCCCTCGTCCTCGACCTGCTGGGGTGACGGGCCGGCCGCGCGACGGGAGTCCGTGCGGATTCGGTGCCGGCCGGATGGCCGGACGGCCGACCTGCATGGACTCCCGGCCGTTCGGGTCGTCTTCACTGTGGGCCTTCCTGGCTGGTGCTGTGATACCTCACGAAGAGTCAGCCTGATCTGACGGACCGCTACGATGCGGCCGGAAGCCGCACGGATGAGTTGTCTGTCGACATCTTCCGATGTGTCGCCGGGGCGGAGATTATGGACGCCATGCCAGCCGTCGTCGGGCGTCTCATGGAGCGCCAGAAGTTCAGGGATTGGCTGACGGCGGCCGAGGAGCGAAACCCGTCGGTCGTCTTCGTCAGCGGTGACCCCGGCGTGGGGAAGTCGAACCTCGCCGACTGGCTCGCCGAGGAGGCCCGGGGGGTGGGAAGGGCGTTGGTGCTCCGGGGCGGCTGCATCGACCTCGGTGGCAGTTCCTCCATTCCCTACAGCGCCTTGGAAGAGGCGGTGCGGCTGTTCGGGCTGCGCCCCAGCGCGGAGAACCAGTCCTTCATCAATGGGGATTTATGGAAGGCGCTCGTCGGCCTCATGTCGGCCTCCGGCGCCGCGCACCCGACCGTTGACGTGCAACGGCGGATCTTCGATGCGGTGTTGCGGCTGCCGGATTCCCTCGTCGTCAAGCAGACCAAACTGGTGCTGATCCTTGAGGATCTGCACTGGGCCGACCCGTCCACGCTCGGCCTCGTCCGGTACCTCGCCTCCGCCAAGTCCGATCAGAGACTGCTGGTGGTCTGCACGCACCGTTCCGTGCCGCCCAAGCACCCGCTGCGCATACTGCTAGGCGAACCGGACTTCATCCGCCGTATCGAGCAGGTCGCCCTGCCCCCCTTCAGCCGCGTGGAGACCGACGAGTTCGTGCTCCAGCGGGCAGCCGACGCCGGTCGGACCGTGCCGGAGGGCCGGCTGCACCGCTATTACGACCTGTCCGGGGGCAACGCGTACTACGCCGAGCAACTGATGATCACGGACGACCTGGAGAAATTGGACGTCGTGGTGCCGCAGTCGCTGCGAGCGGTGATCACGACGCAACAGGACCAGCTCAGCGATGGTGCCCGCGAGGTCGTCCGGATCGCCGCGGTCGCCGGTCGGCGGTTGGACGACGCTCTGCTGACCGCCGTCTGCGAACTCGGTGCGAAGGCTCTGGACGATGCCATGGACGAGTGCCTCAACCAGCAGATCCTGGTCAAGGTTCCGGTCGAGGACGCGTACGTCCTGAAACACGCCCTGCTGCGCGACGTGGTGTACGGCGACATCCGGCCGGCCCGCCGCAAGGAGCTCCATAAGCGGATGGCGATGGCGATGGCGGCGCAGTCGGGCGCCGAACGCAGGCTGCTGCCGGAGCTCGCGTACCACTGGTTCGAGGCGGGCGAGCTGCCGGAGGCGTTCGCCGCAGGGCGCCAGGCGGCCGAGATGGCGACCCGGGTCGGTGCGTTCGAGGAGGCTGCGGCGCAGTACGGGCGGGTGCTCAGCCTGTGGCCCGACATTCCCGACGCTGTCGCGCGGGCCGGTGCGTCGCGGGAGGTCATCCTCGGCCGTGCGGCGGACGCGGCTCGCTGGGCCGGGGACGTCGCAAAGGCGTTGCAGTGGGTGCGCCAGGCCATGGCGGAAGTCGATCCGGTCGCCGATCCGGCCCGGGCCGGCGAGTTGCAGGAGCGGTTGGGCAGCTATCTGTGGGAGGCCGGAGAGCGGGAGCCGGCGGCGGCCGCTTACTTCGAGGCCGACCGGCTGCTGGCCGGGCTGCCGTCGGGCGCGGTCGCGTCGCGGGTGAAGGCGGCGCTGGCGACCGCCGTGATCCGGCAGGGGAAGTACGGGGCGGGCGGCGACCCTGCCCGGCGAGCCATGGAGCTGGCCCTTTCTGCGGGCACCGAAGCAGAGGAAGGACGGGCGCTGAGCGCACTCGGTCTGACCCTGACATTCGAGGGCAGGTTCGATGAAGCGGTCGAAGCTCTCACCAAAGCGGTCGACATCGCCCTGGCCGGGAACCACCTGGAGGACCTGTTCCGGGCGTACGGCATCCTGGGCGTCTGCCTGGAGGAGGGCGGCCGCCTGCCGCAGGCGGTCACCGCCATGACGGAGGGCCTGGCACACGCCAAGACCTACGGCCTGCTGAACACCCGGCAGAGCGATGTCCTGGCCGGCAATGCCGCAGTGGCGCACTTCCTGCTCGGGCAGTACAGGGCGGCCGCGGACCTGCTGGACCCGATCCTGCAGAACCGGCCGATGGCCGAGAGCATGTACGCCCGCATCACCCGCGCCGAGATGTACGTCGCCCAGGGCGACTACGCCGGCGCGGAGGGCCTGCTGTGCGCGCTCAACTGGAAGGAGAACTCCGATCCCCGTTTCGTCGGCTCGCTGTACGGCTGCACCGCGGAGCTGGCAGCGTGGCGCGGCCACTTGGACCACGCTGACGAGCTGGTGTCGCAGGGCATGAAGGACGTCGCCGGGACGAATCCCAGGGTGATGGTGCAGCTGTGCGCGACCGGGCTGCGGATCGCCGCCGATAGCGGCACCGTCGACCGCGCCGACGAGCTGGTGGAGTTCGTGCGCGCGTGCGCGGCGAAGGCATCGGCCGCCGAGGTCGGGCCGCTGGTCCGGCAGTGCGAGGCCGAGCACGCCCGAGCACACGGCAGGGACACCCCTGACATGTGGCTCGGAGTCGCCGAGGGGTGGGCGGCACTACGGCAGCCGTTCCGCCTGGCATACGCCCAGTTCGGTCTGGCCGGTGCGGCCGCCCGGACGGGAGAGCGCGGCCAGGCGAACGCCGCGTTCGCAGAGGCGTCCGCCGCCGCGGCGGAGATCGGTGCCGGACCGCTGCACGCGCGCATCGCCGCGGCTCACCAGGCGATGAACAGCAAGCCGCCCTACGGCCTGACCCCGACCGAGCTGACCGTCCTGGGCTACCTGGCCACCGGGGCGACGAACGCCAGGATCGCGGAGCTGTGGGGGCGCGCCGAGAACACCGTCGGTGTCCACGTCGGCAACATTTACAAGAAGATGGGCGTGAACAGCCGGTGGGAGGCGGCGGAGAAGGCGCGCCGGGACGGAGCGCTCGGCGGCTGATCGCGCCGTCCGCCAGATGTGTTGTGACCGTGCCGCGCAGCGGCCGCTTCGACGTATCTGGGAGGTCGCGCATGGCGCGCAAGGCGTTGCTGATCGGGTCGCAGGTCAAGGGCCTGACCGGCGTGGACCACGACATCACATCCATGCAGGCCGCCCTGGACCGGTGGGGCTTCGACAGCGTCCGCTGCGAGGCGGCGCAGGCGACGCGGGCGGGCATCCTCGACGCGTGCGAGCGGCTGATCGCCGAGGCCCGGCCCGAGGACGCGGTCTTCGTCTACTACAGCGGCCACGGCGGATACTGCCGCCCGCCCGCGAAGGCCGAGCCCGGCGAGCGGCCGGACCCGGCCATGCAGTTCATCGTCCCGTGGGACTTCGACGACTCGGTGGAGGGAGACTTCCGGGGGATCACCTCGGTCGAGCTGTCGGTGCTGTTCGCCCGCCTGACCGACACGACGCGCAACGTCACCGTCGCCCTCGACTGCTGCCACTCCGCGCACATGTCCCGCAAGGAACTGGTCCCGAGGGCCCTCGACCGGGCCGTGAGCTACGAGACGGTCGTGGACCACTACGCCCGGCTCCGGTTGCAGGCCGGGAGGCTGGGCCGGTTCCTGCCGCAGAGCAACCCGTACACCGTCCGGCTCGTCGCCTGCGCCGCCGAGCAGTCGGCGTACGAGTCGTACAACGCCGACGGCGTGAGCAGCGGGCTGTTCACCGACGCGCTGACCAGGGCGCTGACCGAGGCGCATACCGAAGGGCTCCAGGTCTCCTGGGGGACGGTCGTCGACCGCGTACGCCAGCAGGTCCTGTCCTTCTACTCGTCGCAGCGGCCGGAGGCGGAAGGGCCCGCCCGGCGGCTGCTGTTCGACGTCGCCGAGACCGACGCCGTCGCCACGTTGCCCGTCCTCGTCAGTGCCGGGCGGGCCGAACTGGGCGGTGCACCGCTGCTGGGCGTCCGCGTGGGCGACGAGTTCACGGTGATGCCGCCCGAGAGCACCGGCCCGGACGACGCGACCAAGATCGGCGACGTCCGCGTGGACGAGGTCCATCCGCTGGCCGCCAGCGGTGTCCTGGAACTGCGCGACCCGCAGGCGCGGGTGCCCCTCGGCGCGCGGGCGTACCAGCGCCGGATCGCCGCGCCCGCGCTGCCGGTGCGCCTGCCCGGCACCGGCCCGGCTGCGGCGCCGCTGCGCGCCAGGATCGGTGCGCTCCCGACCCTGCGCCCGGCCGAGCCCGGCGAGGACAGCCCGGTGGAGGTCCGCGCCGACGAGTCCGGTGCGCTGACCATCGTCGACAGCATCGGACCGCTGGTGCCGCCGAAGGCCCCCGACGCCGTCGGCCTCAACGAGGTCGTCGCGAACCTGCAACGGATCGCCTGGGCCACCGGCCTGCGCCGCCTGGCCGCCGACCCGGGCCATGAGCTGGACATCCCGATCGACGTCGAGTTCGGCACCGTCCACGACGGCGAGGCCGATCCGCTGCCGGCGGCCGGCGGCGTCGTCTACCGCAGCCAGCACATCTACGTCCGGGTGCGCAACGGCGGCCGCGAGCGGGTCTACGTGTCCCTGCTCGACATCGGCGTGTCGTCGTCGGTGTCCCTGCTGAACCAGGACACACCGGGCGGCACCCCTGTCGACCCCGGAGCGGACGCCACCTTCGGCTGGAACGTCCAGCGGCAGGTCCTGGAGGGTTGGCTGGTCGACTGGCCGCGCTCGATCGTCCCCGCCGCCCCGCGACCGGAGACGATCCTCGTCCTGGTGACGACGGAGCCGCAGGAGATCCGCGGCCTGGAACAGAGCGGCGCGCGCGAGCTCTACCGGCTGGGCATCGTCCAGGACGGGCCGCGGTCGCCGCTGGACCGCATCCTCGACCAGCTCGCCAACGGCGGGTCGCGCGAGGTGATGCCGCCGGAGGTCCAGACCCTCAAATACGCCGTACGGACCATCGACTTCGAGCTGATGCCCACGGCGGCACCGGTCAGCGAGCAGGCACAGTTCCAGGTGGACGAGCGTCCGGAGCAGTCGACGCTGCTGTGGGCGCCGCGTGCGATCGCGCCCGCCACGGTCGCCGTACGCCTGTCGGACCTGGTGGTGCACAGGAACCGGGCGCTCGGCAGCGCCGACATCAGGCTGGACGCGATGGTCCTCACCCGCGGCCCGGACCGGCAGCCGGTGTGGTCGACCCAGACCGAGCGGTTCGCCGGTATCCGCGACGAGCAGTGCCTTCCGCTGGACAAGATGGGCATCTTCCACGGTCCGGTGCTCGACTACCTCGACCTCGCGGTCTGGGTGACGCGCGACGTCTCCGGCAGCCTGTCGCTGGGCGACCTGCTGGAGCAGAAGCTGAACGACAGCAACCTCCAGATGGCCATGAGCCAGGCCGGCAGCCTGTTCGCGGCGGCACCGCAGGCGGCGATGGCCGTCGCGGCGATCGGCGCGAGCGCGGTGCTCGTCAACACCGCATATCACCTGCTCACCGGGATCGTCGGGCAGACCATCGGCCTCTACCGCACCACGCTGCTCGCCCACGAGAGCTTCGGCGTCGGCCGGCCGGCCGAGCAGTGCCGGATCAGGGCCCAGGACTTCACGTTCAGCTACCTCGTCGAGGACGTCGGCTGACCAGCCGTCCGTCAGAACCCTTGTAGAAAGCCATCGCGAACCCGGAGAGGATTCCACGATATGGGCCGCAAGCGCGTCATCATCGGGGCAACCGAGTGGGGCATCAGCGACGAGGACGTCGTCGACGTCGTCGCCAAGATCAAGGCGGCGCTGCAGAACGGAACGGTCGCCGAGCTGCAGCTCGTCGACGGGGCCAACCGCCGCGTCACCGTCTACCTGAACGGCAGGGCCGCCGCGTCGGTGGTGCTCGACCTCGACCTCGGCCCCCGGCCGACCGAGATCCCGGGCGGCTGACCGACCCCGCGCCGAAGGCCCGGCCGCTGTACCGGCCGGGCCTTCGGCGTGTCATATTCAAAGTGTCCTTGCTATCGATCCTGCTCGGACTGCCGACGGGTTTCCATGAGCCGCCTGTTCTCGTAGGCGGTGAGGGAGAAGGACCCCAGTCCCCGAGCCAGCTTGAACTCGATGCCGGCGTCGATCAGCGCCAGCGCCGCAGGCGGCTCCCGGCCTTCGCCGCTGAGCAGTTCCCGAGCGACACAGGCGGCCCCGTAGGTCGCGAATCCGCCGCGATCCTCGGCGACGATCGTTCGAAGGTCGGTGAAGAAGCCGTCGGGATCCTCCTTCATCATCTCCCACAGCCACCCGAACCAGTCCCACGGGTTCATTCCCGACTCCGGCGGAACGTTGCTGCGCTGCGGGTCGAGCTGGTACCGACCGAACGCATCGAGCCATTGGAGCATGTCGGCCCGGAAACGCGACCTGGGTGCGCGGCGGAAGAACCTCATGGCGGATCCTGACGGACTGCCGTCCGTCACAGGGACGGTATGGGCCGGCGACCGCTGCGAACCTCGTACGGGTATCAGATTCCTCGTGATGCGCGCCTGAGCGGCTGGGAGTGCCGCAACGACGGCTGCGGCAATGGCGACGAGCCCGCACCCAGGTCATGGCCGCATCCATGTCCTGAGTGCGGGAGGCCTGTCGACCCTGTCTTCCGGGAACCATGGGCCCACCACGCCCGTATCTACAAGATCCAGCAGGAGATGCGCAGCTCAGAAGAGCATGCGCGGCAATGGGCTCAGATCGAACAATGCGCATGGGAGTACAAGGACGCCTGGTTTCGCGACGACCGCCCGGCCGCCGCCCGCGCCCGTGACGCCTACCGTCAGATCATGCGGACTACAACCGGGTCCGACTGGTACCTGCGAACGCTGGCCATATTCGAGATGGCCAGGACCGCAGGGGTGTTCGGCGACATCGACTGGCTGATCGACGATCTTCTCAGCCGTCACCGCCTCATCGACACCGGCGATCTCGAAGACGACAACGACCGTAGGACGACCGCCCGGAACTTCGTGTCCCTGTGCGCCGACGTCCTGGAGAGCGAAGCGGCCGTAGACCATCCGCGCGAGGACGAACTCACAGAAGCGATGCGCGACATCGCGCGGCGCTCCGAAAGCGTCCTCACGGACCACCACCATCGGGGCTTCCAGCGCGTCGCCGAGATCCGTGCCTTCCGGCGATCGAGAGCCGCGATCGCGCAGACTCGCCGTTCGGTGGCGGCGGCCTTCGACGGCCTGCCACCAGTCTCGTGGGCGCCGCCGCTGGGCCAGCGGCAGCGGTCGCCTGCCGCGGTGGACCCCCGCGGCCTCGTCGGTGTCTTCGGGCTGAATCTATGGCTCGCGTTCAGGCTCGCCGACGACGCCCTCGAAACCGCCGAGACGCACGGCGACCTGGCGCCGCTCGACGATCTGATCGACCGCCTCCAGCGCGCCGGGATCTGCCCCGGCCTCACTCACCTGGTACGCGCGCGCCGACATGTCGTCGCGGGCGATCTGCCCGCCGCCCTCGGCGAGTTGGACGCCGGTGTACGGGCGGACGACTTCACAGCTCGCCGCCTGCGGCCGCAACTGCACGCCAGCTACGGAATGCTGCTGGCCCGGCTGGATCCGGACCGGCTCGACGACGGCATCGAAAGCTGCCGGGACGGTCGGCGAGCCGCGCTGCGCTGGTGGCGGCGTACGACGGCGGCGGATGCGGGCCTGGCCAGGCTGCTGCTCTGGCGGGCTGGGCAGCAGCCGGAACCTTCTGCACAGCAGGCGGCCGACATACGCGAAGCCGCCCGCCTGATCGGCCGCAGGTGCCGTATCTGGCACATACACGGTGCGGACGACCGGCTTCTCCTGCACGAGGTCAGGGCGGCCCGGGACGCCGTGACCGGCCGCGGCAACCCGCAACGACGGCATCGGCAGTGGCGCGACGCGGTGGGCGCCCGTTGGACCACGGCGGCGAGAGCCCGGCTGGCTGCCGCATGGGCGGAGTGGGCTCTCGGTACCGACGTCGCCGAGTGCGCGGCCGAGGCATACGAGAGCCTCGTGAACCTGGCCGCCCAGGACGCTGCCGAGCGGTACGGCACCGGTGCCAAGCAGAGGATCCTCGCCGCCGCTCAGGAGCACGCCGAGGAAGCTGGCTACTGGCTGGCCCGCACCGGCCACTATCGGGAGGCCGTCCTGGCGCTGGAGACCGGCCGGGCGGTCGGCCTCACCGAACTCCTGGGCCGCGACGACCCGGCACTGTTCGATCAACTGGATCGGGCCGGTCGCGGGGATCTCGCAGGGGCGTATCGGAAGGCGCTCGCGGTGTACGCCGAACACGAGCACGCGCAGTCTGCCGGCCTCGGGCAGGCATGGACCCAGGTGCGTGCGGCCGCCCGGCTGGTGGCGAGGGCGACAGGCGCGGATCCGCTGGGAATCGGTGCCCGCTACGAGGACGTCATCGCTGAGACCGGGGAGGGCGCCCTGGTCTACCTCGGCGCGGCGAAAGCCGGCGGATACGCGCTCGTCGTCGCCGCGCAGCACGATCCGCAGTACGTGGATCTGCCGAAGCTGGACCGCGGGTCCGTGGCGCGGATCATCGGCCGGATACGCCCGCAGGTCGAACCGTCGACCGGCCTGGCCCGTCTCCCGGACCGCGAGGTCAGGCCGATCGGACCCGTGTACGAGGATCCGATGGCGGACGGCCTTCGCACGCTGTGGATGGACGGCATCCGGGATCTCGTGCGCTTCAGTGCCCGAGGTCGGATCATCACGTTCGTGCCGGTGGGCCTGTTCAACCTCCTGCCGCTGCATGCGGCCGGTGACCCGGGCTTGCCGGGGGACCGGCACACCGAATGGCAGCACGCCGGGAACTTCTCCGCTGTCCGATACGCGCCCAACGCCCGTGGCCTGCGCCGCTGTCGCGACACCGCGGCCGAGCTGGCCGACGGGGAGCAGACGCTGCTGGCCGTGGACGTTCCGGACGGTCGCGGACTCGCCGCCGGCGCCCGCCTCCGCTTCGTCGCACGGGAGACCGTCGAGGTGACCCGGCGCTGGACCGGCCGGGCGGTGCGGCCGGTCCACGGCTGCACGTGGGAGGAGTTCGTCACCAACGCGGACCGGTACACGGTCTGGCATCTTGCCTGCCACGGCTCGTCGCGGCCCGAGGCGATCTCGGACACCAGGCTGTACTTCGCCGACCGGCAGGTGACGCTGACCGAACTTCAGGAGGCGCTGCGGCCGGGCCTGCGCCGCCTGGCGGTCCTGTCCGCGTGCCAGACGAACATGACCGGATCGGCGCTGCCGAACGAGGTCATCGGCCTGCCGACCGCGCTGCTGCGGCTCGGCTTCGCCGGGGTGATCGCCACCGCCTGGGCGGTCGACGACCTCGCCACCACGTACCTGATGGCCGCCTTCTACGAGCGCTGGTGCCGGGACGGGCAGCCGCCCGCGGTGGCGCTCAACCAGGCCCAGCACTGGCTGCGTACGGCCACCCGCGACGACCTGGCGGCGCTGCTGCCCGGCATCGATCCGCCGGGCGGGTCGAGCCCGTGGCCCTACGCCGATCCCCGGTACTGGGCCGCGTTCGCGTACACCGGTGCCTGACGGGCCGGCCGGAGTCGAGCGGCGTTGACCGCCGCGCCCGTCATGTATACGGTGTAGACATGAAAGTCTACGGTGTAGACAAGGCGTCGACCAAAGAGCGGGTCGCGGCGGTCGCGCGCGAGATCCTGACCACCGAAGGGGCCGACGCGGTGTCGATGCGCCGGGTCGCCCAGGCGGTGGGCCTCACCCCGATGGCGCTCTACCGGCACTTCGACAACCGCGAAGCGCTGCTGCGCCACGTCGCCGACGAGTGCTTCGCCGAGATCGCCCGGCGGTGGTCGACCGGCATCCGCCAGGGCACCCCGGTCGAACGCCTGAGCGGCGGCGTCGACGACTACCTCGACTTCGCCCTGCGCGAGCCGAAGCTCTACGCCTTCCTGTTCGGCGAGCGCCGCGACGACGCGCGCATGTTCCCCGAGGACTTCCGCGCCCGCAGATCACCCACGCTGAACCTGCTGGTCGAGCAGCTCACCGCGGGCATCGAGGGCGGCGTCTTCCGCGACGACGACGTATGGGAGGTCGCGATCACCGTGGCCGCGCTCCTGCACGGCTTCGTCGAGCTCTACCACGGCGGCCGCATCGGACTCGACGAGCCCGGATTCCGCGCGCTGTGCCACGCGGCCCTGGAGAGGATGTTCGATGGCATCAAAGCGTGACCGGGCCGCGCTCGCCGCCGCCGCGCTCGCGTCGGGCGCGGCGCTGTACTTCGGCACCGGCCTGCGTCCACTGGCCTGGCTGACCTGGATCGCGGTCATCCCGGTGCTGCTCGCGGCACCCCGGCTCGGTCGGCTGGGCGCGGCGCTTGCCGCGGCTGCGGCGTGGCTGATCGGCACGCTCAACGAGTGGACCTACCTGACCGGCGACCTCGGCATGCCGCCGGTACGGGCCGCCCTGATCGACCTGGCCGCCGCCGGAGTGTTCGCCGCCGTGGTCCTGGCCTACCGGGCCCTGATCCGCCGCGGACGCTGGGCCGCCGCGGTCCTCCTGCCGCCCGCGGCCTGGGTCGGAGTCGAGTACCTGTTCGCGATCAGCTCACCGGACGGCGCCTTCTGGAGCCTGGCGTACACGCAGACGGCGGTGCTGCCGGTGGCTCAGCTCGCCTCGCTGACGTCGTACCTCGGTATCACGTTCGTGCTGCTCGTCGTGCAGACGACCGTCGCCGTGACCGTGCACCGCAGGGCGGGGTCACCCGGGTGGTGGCGGCCGGTCGCGGCCGTCGCCGTCGGGCTGGCCGCCGTCAGCGGATACGGGCTGGTGCAGCTGGGACGGCCCGCTGACGGGCCGGTCGAGCGGATCGCCCTGATCGCCCAACCCGGGCGCGGCGACTTCGTCGACATCGCCACCCCCGCAGGGACCGAGCTGTTCGACGGGTATCTGGCGCAGGTCCGCGCTGCCGTCGGCCAGGGCGCGAAGACGGTCGTACTGCCGGAGGCCGTGCTGGTCGCCGACCCCGACCGGGTGGCCGGGGTGACCGACGCCTTGGCCGCCATCGCCCGGGACGGCGGCGCGACCATCGTGTTCGGCGTCGCGGTCCGCCACGGCTACAACACAGCCCAGGTCGTCACGCCGGACTCGGTGGTGGCTTACCACAAGCAGCATCTGCTGTTCGTCGAGCCGAACGTGCCCGGGACCGGGCTGACGTTCGTGCCGGATCGACCGTGGGGCGTGGCGATCTGCAAGGACCTCGACTTCCCGGACCTGGCCCGGTCGTATCGTGCCGAGGGCGCGGAGCTGCTGCTGGTCCCGGCGTGGGACATGGACCGTGACGGGTGGCTGCACAGCCGGATGGCGGTCATGCGCGGCATCGAGAACGGGCTGCCGATCGTACGCAGCGGACGGATGGGTGCGCTGACCGTCAGCGACGCGGCAGGCCGGGTCCTCGCCGAGGCGCGTACCGGGGAGTCCGGCTTCGCGACCGTGACCTACGACCTGCCGGTCTCGGTCCGGTCCACGCTCTACACCGCCGCCAGACCGTGGTTCGCGTGGCTCTGCCTGCTCGCCGCGGCGGCCGCGCTACTGCGGCTGCGCGGGCGGCCGCGGTCTTCCGGCGACCACGCGGCCGCGGAAACGGTTGCGGCTCAGCCCGCCGACGAACTCGCCTCCGCGCGATGAAGGGACCGGGCTCCGCGTACGGTCGACCGCCGCCCGACGTGAGCAGGCGGGCTGCGGGTCAGGAGCAGTCGAACCGGTAGTCGAACGGCCGCGACGGGCAGACGGCGCACGCGAACAGGTAGATGCCCCCGACGTCGCCGAGCATCATCCCTGCCGGATTGCGGATGGCCCACCACGGATGGGTGTCGGGGGCATCCCACGACCACCCGGTCATGGCCGGGCGGTCCTCCAGGGCGATCCACCGCTTCTCGTCACCGCGGCTGAACTCCCAGCTGGCTACCGTCAGCAGGTGCTCCATCCGGCTGCCGCATCCGCACACCGGCCAGTCCGGCGACTGAGTCCACCCCGGGTAGCCGCCGGTCTTGGTGCCGGAGGCCACCGCCAGGTCGGCGTCGTAATCCCAGCCCGTGTCCTGCCTGATCTGCGCGACAGCGTCGCGGATCTGCGCCCATACGCCCTCGGGAAGGTCATGGGTCGGGTATTCGGTCACCCGCTCCGGGGCCAGCACACAGGCCTGCGGTAGGTGTTCGGGGTCTGCTTCGCCGTCCGGGTCGGGCATGTGCGCCAGGCGGTCGGTGATGTCGGCGGCCTGCCGCCACCGCAGCAGCGGCCGCGGCGAGCTGAACGGCGCGTGATCGAACGGGCACCACAGGACCTGCAGTAGATCGGTGCCGGCCGGGAACGGCAGTTCCGGGACGTCGGCGGCGTACAGCTGAAGGACCGGCACCAGCGGGGCCTCGGCCTCGGCCGGCCATTCGTCGAGGTGGTCGTCACCTTGCGGGCCGTCGCACGTCGGCCAGGGTTCGTCGGCGGGCCACAGCAGCGGCCCGCCCATCGAACTCTGCTCGACGGTCGGCGAGCCCTGCCGCGGGTGCAGCCGGACCGTGGTGCGGGCAAACGGCCCAAGCTGTGGCAAGACGGCTGCGACATCGACGGGGCTGGCGGGCGTGGTGTACACGGCGACGATCGTAGGACGGCCGGGGCCTGCGCGTGGTCGGCCGGTCAGGTCCAGGTCGGATCAGCGGGAAGGCGACGGCGCCGGGGACGGCGTCAGGGTGTGGCCGTACAGCGCCTGCATGATCGCCATGGCGATCACGTTGGCCGGCTGCTTGCCGTCCGGCCCGGCGAACAGCGAGGTCAGCACGATGATCGTGTTCTTGGTGGCCGGGTCGTGCGCCATGAACGAGTTGAACCCCGGGATCTGCCCGTCGTGGCCGTACAGCGGCCCGAACTTCACCAGCGCCAGCCCGTACCCGACGTCGGCATTGTCCGGGGTCGGGATCGGCTTGATGCTGTCCATCCTCGTCTTCTGCATCGCCGGGTCGAGCAGCCCGCCGTCCACCAGCGCCGTGACGTAGCGGGTGAGGTCGGCGGCGGTGGAGATCGCGCCACCGGCCGCCCACGCCCACGACGGGCTGCTGTCGGTGACGTCCCGGGGCAGCAGCCCGCCCTTGGCGGCGGCCGCCTGGTCGGCGGGCGACAGCGCCGGGTTCGACAGCGTGCTCACGTTCGTGCCGAACATGTACCCCTGCGGATGCGGTGCGGGAATCCCGGTGTCGGTGTTCTCGGGCAGTTGCGTCTGCCCCAGCCCGAGCGGCCCGAAGATCCGCTGCTGGAACTCGTTGCGCAGCGTGCTGCCGGTGAGCTGCTCGATGATGAGCCCCACCAGGATCAGGTTGGTGTTGGAGTAGTGGAACTCCGCCCCCGGCGCGAAGTACGGCGGCTTGGCGAACGCGATCGCGAGCAGTTCGTCGGGCTTCCAGACGTAGCCGGGGTCGTTGTCGAGCCGGGCGTTGAACTGCTCGTCCTCGGAGTAGTTGTAGAGCCCGCTGCGCATGTCCAGCAGCTGGGTGATCGTGATGTTGTCGCCGTCGGGCACGTCCGGCCGGTACTTCGACACCGGATCGTCCAGGCCGATCTTGCCCTCCTGCGCCAGTTGCAGCAGCACCGTGCCGGTCATGGTCTTGGTGTTCGAGCCGATGCGGAAGTGGTCGTCGGCGGTCACAGGCGCGTTCCCGACGACGGCCTGGCGGCCGAAGGTCTGGGTCCAGTCGCCCTTGCCCGGTGACGTGATCATCACGACCGCGCCCGGGACGCTCATGGCATCCATGATCGACTGGATCCTGGTCTGGAGGTCGGCGGCGTACGCGGGGGCAGTCGGTGACGGTGCCGTCCGCAGCTGCTGCCAGGACTCCACCTGGCCGCACGAGCCCGCTGAAGCCGCGAGCATGAGTGACACGGCCATGCCGCCTACGCCGAACCGTCGCATCCCGACCCCCGTGCCGATAACGGCAGACCGGGACCGGCCGGCCCGGTGCCTCTCTACGGAGTAGATCAGAACGTGAAACCGGTGGCGGAGGTTTCCTCGGAATACCCCGCCACCGGCAACATCGTGGTCCGGCGGCTCGGACGGTACGGGCGACGAATCAGTCGTATACTGAAATTCGCGTAATAGCCCTATGTGATAAGGACAGGTCGGGAGATAAGCGACCATGGCCCACACTGAGGGCAGCTCGATCGAATGGGCGATCGAGCTGCTTGACAAGGCGAAATCCGTCGAGGACGTCCAGACCGCCCTGCGGTGCAGCGTACGAGCCGCCGTGGGGGCGCAGGGCGCCACCGTCGTGCAGTTGCAAAACGGCCAGTGCTACTACGCCGACGAGGACGCGATGAGCCCGCTGTGGAAAGGCCAGCGGTTCCCCGCCACGGCGTGCATCAGCGGCTGGGCGATGCTCCACGACGAGACCGTCGCCATCGCCGATATCCGCACCGACAGCCGCGTCCCGCAGGCGGCCTACCGCCCGACGTTCGTCCGCAGCCTGCTCATGGTGCCCGTCCGCGTCACCGGATCACCGGTCGGCGCCATCGGCGCATACTGGGCCGACGTCCACCAGGCATCGGCCGACCAGGTGGCCACCCTGGAGCGGCTCGCCGCCGCGGCCGGACGCGCCCTGGCCAGGATCGGTCCGCAGGCCGAGCCCGCACGGGAGCCGACCCGACTGGCCGCTGTCTAGCGCCGCGGCGCGACAGCCGTCGGCGGCCGCGATGAGCGCCAACCCAGAGGAAGCTTGCTCGCGGCAGGCGGCGGCGGTGCACCACGTGCTGCGCGACGCCGCCGCGGCGCTGGCCGCCGCCACCGGCACCGAAGCCGTCCTGGGAGCCGTCGACCAGGCCCTCACCAGGCTCACCCCACCGGACCACCCGCACGAGGTGCGCATCCGTATGCCCGAGGACCCGGCCTCGCCCGGCGACCGGCCCGGTCCGGACCACTCCCCGGACCTCGTGCCGATCGAGGTGCGCACGGCGGCTGCCGGCCCGCTCGGTGTGCTCCTCGTCGACCCCGACACCGCCGCCACACCCGGCCTCGACCTGCCGCTGCAGATCCTCTCGGCGCAGGCCGCGCAGGCGGTCGAGCGCATCTCGCTGGCCGACGAACTCCGGCGCTACCGAAGCCTCCACGAGGTCGAGGCGCTGATGGAACGGATCTGCGACGCGGTGCTGATCATCGACGCCGACCACCGCATCCGGTACGCCAGCCCGTCCGCCCGTACCGTCTTCGGCACCTCCGCCCTGCCCGACCGCGACCTGCTCGCCTTCGTCGCCGCCGACCAGCGGCCCGCGGCCGAGTTCCTCCTGCGCCACGTCCGCACCGGCTCCGGCGGCACGGAGCCGGGCCGCGCGGACTGGACCATCGAGGCGGCCGACGGAAGCACCCCGACCGTCGAGGTCACCTGCACGATGCACCAGCCGCAGGACCCCGCGGCCGCGGTCACGCTCACCCTCCACGACGTGACCGCCCAGCGCCGGCTCGAACACGAGCTGACCGAGCGCATGTTCCACGACGCCCTGACCGGGCTGCCCAACCGGGTGCTGTTCGCCGAACGGATCGAGCACGCCATCGCCACCGACCGCGGCCTGACCGCCGTCATCCTCGTCGACCTCGACGACTTCGGCTCCGTCAACGACACCTTCGGCCACGCGGTCGGCGACGAGGTCCTCAGGACCGTGAGCCGTCGCCTCACCGACGTCGTCGGCGCCGGAAACGTGGCCGCCCGCTTCGGCGGCGACGAATTCGCCGTACTCATTCAGAACGCCGCCAGCCCGGCGGACGTCGCCGCCGTCACGACCAGCCTGAGCCGACGGCTCGCCGAACCGATCCGCACCAGCGGCGCGACCGTGGTCGGCTGCGGGGCCAGCATCGGCGCGGCCACGACCGCGCACACCGGCGACGCGCACGGACTGCTGCGCAACGCCAACCTGGCACTGCGCGCGGCCAGGGCCGCCGGTGCCGGGCAGTGCCGCCACTTCGCACCGCCGATGGCCGACCGGGCCGGGCAGCCGCAGCTCCGCTCCGCCCTGGCCGCCGCCATCGACGACGGGACGCTGCTGCTGGAGTACCAGCCGATCGTGGCACTCGGCACCGGCCGGACCGTCGGACTGGAGGCACTGCTGCGCTGGCAGCACCCGGACCGGGGGCGGATGCATCCGGGCGAGTTCATCGACCTCGCCGAGGACTGCGGTCTGATCGTCCCGATCGGAGAGTGGGTGCTGGCCACCGCGATGACCGCGGCCGAACTCTGGCACACCACCGCGCGGGGCGGTGCCCCCTATGTCAGCGTCAACGTCTCGGCCCAGCAGTTCCGGACCGACGGCTTCCCCGATACCGTCACGCACCTGCTCGCCGCCACCGGGCTGCCGCCGCACCGGCTCGTCCTGGAGATCACCGAAAGCCAGCTGCTACCGGACGACGACCGGGTATGGGAAGCGCTCGCGCTGCTGCGCCGCGGGGGCGTGCGGATCGCGATCGACGACTTCGGCACCGGCTACTCGGCACTGGGCTACCTGCGGCAGATCCCCCTGGACATCGTCAAGCTGGACCGCCTGTTCGCCAAGGGGCTGACCACCTCGCGGCGGCAGCGCGACCTGATGCAGGGGACCGTCACGCTGATCCGGACCCTCGGCCTGGACGTCGTGGCGGAGGGCATCGAGACCGAGCACCAGCACCAGCTGTCGGCCTCGATCGGCTGCATCTACGGGCAGGGCTACCTGTTCTCCCGGCCGATGCCCGAGTCGCAGGTGCCGGTATGGCTCGGCGAGCCCGGGGCGGCTGCTGGAGACGGCTTCCGGTCCTTGTACGAACAGTGAAAGATTTCTACAGTGACGTCCATGAAGATGACAGCTACTTTCCTTGTCACCGTGGCGGTCGCCGCCGCCACTGTCGCCCTGGCTGCTCCGGCAGCGCACGCTGCCTCGCTCGTCGTGTGCGAGAGCGAGGGCGGCTACTACGACTGCTACCTGCCCACGGGCTACTCGTCGCAGCGCTGGTACTACGACGGCGCGCTGCAGTCCGCTGCCAACAACCTGTCCTCGGCGGGTGGCACCTGTGTGCCCGGCACCCGCCACAGCATGCGGGTCACCTTCTCCGGCGGCAGCTCCAGCACCAACTTCACCTGCCACTGACGTCGGCGGACGCTCGGCGCCGTCAGGCGGGAGTCCTCGGAGAACCCGGCTGAGCCAGGCGAGGTTCAATGGATCCGCTGGGCCACGCGATGGACCATGGCCCAGCGGATCTTTGCTTGCGGGTGCCCGAGTCCTGCGCCGCGGACCGCTTGGTAGCGAAACGCGAGGGCGGAGTTTGCCGCCCTGGCGATCCTCGATGGGAAGTGTCATGGAGTTTCTGGATCTTTCGCGGTACGAGTACTCGGACTTTCCGCTGGAGATGCGAGCTGTCGGCTGGCTGGGACGTGAGCACGGGTTGCAGAGCGGCGACCCTCATGCCGACTCTCGCCTGATTCTCAAGGAGCTGAAAGCATCATCCGTGCGGGAGGCCAGCCTGACCTTGGGGTTTCACGACTGTGCATTCTGCCCGCCTGGCGCTCGAGTCAGAGGGAACGGCGAATTCCGCTATCACACGCTGAGTGGAAATTCCTATGCGGCTCCCGTGATGATCCTCCATTACGTTGAGGCCCACGGCTACGTTCCATCGCAGGTCTTCATCGAAGAACTCAGAGCCGGGCGTGAACTCCCGTGGGACCACCGTGCACAGCGCCTCATGGAGGTCCTGTTCGATGAGAACGCCGAGTTGGGCATGCGCTGCCAGGCGATCGTCGATCTCCCGCGCTGGCGCGATCCCCGGGCGTTGAACGCGTTGAAGTGGGCGATGCGACATGAGGACCTCGCCGACGTGGCAAGTGATCAGATCGGCATTTCGCTAGGCGAGATGATCCTTTCGGGGCTCGATGTGGGCGTCGATTCGGAAGACCTGGGTTATGGCGTCAATTACGGCATTGCGCAGGTCATCCCCGGTTGGAAGTGGGCGGGCGACGCGTGAGTTCGTCGACCCGCTGACGAAGCGGGCGGCCAGGAAACCCGACTCGGGGCCGACGGCATGGGTGGGCGCGAAGCGAGTAATAAAGCGCCGCTGCACGGCACGCAGGCATTCCCCTGTTTTTCAGCAAGTGCGAAGTTATGGTCGACAACCTCAATATCGCTCGCGAGCGTAGCGACCAAAATTGACGGGATGCTAAGGAACTGAAATGCGCGTTGACGGTGTCGACTGGACGACCCTTGCTTCTACGGCGGAGGCCGCCGTAGATATTCCGCGATACCTCGTAGAGTTGTACGAGGTGACGGACGAGGGGCGCGCAGTCGACACCGTCTATGCGTTGCATGAGTTACTGTGCAATGGCTCGGTAACAGTGGAGGATGCTGCGGCGCCCGCAGTTCGGATACTGTACGGGATGCTCGATTCGGAGAATTTCCGGTGGCGGCAGTATGTCCTTCAGTTGATCGACACGATAGCTTGTGTCGGCAGCCTCATTGACTCCACTGAAACCAAATATTCAATTGGCAAGTCGCGAGTGCGCGACGAGGTGCTTCGCGGGATTCCTGCGGTCATGAAGATTATTGAGCATGACGAAGACCGCGACGTGCGAGGAGCGGCCATAGTCCTTATGGGCGACGCCGGTCCGGTTGTGCCAGACATGTTCGAACGTTTGGCGTCCAAGGTTTTTGATGAACCGGATATGGTGCTGCAAGCGGACTGGGCTTACGCGGCGACGGCCGTATTGCGCCGCAAGGGTGAACTGCCCGGTGTCCGCGGCGAGACCTGGATCAGATCCATGCTGACCAGTAACAACCCGGCCGTGCGGTACCGCGTGGCGCAGTATCTTCTTCGGTCGGGCATCGAATTCGCAAATGTTGATCTTATCATGCGGGAAGCGACCCCCATCGTGCTGGCCGAAGGGTTGCTCCGTGTGGAATACATGTGATTCTCCGGAACGGACGACGTCGCGGGGGTCCCGGCTGAAGGTTGGTCGGGACCTTGATCAGAATCCTTGGTGCCAGAGTCGCAGCCGCTGAGACGGCTTGGCTATCTGGGGGGCTCGACCGCCAACTGTCCTCGCCGCCGGATCCGGGGAATGATGGATGAGGTGTTCGCCTGGTAGTTGGCGTACTCCGGGTAGCGGGAGCGGGTGATGCTCTCGGTGAAGACGGTCGAGCCGATGAACAGCAGGGTCAGCAGGAATGCGCCGAGGACCGTCCATTGCAAGAGTGAACCGGCGGCGACGGCGCCGAAGGCAAAGACCACCCACCACTGGGCCTGCTCGAAGAAGTAGTTGGGGTGGCGGGAGTAGCGGAACAGGCCGGTGCGCAGGAAGCGGGACTCCGGCTCGCGCCCCTCGGCGAGCGCGGTGTGCTTGCGGCGGTGGAAGTCCCACTGCTGCTGGTCGGCGACGGTCTCTCCGGCGAGCAGCCCCAGGAACACCACCGCGAGCACCACGTCGAGCACGCCGAACGCCCGAGGATGCGTCAGCGCCGTGTACGCCGGCAGCGTGATCAGTAGCAGGATGATGTTCTGGTACACCGTGATGAAGCCCAGGTTGAACACCTGGAACTGCCACGGCGCCAGCCGCTCCCGCAGGATCGCCCAGCGGTAGTCCTCGCCGCCGGGGGCGTACCCGCCGCGCCGGGCGAAGTTGAACGTCAGCCGCGCCCCCCACAGCAGCACCAGCCCGACCAGCACGTTCAGCCGCGTGTCGCCGAAGTCGGCCGCGGCGGCGAACACCGCCACGTACGCCACCGGGACGATCGACCAGATCCGGTCCACCCACGAGTGCTCGTTGCTGATCAGGGAGGCGATCCACGTCGCGGCGCAGGTGCCGGCGCAGATCCACAGGCAGACGATGAGGGCGTCCATGATCGGGGACTGTAGACCCGTGATCAGGTTCCGTAAACCGGCCGTGAAGCCGGACCGGCCCGGCTCCGCTCGCGTCAGGGGCGTGCGGAACCGGGCCGGGCGGTCTTGCTCAGCAGGGGCCGTTGTCGGTCCAGACGCCCTGGCCGTTGTTGCCCGGGATGTCGCCCTGGGTCCACCACTTGGCGGTCCACTTGTGCCCGCCGTAGGAGACCACCGCCCCGCCGTTGTACGCGGTCGCGGCGACCCACGCCGGTGCGGTGCACTGGCCGCCCGGCGGCGGCGAGCTCGGCGTCCCGGTGCAGGTGCCCTGGTCGAGCCACACCCCGGCGGTGCCGGGCGTCTCGCCCTGCGTCCACCACTGCGCCTTCCAGGTGTGCCCGTTGTAGGACACCAGCGAGCCGCCGGTGTACGCCGTCCCGCTGTTCCAGGCCGGGGCGCTGCATCCGCCGGGCGGCGTCGGCGAGCTCGACGGCGGGGTCGACGGCGGCGTGGTGGGCGGTGTGGCTCCGGCGAACCGGGCGGTGTACTTGGTGAACTCCCACGCGGTCTGCGGCACGCTGCTGCACGTGCCGGACGTGGTGCTCTGGTTCGGGTCGGCGCACTGCCGGTCGCGGTTGACCGACCAGTACGTGTACCGGGCCAGCCGGTGGCCGGTGGCGTAGTCGAGCACCGCCTGGAAGTCGGCCTGCCGGAAGTACTCCCCGGCGTCGCTGCGGCCGTTCATCATCGAGACGCCCTCGTGGGCGTACGCGGTGTCGCTGCTCCAGCCGAACGTCGTCATCAGGATCGAGTGGAACGCCTCCAGCGCGCTGATCTGGCTGGAGCCGCCGTTGAACCCGCCGTCGAACGGCATGATCGAGTAGTTGGCGGGGGTGAAGCCCAGGCCCTTGGCGTCGTTGAGCATCTGCTGGCCGAACCAGCCGGTGCCCGCCGCGGTCCCGGCGGTGGTGACCGAGACGTACAGGCCGGGGTTGTCGCGCTGGAGGATCTGGGCGGCGCCGAGCTCGTTGTGCACGGCCGCGGCGTTCTCGTACTCCGGCTCCTCCAGGTCGAAGTCGATCGCCTTGAGCGCGTACTTGGTGACGACCTGCTGGTAGGCGGCGGCGGTGGCGGCCGGGGTGCCGCAGGTCTGGCCGAGCTTCGTGCCGCCGTACCCGCCGATGGAGACGCTGACGTCGCCGCCGTTGGCGCGGATGCGGCTGATCAGGTTGGCCGCCTCGGTGTCGGCGGACACCGCGCGGGTGCCGTCCCAGGTCGGGGTGCAGCCGCCGCCGTTGGGGGCGAGGATGAACGCGAGCTGGAAGGCCTTCTGACCGGTCGCGGCCATGACCGGGATCGGGTCGGGCGGGCTGTTGTCGAACGGCATCAGGTACGGCGCGGAGGCGTACCAGTTGCTGGTGAGCGCGGCGTCGGCCGCCGGCGCGGAGACGACGGCCGCGGTCGCGGCGGCGAGCAGGCTCGCCCCGATCGATCCCAGGACCGCCAAGGTTCGTCGTTGCATGTTCCTACCTCCGGGCGAGAGAAGAAACTGTTAATAACCTTAACGATTTGGGACTGTACGCTTCCGTCAATTCGATGGGTATCACTGCGGACGAAGTTGACGGCCGGACGCCAAATGGCATCCGGCCGCCCAATCACCGCTGAAAGCGGAGCAACCTAATCGGAACTCCGCGACCTGAAGATGGTGCGCGCCATCGTGAGCATCATCAGCAGCAGGCCCCCGAGCAGCGCCAGCCACGACCAGCGCCAGCCGGCCGTCAGCGTCAGCACCGCGAACCCGCCGAGCGCGGCGATCCAGATGGTCGCGGTGTAGATGCCGAACCGGGCCGCCGCGGCCGGGTCACCGGCGAACGCCTCGTGCACCTGCTGGTGCTCGCGCTGCATGCGGACCACCCAGGGCTTGTGCCGGTTGGTCTGGGTCACGCCCAGCCAGGTGAACGCGACCGCCGAGACGACCAGCAGCACCCCGCCCGCGACCAGCGGGCCGACCGGCCACTGCGGACCGGCGGCCGCGGCGCACCCGGCCCCGGCCAGGCCCAGCGCGGCCGCGGCGCCGTAGCCCGCCGACCGGCCGGTGGGCAGGGGATAGTTGGTCGTGGTCTCCTGGCGCAGCGCGTCGGCGGTGATGAGGCCCCCGGTCACGGCGAGCACCGCGACGGCCAGCACCTCCCAGACCACCGCGACGGTGGCCAGCGCCGACAGCACCAGCACCGCCAGCGCGCCCGCCGCCAGCAGCGACAGCAGCAGGGTCCGGACGACGAACGCCGGGCGCGGGCGGACCCGCTGGTCCAGCCAGGGTGCGGCGGGCGTGCCCGCGGTGTCGCCCACGATCGACCGGACGTCGCCGAGCTCGGCCATCGCCCGCTGGGCCGAGACGTCGCCGCCGACGCCGGACTCCTCCAGCTCGGCCACCCGGGCCACCAGGTTGGCGCGCATCTCCTCCTTGAGGTCGCGGGCCTCCGCGGTCATGTCGATGCCGGCGAACGCCTCGTCGAGGAGGCGGTGGATCGCCAGGCTGCTGTCGGTCATCACGGCCGCCTTCCGGAGCGGGTGCTGCCCGGGTCGGCGGACTTGCCGAGACGGAGCAGGGAGTCGATGAGGCCGCGGGTGATCTCCCAGGCCTGGACGTTGTGGCCGTACACGGCCCGGCCCGCATCGGTGATGCGGTAGTACTTGCGGCGGCCGCCCTGGGTCTCGTCGCCCCAGTAGGCCTCGACGAGGCCGTCCTTGAGCAGCCGCCGGTAACTGGCGTAGAGGGTCGCTTCCTTGATCTCGTACGCGCCGCCCGTGGCGTCACGGATGGTCTTGAAGATCTCGAAGCCGTAGCTGTCCGCCTGGCTCAGCACCGCCAACACGATCGTGTCGGTGTGCCCACGCAGGAGGTCGGCGGCGAACGCGTCGCTCGCCAGGAAGGTATCGCTGTCAAACTTCTCGGGCACGTTGAGTACTGTAACAGATAAAGTACTCGAACACGAAAAGGGCCCTCGGCCTCGACCGCAGCCGAATCCGAGGGCCCCGAACCGTCAGCTGAACGCGTACGTCAGCGTCGCCGGTCCCGTCGGCGTGATCGGCACACTGGTCGCCGAGGCGAAGCCCGTTCCGCCGTACCAGCCGAGCCGGTCCCCGCTGCCGGTGGACAGCTGGAGCTTCACCTGCTGCCCGCCGAGGATCAGCAGGCTCACCTCGTCCCCGGACATCTCGGCGTAGCCGAGCGCCGCCAGGTCACCGGTCGCGACGTTGAACGCCGCCTGCTCCCCGCCGTCCGGCCCGCCGGTCACCGTGACCCGGACCAGCGTGCCCCGCTTGAGCTGCTGGTCGAACACCGTGGTCTGGTCCGACACGACCGAGACCTTCACCGCGTCGTGCCGCTTGGCGATGCCGCCGCTCCACTGCCACGCGTGCCCGGCGGTCCGGAACTGCAACGGCCACTGGTACGGCCCCAGCCACGAGATCGTGTAGTGCCCGGTGCCGTCGATCGGGGCCGCGCCCCGGGTGCCGTTGCCGATCGTCGGGGTCACCACCGACACCTCGCCCTCGGTCACCGGCTGGCTGTCCGCGCCGGTGACCAGGCCAGTGACCGTCCCGGCCCGATCCATCCTGATCTTCTGGATCTGCCGGGTCTCACCGGGCGCCAGCGTGAACGAGCGCGCGTCCAGCTGGCTGCCGGTGCCGAGCCCGTTCTTGCCGAACCACTGCGCCCCGTACGCCGAACCCTCCGCGGCCAGCACGAACAGCTGCACCGTGCCGGGATCGACGTGGTCGAGGGTCAGCCTGCCGTCCGGGCCGCTCTCGCCCGGGCAGCCCTCCCAGGTGCGGAAGCTCTGCCGGGTCGCCGGGAACACGCACACCCCGGCCACCGGCTCGCCGGTCACCGAGTCCACCACCGTCGTGGTGATGTGGGCGTACGGCGTGAGCGTCACCTCCAGCTCCGTCTGCGCGCCGACCGCGACCGCCGCCGGGAACCGCCCGTACTGGTAGCCCTCGGCCGACACCGACACCTCGTACTGGCCGGCCGGGACCCCGCCGAGCACCGCCGCGCCCTGCTCCGCCGAGACCTGGCGCTCGCCCAGCATCGCGTCGAACACGCCGATCGCCGCCCCGGTGACCGCGTCCTTTGCCGTGACCCGGATCGAACCGACGGGCACCACGGTGTCGTTGACGACCACCGTCTGCCCTTCCTGGAGGAAGAACCGGGTCGCCTCCTCCTGGCTGGGCTTGCCGTAGGCGTACTGGAACACGTTCTGCGCCGGGGAGCTGAACCGGACCAGGTACGTGGACGCGGGCAGGCCCGACGCGATCCAGTAGCCTCCCGCGTCGGTGTGGACCGTGGCCGCCGAACCCCAGTCGGTCTCCAGCCGCACCTCCACCCCGGCCACGCCCTGCCCGGTGGCGCCGGTCAGCCGCCCGCGCAGGGTGACGCCGTACCCGAACTGGCCCAGCACCGTCTCGTCGACCGTGGTCACCGAGTCGGCGGCCAGGTCGAACACGGTCCCCTGGGCCTCGATGCGGCGCTGCGGCACGTACTGGCCGAAGCCGTCGGAGTAGACCGCCACCCGGTACTGCCCCGGCCACGCCTCGATCCGGTAGGCGCCGTCGCCGTCGGTCTCCGTGCCCAGGCCCCACTCGGCGCCGCTGACCACCGACAGCGACACCGACACCTGCACGGCCGGGCTGCCGTCCGGCCGCGTGATGTGACCGGTGACCACCGCCCGCTCGGCCACGGCGTCGTCGACCTGCACCGTCTGTCCGACCGCGACCGTGAACACGGCGGCGTCGGTGGAGAACGGCTTGCCCGGGACCCACTGGGCCTGCGACCGGTAGCCGCTGAACGAGACCTGGTAGCTGCCCGGCAGCAGCGCGGCCCGATACCGGCCGTCGGGGCCGATCTCCGCCCACTGGTGGGATCCGCTGCCGACGGGGAGCAGCTCGACCGAGCCTTCGGTGAGCGGCGTGCCGTCGTGTGCGGTGAACCGCCCGGCGATGTAGCCGACCGGGATGAGGCTGTCGTCGACCACGGTCTCGCCGCCGTCCACGACGGTGAACGTGTCCGCCTGCTCCCAGTCCGTCGTCTGGTGGGCGTACTGGTTCAGCCGGCCGGCCGGGAAGAAGAACACCCGGTATTCGCTCCCGGGCGCCAGGTTCTCCACCCGGTAGTAGCCGTTCTCGTCGGTCCTGGTGTTGCCGTACCCGGCGCCGGACACCTCGACCCAGGCGTCGGCGACCGGCGCGCCGCCCTCGGCGGTGAGGTGGCCGGAGATCGCACCGGTGCCGGGATCGGCGTGCGCGGGCGTGACCAGTCCCGTTACGGCGACCGTCACGGCGAGCAGCGCCGACCCGAACCGGCGCAGGATGTTTCTGCGCATGCGTTTACCTCGGAGAGTGAGAGGTGGATGAGTGCACGCACAGGGGCTTACGAACGTTCCCCCGTCGTATGCGCGACACCCTAGTGACCACCGCCGACACTCGTCGTCCCGTTTATCGGCGCCGGGTCACTGTCGAGTTCGGCCGGTCGGGTCTACCATCGACATGGCCCGCGTCACACCGGCCGCCGTGCCCCGCCCCGCCGGGCCTGCGACCTCGGGCGGCCGAGCAACTGTCACCCACGCGCTGAGCAATCCTTGCTCAGGTCCGGCCGCGCCCCGGCCGACAGGATCGTGGGCATGACGAAGAAGACCCTCAAGGCGATGCTGATCGCCGCCGTGACCTCGACGATCCTGGTCACCGCCGCCGGACCGGCCGCCGCCGGGACCGTGCTGCCCGACCCGGAGAAGTACGTCTCCACCCCCACCGCCTGGGGCTGGTTCCTCAGCGCGAGCAAGGCGACGATCGACAACTGGGCCAACACCAACAACATGCGCGTGGTCGACGTCGAGGTCGACAGCCCCACGACGTTCAACGTCACGCTGGTGCAGAACTCCGGGGTGTACGCCCGCGGTCTGACCGGCTCGGCGTCGTGGACCACCGGCGAGACCGCCGCCACGCTGTCGGCGAAGCTGATGGGCAAGCGGCTGCTGGACGTCGAGCGCTACCTCGACAACGGCCAGGTCCGCTACGCCGCGGCGCTGGTGGACAACCCGGCCGGCGGCAACTTCCACGACTACAAGTACCTGTTCAACGGCACGTCGGCGCAGATCAACGGATGGCTGGCCGCCAACCGGGGCCGCCTGACCGACATCGACTACGTCTCGCCGGACCACTACGACGCGGTGCTGGTCCCCAACACCGGCGTCGACGAGCGCAGCTGGGTCTGGTACCCCGACGCCACCACGCAGACCGTGAACGACGAGATCGACCTGCACCTCGACAGCCGCATGGTGGCCATCTCGCCGATCGCGACCAGCCACTTCGCGATGATCTTCGTACGCAACGACCCGCAGGTGGGCGTGTGGAACTGGCACCCCTCGCTGAGCGCCTCGCAGCTGATCAGCGTCCAGTCCGGCGACAACTACCGGGTGCTCCAGGCCGAGCGCTACTGGTCGGCCGGCTCCAACGAGTGGCGCTACGCGGCCGTCTTCATCGAGAACGACTGACCGGCCCGCGGAAGGGGCGGCCCGGCCACCGGCCGCGCCGCCCCTCGCGCCTGCGCCAGGGCCGCCGCCGCGCCGATCAGGGCCGCCACGCCGCGCGCGGCGCGTCGGCAGACCTGCCGCGGCCCAGCAGCATCGCCTCGGCCACCATGTCGTACGCGCTGCGCCACGCCTGCTCGTGCTCGGCCGTCCAGTCCTGTGGGAACCCCGCCGCGAACGTCGCCGCCAGCACCTCGCGCATCACCCGGTAGTGCTCGGCCCGCACCTGGTAGTTGACGTGCCGCACGCCCAGCGCCCCGGCCCGCAGCAGGAACGCCGGGAAGTCGCTGATCGCCGCGACGATCGCCGTCAGCTCGTCGACGAACTTCTCCTGCTGGATCACCGGGTCGGTGGAGAACATGCCCTCCAGCCCCGGATCGGCGGCGAACAGCCGCCGGTAGAAGTCGGCGGCGAACTCCTGCCGCCGCGGCTGCACCCAGGTCATGGTCTGCCGGACGAGCGAGATCTGATCGGGGGTCATGCGGTCACCTCCGCGGCGAGGACGTCGGCGAGTTCGGCGCGGCTGCCGATGCCGAGCTTGGTGTAGACGTTCTGCAGATGGTTGTTGACCGTACGCACCGACAGGAACAGCAGGTCGGCGATCTGGCGGCTGCTGTTGCCCGACACGACCAGCCGGGCGATCTCCCGCTCCCGGTCGGTGAGAGGGGTGAGCGTACCGCCCCCGAGCAGCCCCGGCGTACGGGCGCCCTGGCAGCCCTCCGCCAGCCGCCGCGCCGCGGCCGAGCAGCCGACCGCCGCCCGCCCGCTGCCCTGGCGCCGGTGCAGCTCGGCGGCCGCCGTCATCGCCTCCGCCGCGAGCAGGTGGGCGCCCGACTCGGCGAACCGCTGCGCCACCTCCTGCAACCGGCCGGGATCACCGGCGGCCACCGCGGCGGCGTGAGCGGCCCGCACCGCCGCCAGCGCACCCTGCACCCGCTCGCACGCCTCGCCCAGCGGCCCGGCGACGTCGCCGCCCAGCCGCAGCGCGTCGTGCCACAGCTCCGTGGCGGCGTTGGCCCGGCCGCGGCGCAGCGCCTCGGCCGCCGCCTCCTGCAACCGGGACCGGGCCTGCGAGACCAGGCCGCCCGCGGCCTCGGCCCACGCGATCGCCCGCTGCGGCTCGGCGCTCCAGGTCGCGTACCCGGCGATCTCCAGCAGCTCGGCCAGCAGCGGATCGCCATCGGGCAGCGGCCCGCGCGACGCCCGCGCCCGGATCAGCCCCGACATCGCCATCGGCAGCGCGCTGCGCTGACCGGCCCCCCGGGCCTGGGCCAGCGTCTCGGCGAACCGCGCCTCCGCCGTCGCCACCTGCCCGCGCGCCAGCGCCACCGCGCCCAGCCGCCCGGTGAACCAGCAGATCAGCGCCTCCACCCCGGCGTCGACGACCAGCTGGCGGCCGCGCTCGGCAGCCTGCTCGGCGGCGTCGAAGGCGCCCTGGCGCAGCAGCGCGTCGGCCAGCGTCAGCAGGTGCGTGGCCGGATGCGACACGACCGTGCGGTCCTCGACCGTCTCGTGCAGCTCGAATCCGGCACCGGCCAGCTCCGCCGCCTCCACCACCCGCCCCGCGTCGGCCAGCACGGCGGCGGCCGCCCGGTGCCACAGCACCCGGACCTCGGCACGCTGCCCGTCCGGCTGCGGCGGCAGCAGCCCCGCCGCCTCGACCGGCCCGGCGACCGCGTTGGCCAGCAGCGCCGACACCGCCGCCACCGCCGGATCACCGGCCGGGACACCCGCCCCGTCCAGCGCGGCCCGCGCCGCCACCGGATCACCCAGCCCGAACAACAGGTTCATCGCCCGCGACAGCGCCACGGGCAGCTCCTGCCCCGGAGACCGCCCGTCGGCCGCCCTCGCCAGCGCCGCCTCCGCCTCGGCGAACCGGGCCTGCTCATGCAGCGACTCGGCCAGCAGCAGCCCCGCCGCCGCGCCCGCACCGTGCGCCAGCGCCGCCGACGCCAGCCGCTCCGTCCGCGGCAGATCATGGGCGAACCGGGCCAGCCGCGCCGCCCGCAGCAGCAGTTCCGGATCGGCCGAACCGGTCGCGTCCAGCCGCCACGACGCCAGCAGCAGCGGATCGCCGCGCCGCCGCGCGCCGTGCCCGGTGACCCGGTCCGCCTGCCGCAGCAGGATCGTCCGCGCGCGCAGCTTCGGCAGCGACGACTGCAACGTGTGCGAGTGCAGCGGATGCGCCAGCCGCACCTCGGTCCGCCGGCTCTCCCACGCGACGCTGATCAGGCCCTCGTCCTCCAGCTCCGTCAGCACCTCGGCCGGATGCTGCGCCAGCAGCTCCTCCACCGACAGCGGCTCGCACAGCGCCAGCAGCTCCAGCACCGCCCGGTGTGCCGAGCTCAGCCCCGAGAGCCGGGCCTGCACCAGCTCGATCAGCCCGCTGCTGCCCCGCGGCGTACGCAACAGCTGCCACACCCCGGCCGGGCACGCCAGCGCACCCTCGTGCTGGGCACTGAGCACCAGCTCGCGCAGGAACAGCACGTTGCCCCGGCTGGCCTCCCACAGCCACTGCACCGCCCCGGCCGTCGCCGGACCGCCGAGCGCGAAGTGCAGCAGCGTCTCCACGCTCTGCCGGTGCAGCGCGTCGAGCGTCAGCCGGACCGCCCGCCCGTCACGCCACCGCGTCTCCAGCGCGTCCGGGACCGCGCCCTCGCGGCGCTGCGTGGCCACCACGAACAGCGTCCCGTCGGCCATCAGGAACGACAGCAACGCCAGCGACACCGTGTCCAGCAGGTCCACGTCGTCGATCGCCAGCACGAACCGGCGCCCCTGCGCCCGGTCGCGCAACCGCCGCCGGGCCGCCTCGAACAGCGTGTGCGGATCGGCCATGTCCTGCTCGGCGGGCAGCAGCGGCGCCAGCGCCGACAGCGGCACCGCCGACGCGCTCGCCGTCGCGGTCACGTGCGCGACGTGGTGGCCCCGGTCCTCGGCCGCGGCCAGGCACTCCAGCGCCAGCCGGCTCTTGCCCACCCCGGCGTCGCCGACGACCAGGACCGTGTCCACCCGAGTATCGCCGAGGGCGTCGGTGAAACGCTCCAGTTCGGACCGCCGCCCGATGAAAGGCCAATGTGCCACCGCGACGGTCACCTGATGCCATCCCTATTCCGCGTGAGTCTGACAGCAGCGTAGCCGAGCGCGATCAACCGGATGCGTACGGCGAAAACGCTGCCGGGCCGGTGGGTATGTCGCCCAGACGATAGGTAGTCGTTGCTCAGGCCGTACCCCCATGGCGGTTGGTTTTCTGTTCTCAGCGGGCGGCCGGCCCGCAACCATCCGAAAGGGACCGTCATGGACCGCCGTAAGCTGCTCCTGTTCACCGCCGCCGCCGTGCCCGCCGGAATGGGCCTGTTCGGCTCGGCACGCCCCGCGGCCGCCGTGCCGTTAGGCAACCCGATCGCGATCGCGGTCGAACCGATCGAGTCCGGCGACGCCGCCTACGCGCTGCTCGCCCCCGCCAAGAACGGCGACCCCGAGGCCGTCAAGGTCGTGCTGCGGCTCAACCTCACCAACACCGGCACCCAGGACCTCAAGGTCTCCGGCATCGAGTTCCAGTTCGCCGGCGGCTACACCCAGACCATGCAGGGCCTGGACCAGCTGCTCGTCATCAAGGACCCGGTGGCCAACACCGACGACGGCGGCGTGTTCACCCCCGGCCAGACCAAGACCTGGACCAACGGCCGGATCACGCTGCCCGGCAACCAGGTCGGGTTCAACCAGGTGTACCTGCCCGCCCCGGCCCCGGCCTGGGTCACCGTCCGGGTGTTCGTCGCCGGATACCTGTTCGCCTCCGAGGTGACGCTGCCGCTGGTGCCGTACAACCGGGCGCACCGGTTCCCGCTGCACGCCTCCGACCTGCGCCCCGGCGAGGTCCTCACCACCACCGGCGACCACTGGGCCAACGGCGGCGCCGGCGGCACCCAGATCTACGCCCACGACGTGGGCGTCGTGGCCTGGGACGGCGCCACGTGGTCCAAGCTGCTGCCCGGCGGCGACGGCACGAAGAACGAGCACTACCGCGCCTGGGACCTGCCCGTCCGCGCCGTCGCCGACGGCACCGTGCTGATGTGCAACGACGGCACCATGCCCGACAACCCGGCGCCCGGCGCGCTCCCCACGCCGACGCCGAAACCGGTCGGCGGCAACAACGTCTGGGTCCAGCACACCGACGGCACCGTCACCTGGTACACCCACCTGCGCCAGGGCACCATGACCGTCGTGCCCGGCCAGATGGTCTTCGCGGGCATGGAACTGGGCCGCCTCGGCGACTCCGGCAACGCCTCCGAGCCGCACATCCACCTGGAGGCCCGCCGCGACATCCCCGGCGACTACCCGCTGCGCCCCATGCACTTCACCGAGGCGTGGCAGATCGACAAGGCCGCGGGCTCGCCGTGGAACCCGGAGTCGCCGCTGTGGGTGCCGATGAACGGCCGCGCCATCCCCAACAGCGAGGTGCTGATCTGGCCGGAGGCGTCGGCCCCGGCCTGGTACCCGCCGGGCAAGTCCGAGATCGTGCTCTACGGCATCCCCGCCGCCAAGTACCAGGACACGTACAACAAGCTGGTGAAGTCCGGCTACCGGCCGGAGTGGATCGACGCGCACGAGGGCACGGGGGAGCGCGGCGGCGTCTTCTTCAACGTCATCTACCGGCCGCAGGACGGCTCGGTGTGGCAGGCCCGCCACGGCATGACCAGCGCCGACTACCAGGCGCAGTTCGACGGCCTGGACAAGGAGGGATTCCGGCTGCACAACGTCACCAGCTACCTGTCCGGCACGACGGTGCTGTACGCGGCCATCTGGTACAAGCGCAGCGGCCCGACCATGGCCGCCTACCACGGCAAGGACGCCGTCTGGCACCAGAACCAGTTCGACTCGCTGGTCAAGCAGGGCTTCCACCCGGTCAACATCTCGATCGTGTCGCCGGGCAACGTTCCGCAGATCACCGCGTTCTATGTCAAGGAGGACGTGGGCACGTTCGACGCGCCGTCGTTCGCGACCTCGGCCGAGTACCAGAACGCGTGGAACATCAACGGCAAGCTCGGCCGGCAGCTGACCTACTTCAGCGCCTGCCAGCACGCCGGGGGATACCGGATCTCGGCGATCTTCCAGGACGTCGCGCCGGGCAAGGGCGGCACCGTCGGCCGCCACGACCTGGGCGAGGCCAAGTTCTCCGCCGAACTGGACCTGCGCGAGAAGTCCGACTACCTGACCCGCTGCCTCGGCGGCTACACCAGCGGCGGCACCGTCCTCTACGGCGCCGGCTGGCGCCGCTGACCCTCCCCGCGGGGCGGGGGCTCAAGATCGCGCAAGTTGCCGGGCAATCGGGCGAATAGCGGCCTCGCTTTCGCCCGATTGCCCGGCAACTTGGCTGATCTTGGCGGGCTCGGCTCGGCTCGGGCATCGGGCAAGTGTGTTCCAAGCGGGTCACAAGTGGGGGCGGTGACAGTGTTGGTGCGCCCCGGGACAGGCCCGGTGCGCGGAAGGAGAATTCCGATGCGTACCCTCGCCCGTCTTGCCGCCGTCGCCGCGCTCGTCGCGGTCGGCGCCCTGGCCACCGCCACCGCCGCGTCGGCCGGCGACCCGTCCCAGTGGGGCCTGGCCAAGCGCGGCGCCAAGGTCACCCTGGTCGGCTGACGCCCCGTGGGCCGCCGCGAGGCGGCCCACCGCCCGCCGTCACAGCAGCCCGCGCGCCATCGCCGTCGTCACGGCCGCCGTACGGTCGGCCACGTCCAGCTTGCTGAACACCCGCAGCAGGTGCGTCTTGACCGTCGCCTCCGAGATGAACAGCTCCCGGCCGATGTCGGCATTGGTCAGACCCCGTGCCACCAGCCGCAGGACCTCCACCTCCCGCGCCGAAAGCCCCGGCTGCGCGGGCTGGCGCACCTGCCGCAGCAGCCGCCCCGCCACCGCCGGAGCCAGCACCGTCTCCCCGCGTGCCGCCGCCCGCACCGCCGCGGCCAGATCAGCCGGTGACGCGTCCTTGAGCAGGTAACCCGAGGCACCCGCCTCCACCGCCCGCAGGATGTCGGCGTCGCTCTCGTATGTCGTCAGCACCACCACCCGGCTGCCCGACCCGCCCCGCAGGATCCGCTCCGTCGCCGAGGCGCCGTCCCCGCCGGGCATCCGCAGATCCATCAGGATCACGTCCGGGCGCAGCGCCGCCGCGGCGGTGACCGCCTCCGGGCCCGAGGCGGCCTCGCCCACCACCCGCAGATCCGGCTCCGCCTCCAGCATGCCCCGCAGCCCCGCCCGGACCACCGGATGGTCGTCGGCCAGCAGAATCGTGATCACGAAGGCACCTCCACCGTCACCGCCGTGCCCCGGCCCGGCGCACTGTCCACCGTCAACACCCCGCTCACCTGCGCGACCCGCGCCCGCATGCCGCTCAGCCCGAACCCGGGGGCCGATCGCGCGGCGTCGAACCCCTGGCCGTCGTCGCGTACGCACAGCGCCACGCCCTCGGCCCGGAAGTCCAGCCGCACCCGCACCGCCGCGGCAGCCGCGTGGCGGCGCACATTGGCCAGCGCCTCCTGCGCCGCCCGCAGCAGCACCACCTCCACCGCCGTCGGCAGCGGGCACGGCTGCCCGCCGACCTCGTACGACACCGCCGCCCCCGTCTCCTCGCCCAGCCGCTCGACCTGGCGGCGCACCGCCTGCTCCAGCGAGCTCGCGTCCAGCGCCGCCGGTTGCAGCGCCGCGATCAGAGCCCGCGACTCGGCCAGGTTCTCCCGCGCCGTACGCACCGCCAGCTCCACGTGCTCCCGGGCCCGGTCCGGGTCGCGGTCCAGTTCGGCGCCCACCGCCTGGAGCAGCGTGATGATGCTGGTGAACCCCTGCGCCAGCGTGTCGTGGATCTCCCCGGCCAGCCGGGACCGCTCCGCGGCCACCCCCGCCTCCCGCGACAGCCGCGCCACCTCGCCCCGGCTGGCCTCCAGCTCCCCGATCAGCCGCAGCCGCTCGTCACTCTGATCGATCACCCGGACGATGAACACGCCCATCAGCACCGACAGGCTGATCCCGAACACCGCCATGATCGACGTCGTACGCAGGTCACCCGGGTGAGAACCACGGACCAGTGCCACCGCCGGGGGCAGCAGGTTCGCCACCGTCGCCCCCGTGATCGCCTGGCCCAGCGGCAGGCTCATGAACATCAGCGGCGACAGCGCGAAGTCCGCGTACGCCGTCACCGGCACCGCCGTGATCGCCACGACGTGCAGCACCAGCATCGCTGCGATGAACGGCCACAGCCGCCCCGCCTCGGCGTCCATCGCGATCAGCGGGCGGCCCCACCACACGTACCCGGCCGCCATCGCCGTCAGCGCACCCGCGGCCACGGCGGCACGCGCCGTGCCGGTGCCCTGGTCGGCGACCACGAGCACCAGCACGACGGCGTACGCGATGGCGAAGTACAGGTCCCACGTCCGCAGCGTGGTGAACCAGGACTGCCGGCAGCTCATCGATCCTCGGCCGTCCAGCGGAACGTCGTCAGGCACAGCGCCAATCCGATCACACACCAGGCGCCGAGCACGAGCGCGATCCGGCCGTGCTCCCAGCTGCCCGCGAGCTCCTGCGCGGCCAGCGCGTCGGGCAGGAACACCGACCGGAACCCCTGCGCCATCCACTTGACCGGGAACAACGAGGCGACCGTCACCATCCAGTGCGGCAGCGAGCTGATCGGGTGCACGAAGATCCCGGACAGGAACTGCAGCGCCACCACCGGCACGTTCAGGATCACCCCGGCGCTGCGCGACGACCGCACCAGCGCGCTGGCCGCCACCCCCAGCGCCGTGCTCGACACGATCGACAGGCCGAGCACCCAGGCGAAGGTCAGCCACCGCCCGGCGCCGTCGGGCAGCTCCATGTCGAACGCCAGCACCCCCACCGTCAGCAGCAGCGCGACCTCGGCCAGGGTCGTGACCGCGACGACGATCAGCTTGCCGGTGAAGTACGCCAGCGCCGTCATCGGCGTGCCGCGCAGCCGCTTCAGGGTGCCGTCCTCGCGGTCGGTGGCGATGCCGGTGCCGATCGAGATGAACGCCGTCGACACGATCCCGTACGCGATCATGCTCGCCGAGAACACCTGCGCCACCGACGACTCCGGATGGTCCCCGGAGCCTTTGAAGATCGAGCCCAGCAGTACCAGCAGCAGCGCCGGGAAGGCCAGGCTGAAGCCGACGGCGGCCTTGCTGCGGAAGAACTGGCGCAGCTCCACCGCGCCGCGGGCCAGGCCGAGGCGGCCGCTGGAAGGCAGGGAGAGAGTGGTCACCGGTCTGCTCCGATCAGGGTCAGGTAGGTCTGCTCAAGGGTCGGGCGGGACACCGTCAGGTCGGCCACCGGGCCCGCGGCGGCGAGTTTCGCGATCAGGACGGCCGGGTCGGCGGACTGCTCGGTACGGCGGCCGCCGGCGTCGCTCCACGTCACCGTGGCCAGCTGCGCCTCCCGGTCGCCGATCGAGGCCGGGGTGCCCTCGGCCACGATCCGCCCGGCCGCGATCACGGCCAGCCGGTCGGCCAGGACCTCGGCCTCGTCCAGGTAGTGGGTGGTCAGCAGGATCGTGGTCCCCTCCGCGTTGAGCAGCCGGATCAGATCCCAGAACTGGCGGCGCGCCTCCGGGTCGAACCCGGTCGTCGGCTCGTCGAGGAACAGCAGCTCCGGGCGGCCCACGATGCCGATCGCGACGTCGAGGCGGCGCCGCTGGCCACCGGACAGGGTCCGTACCCGGGAACCGGCCTTGGCGGTCAGGCCGACCAGGTCCAGCACCTGGCCGGGGTCGCGCGGGGCCGGGTAGCAGGTGGCGAAGTGGCGCACCGCCTCGGAGACGGTGAGGTCGCCCAGGTCGTTGGCGGACTGGGCGACGATGCCGATCCGCGCCCGCCAGGCGCGCCCGGCGGTGCCGGGGTCCGTGCCGAGGACCGCGACGTCGCCGCCGTCGCGGCGGCGGTAGCCCTCAAGGATCTCCACGGTGGTGGTCTTGCCGGCCCCGTTCGGGCCGAGCAGGGCGAAGACCTCGCCGGAGGCGACGGTCAGGTCGAGACCGGACACGGCGTCGCGGCCGCCGTACGACTTGCGCAGGCCGCGGATCCGAATGGCCGCTGGGGGTGTGGCTGTCATGCCTCCAGCGTCGCGTTCGGACCGGGGTCGCCGGGACGACCGGGAGACGGAATCCGGTTGTCCACCGACCGGTGGACAACCGGGCCGCGACCGGCTGCGCCCAGTCGCGCCAGAGGTCGTCACGGTGGTGATCCGAAATCGTGGACGCCTGGTGTCGCTATAGCAGCATCCAGCGTCCACGATTCCGGATCACCACCGTGCCCCGGCGGCGCGCAACGCGCGGCGGAGCTTTCGCGGACTCCGTCCGGCGTCAGGCGGCGGCTCGGCGCCGCCTGACGGGCTTGGCGGGCTTGGCCGGTTCGGCGCGGGGGATCGGTCCGTCGGCGGGCAGGCCCAGGGCGATCCGCTCCGCCGACGTCAGCATCCGCTTGTCCGTCGCGGGGACCGGGGACGCCGTCGTCTCGTCGACGGGCTGCTCCTTGGCCTTGGCCGCCTTCACCGCCTTGGCCGGGGCGGGCGGCCTGGCGGCGGCTTTCACCCGCTCGGTCTCCCCGGCGAGGCTGATCAGCTTGCGCACCCGCGCCTCGGCCGCCAGGTGCGTCTTGGCCGCCACCTCTGCGACCGGCATCCCGGACACCAGCAGGTCGGCCAGGGCGCGCCCCCGCTCCCGGCGCAGCGCCGCGGCGATGCCGTCGAAGAGGACCTGCTGGTAGGTGAGGTCCTCGTACCGCTGCATCGGGTCCGGCTCGCCCAGCGCGTACGCGCACAGGTTGCGCACCATCGCCTCGACCTCTTCGGGCGCGACGGTGTACCCCTCAGTCGTCGGGTCGGTCATCGACGGCTCCTTTCACAGCCCTGGGCAGGCCGGGCGGCGATCGGAACTCTATCCGCCGCGGCTCCGCCATGGGTGATCTTGACTGCGGCCCGCGCCCTGGCACGGGTTCGCCGACCGGTCCCACTTCACCGCCGCCGGACGCCCCCTGGGCGGTATGGTCCGAAAAGCACCATGTCTCGTCGAGACGTGACCGCGTACGCGGGAGAGGACGCCGCCGTGGACGTTAACGACCTGCTCGCCGACCTGTACGGCCGGCTGCCCGAGATGATCCACGAGGCCGTGGACGGGCTCACCGCCGCACAGCTCCAGTGGGCTCCCGCACCCGGCGCCAACTCCGTCGGCTGGCTCGTCTGGCACCTCGCCCGCGTCCAGGACCACCACGTCGCCGAGCTGCTCGACCGGGACCAGCTGTGGGCCACAGGCCCGTGGGCCGCCCGCTGCGGTCTGCGGCCCGACCCGGACGACACCGGCTACGGGCATACTCCGAAGCAGGTCGCGGCCGTGCGGCCGGACGGCCCGGACGTGCTCACGGACTACTACGACGCGGTCGCCACCCGCACCGGCGAGCTGCTGCGCTCGCTGGCCCCCGCCGACCTCGACCGGATCGTCGACGAGCGCTGGGATCCGCCGGTGACCATGGGCGTACGCCTGATCAGCATCGCCAACGACGACACCGCCCACGCCGCCCAGGCCGCCTACGTCCGCGGCATCCTCCCCACCCCCTGACCATGAGGGTTCGGGTCGGGGTGGTCAGGGGTGGGTGGGTGGGAGGGGCTGGCCGGTGACGGCGTCCCAGCGCCAGACGGAGAAGTTGTCGCAGGAGAAGAGCATCGGGCGGCCGTCGACCTCGGCGTAGCAGGTGTCCACGATCGCTTCCTGGTGCCCGTGCAGCAGGTCGCCGAAGCGCTCGCCGGTCACCGCGTCGAAGCGCTGGATCTGGAAGCCGCCGCCGACCGCGACGAGCAGGCGGCCGCCGACCGGGTACGGGCAGATCCCGCCGACGAGCTCCGGCATCAGCCACATGTCCCCGAGCTGCTCGCCGGTCTCGGCGTCCCACCGGTAGGCGGCGTTGTCGGTCGCGCCGGTGGCCAGCACCGTGCGGCCGTCGACGGTGTACGCGGCCCCGTGCAGCACCAGCTGATGGTGCTTGCCCGCCACCGGCAGCGGCCGCTGCCCCGGGCCGGGCCGCCATCGCCAGACCCCTCCGCCCCAGCCTCCGGCCGCGAGGTGGACGGCGCCGTCCAGCTCGTACGGCCACAGCACCGACACCCGGTCGCCGAGCCGCACCGGCTCGCCCACCGGCAGCCCCGTCGCGGCGTCCCACCGCTGAACCACCCCGTCCCGGTCCCCGGTGACCAGGATCAGCGGGCCGCCGTCCTCGCGGTACGACGTCATCGACTCCGCCTGCGGCGGTTTCGGGCGGCGCAGCGCGAACCGCCGGTGCGGGCGGCCCAGCGGTGCCGTCGGCCGTCCGGACGGCAGCCGTCGGCGCATCGCCCGGCCGGTGGGGTCCACCCCCGCGACGACCAGGTCGCCGTCGTCGACGTACACGTGCTTGGCGACGCCGTCGAGCAGCCTGCCGACCTGCTCGCCGGTCGCGGCGTCCCAGCAGCCGATGCCGCCGGGCGCGTTGTAGGAGGTCGCGACGATCAGTGCGCGCCCGCCGACCGTGACCGGGAACAGCCGGTGCGCGTGATGGCCGAGGAACGGCCCGGCCCGGTCGCGCCACGGCTCGGCCACCACGCCGCCGGGGAGCTGCCCGGATGCGATCAGGCCGACCAGGCGCCGCGCGTCCGGCGTGTCCACGGCGCGCAGGTCGGGCAGGCAGGCCACGAGTTCGCGGCGCAGCACGAACGGTAGCTCGTACCGGTCGCCGGCCTCCGCGGCGGACGCGGGTGAGGCGAACGCGATCGTCTCCAGCAGGTCCACGGCCCGGTCCCGGACGGCGGGCTCGGGGCGCCGCGCGATCAGGGCGAGGACGCGCGGCAGGTGGGCGCCGGCCTCGGAGATCATGCCGCAGTGCCCGGCGCGGGACTCGATCAGGTCGAGCGCGTGCTGCGCGGCCGGGACGTCGGCGCCGGGGTCGGCGGCGGTGGTGAGCAGGCCGGGCAGGTCCCCGCCCGTGCCCGTGGAGGTGCGCAGCCGTGCCCACGGCACCTCGTCGATCGCGAGCGACACCGTCATGGCCACGGAGTATCGCAGCCTGCGGCGGCCGCCGCGGCCCGCCCGGAGGACGCGTTGAGTAACTGGTGGTGATTCGTGGCGTTATATGCGGATAGTTCCGGTGGATGGTCGGCCGCGCGGCGGCCCTGGTCCCGGACCTAGAAGAGGCCCGACGTGAACATCTACTTTCCCCGGCCCAAGGCGCTGCTGCGGGCCCTGCTGATCGCGGTACTGGTGCTGCACGCGGTCAGCCTGGGCAGCCATTTCGTCTACCACTACCTCGGCTGGCACAACATCGTGCCGTACTTCGGCAAGCTCACGGGCTTCGTGAACGTGGACAAGGAAGCCAACATCCCGACCTGGTTCTCCAGCCTTCTCCTGTTCGGCTGCGCGTACGTCGCCTGGGCCGTCTACCGGCACGTACGCCGGACGCAGGGCCGCTACCGGCGGCACTGGGCCGTGCTCAGCGCGATCTTCGCCGCGCTGTCCATGGACGAGCTGGCGCACATGCACGAGCTGGCCGGGCGCTTCGGGCTGGCGGGCCACGGCGGCGCGTCGTACCTGTCCTGGGTCGTGGCGATCACCCCGTTCGTGCTCGGCTTCGCGGTCGCCTACCTGCGCTTCCTGCTCCACCTGCCCGCCCGGATCCGCACGCTGGTCACCTGGAGCGGCGTGCTCTACGTCGGCGGCGCGGCGGGTATGGAGGTCGCCGGCGCCCTGCTCGGCCGGGACCTGAGCGTTCACCTCGAACCCGGCAAGCCGTACTTCCACTACCTGCTCTACGCCTCGGCGGAGGAGGCGCTGGAGATGGTCGGCGCCGTCCTGTTCCTGTACGCGATGACCCTGCACCTGCGGACCCTGACCCGCACCGAGACCGCGCCGCCCGCCATGCCCGCCCCGGCCCGACCCGCCGACGTCCGCGAGGCCGGGGCCCACGCCGCCCACCGGCGCCCGGCCAGCCCCGGCCGGCCGTCCCCGGCGCGCACCGGCCGGCCCACGCGGCGCTGACCGGCGGTCAGGAGAGCAGCTTGGCGATCGCCTCGTCGACGGCCACGAAGTCGGTCTGCGCCACGTCCTTCGGGTGGATGACGATCCGCAGCTCGTCGGCGAGCCGCCCGTCGGCGCAGTGCCGCAGGAACGACTCCACGATCGCGGTGACGTAGTCCACCCGGTCGTAGCCGTAGATGCGCGACAGCCCCGAGCCGAGCACGCCCATCGCGAGCGGCCGGTGTTGGCCGAAGCGGCGCACCGACAGCCACAGCTGGTCCAGGCTGTGCCGCAGCAGGTCCATGCTGGACTTGGCCAGCAGCCCGTCCGGGCCGCGCTCGGCGTAGGCCACCGCGTAGATCCGGCGGCCGCCCTGGACCAGGGTCGCCACCGTGCCCAGCGGGTAGCGGGCCCGCTTGCCGTACTGCCGGGGCGTCCGGCTCTCGACCGTGCGGGGCACCCCCGCCAGCGCCTTGCGCAGCTGGCCGTCCAGCAGCGCCCGGTCCCCGCCGTAGAGGCGGTGCAGCAGCTGGCCCTGGAGGCTCTTCGAGCTGACCAGGAAGTCGTCGTCGGTGTTGGTCTCGAACGTGTCGCTGAACCCGACGACCAGGTGCGCGTCGTCCTGCTCGAACAGGTCGCCCCGGGTCACCGTGATGATCGACCCGGCCGGGCCCGGGTGGTGGATCTCGAACTGGCGCTGCTCGCGCAGCGCCTCCAGCCGCTCCAGCCGCTCGCGCAGCTGCGGATCGGCCGGGCTGTCGGCCAGCGCCGTCGTGGCCAGCTCGATCGCCTGGTCGAACCGCTCGAACTTCTCGTGCAGGTCCAGCAGCCGCAGCCGCGCCTCCCGGTGCGTACGCCGCAGCTGCTCCACGCGCTCGCGGGCCCAGCTCTCGTCGGCGACGTCGACCAGCGGCCGCCCCTGCCACAGCCCCAGCGCCCTGGTCAGCAGCGTGATCGCCCGCAGGTCCGGCGCGCTGCGCGCCGCGGCCACCCAGCTCTCGAACTGGAGCAGGTCCACGCACTCCACCGGCAGCTCCAGCCGGTATGCCGGATCCCGGCCGCGGTCGTTGCGCAGCACCGTCGACGCCGCCCCCGGACGCTCGGGATCCAGCGCGGCGCGGATCGCCGACACGCACTTGTAGACGTGGTTGTGCCGCAACCGGGGATCGCCGTACGCCGCGTGCAGCACCTGGCGGCTCAGGTCGTCGCGGGTGACGTTGCGGCCCATGTCCAGCGCGAGCCGGATCAGCACCCCCATGATGCGCTGCTCCAGCTCGACCGGCACGCCGTCGCGCAGCAGCCGCGCGCGGTCCAGCAGGTTCAGGCGGATGTCCACGTCAGCTCCGGTCGGCGCGCTCGGAACGGGTCGCCGCCATCCTAGAGCCGTCCGTCTTAAAAGGATACGGAATCAGTTCGGAATCATGCCGACAGCGCCGGATCACGAGAGTCGGCAGCGGCCTTCGGGGTCTGATGGCAGGGCCGGCCACCGACCCGAAGCAGAGGGGACAGGCACATGACACCGCAACCGCAGATCGCCGACCGCACCCCGCTCACCCAGCTGCGCACGCTCACCGCGCCGCTGGAGCAGCTCCTGTCCATGCCCGCGCCCCGCGCCGAACTCACCTACCGCGAGGTCGTCGACTACTTCGCCGCCTACGACCCGCGCCTGCCGCAGCCGGTGCGCGGTGCGCTGCTGCGCCGGCGCCGGGGCGGCGCCTGGGCGTTCCGCATGCTCTACCTCGACGCCGACGGGCACCCGCTGCCCGACCCCGGCACCCGCCGCCTGCTCAGCCGCACCGTGCACGCGCTGCGCTGCGACGACGAGCTCGCCCTGCTGTTCGCCGACCGCGACCTCATCCTCTTCGACTGACGGGTGCCCGGCATGCTCGAACTGATCCTCGCGGCGCTGGCCACCGCCGTCGTCGACCTCGTCCTGACCGTCGCCGTGCTGGGATTCGTCGCCGTCGTCCAGTGGTTCCTCGACGTGCAGGCCGAACTCGACGACGACGACGTCGCCTTCACCGTGACCAGGGCGCTGGACACCGGCGGCTACACCGTCTACCAGGGCATCTTCAACCAGGGCAGTGACCGGCTCGGCCCGGTGCGCCGCGTCGACGCCCAGCGGCTCGACCCCGCGCTGGCCCGCGCCCACGCCCGCGAACCGCTCGTCGTCTTCGCCTGATCCCGACCACCCGCGCCCTGACAGGAGCAACGCCGTGGCAGCGTACGAACACCCCGCGCCGTACCCGATCGAGATCGACGGCGTGCCCGGCTCGGTGCCCGCCGGGGCGGCCGCCGCCTTCCGCGGCCGGCTCCACCGGCACGCCCGCGAGCTGTTCGACGAGACCGGGCTCACCGAACTGCGTCTGCGCGTACGCCGCAGCGACATCCCGCCCGCTCCCGAGCCCGCCGCCGACGAGCCCGACCAGCGCCAGCGCATGTCCTGCTTCGTGCCCACCACCCCGCGACACCGGCTCGACCAGGCCGTCCTGCCGCCCGAGACCCTGGCCGACCTCATGCTGGCCGTCGACACGATCCGGCTGCGCGGCACCGTGTTCGACGACTGGGGCCTGCGCGAGATCGAGCCGCACCCCCGCGCCGCCGTCAACCTGCACGGCGCCCCGGGCACCGGCAAGACCCTGGTCGCGCACGGCATCGCCGCCCACCTGGGCGCGCCGATCCTGCTCGCCCGCACCTCGCAGCTGGAGAGCAAGTTCCACGGGGAGGGCGGCAAGAACCTGGCGGCGCTGTTCGGCGCCGCCGCGCGGGCCGGGGCGGTGCTGTTCGTCGACGAGGCGGAGTCGCTGCTGTCCCGGCGCTTCGACAGCGTCGGCCAGGCCTCCGAGCACGCCGTCAACACGCTGCGCGCCGAACTCGTCCAGCACCTCGACACGTACGAGGGCGTCGTGGTCTTCGCCACGAACCTGGTGGAAAGCTACGACCCGGCCATCGGCAGCCGGCTCAGCCACGTGCACCTGCCCGAACCCGACCGGGCCGCGCGGGCCGCGATCTGGCGCCGCCACCTGCCCGCCCCGCTGCGCCTGGACCCCGGTGTCGACGTCGAGCTGCTGGCCGAGACGAGCGCCGTCGGCCGCGACATCAAGCGGGCCGTCATCGCCGCCGCGCTCGCCGTGGCCCGGCGGGGCGGCGACACGGTCACCCAGCACGACCTGGCCTCGGCCCTGGACCGGCTGCTGGCCCAACGGCCCCGCACCGGCCGGGAGGCCGGGCTCACCGACCGGGAGCGGCAGCACCTCAGCTCGCGGCTGCGCCGCCGGACCGCCGTCAGAACAGCGTGAGCGGCTCGGTCGGCACCGGCTCCGGCAGCGGCTCCAGCTGCGGCAGCCGGGCCCGGACCTCGTCGTGGAAACGGCGGGCCAGCGGCAGCGCCTCGGCGTTGTCGGGCGTGTGGACGAACACCGTCGGCGAGCGGCCCTCCCGCAGCCAGCCGGTCACCACGTCCACCCAGAACCGCCAGCCCTCCACCGTCCGGTCGACCGAGTCCCGGCCCAGGTAGCGGACGATCGGGCGGTCGGTCAGCGCCTGCGCGCGCCGCGGCATCCGTGGCTTCTTCACCCACGCGTCCCGCTCGGCGTCGCTGGTCGGCGGCTGCTCGAAGAACATCACCGTGTCGAACGGGACCCACTCCGCGTCCGCGGCGGCCAGCGTCTCCTCCAGCAGCCGCACCGAGCGCGGCTCCTCGAAGAAGGCCCGGTGCCGCACCTCCACCGCGTACCGGTGGCCGGCGGGCAGGCGGCGCAGGAAGTCCGACAGCACCGGCACGTCGCCGGGCCCGAACGAACCAGGCAACTGCAACCACAGCGCATGCGTACGCGGCCCCAGCGGCTCCATGACGTGCAGGAACTCCCGCAGCTCCGCCTCGGCGCCGGTCAGCCGCCGCTCGTGCGTCACCGCCTTGGGCAGCTTCACCACGAACCGGAAGTCCGCACCGGTCTGCGCCGCCCACGACTCGACCGTGGCGCGGGCCGGGGTCGCGTAGAAGGTGGTGTTGCCCTCCACGGCGTTGCACCAGCTCGCGTACGCGTGCAGCCGCTCGCCCGCCGCCAGCGGGTGCGGCAGGAACCGCCCCTGCCACGGCTTATGCGTCCACATCGCGCACCCCACGTGCAGCCGCATGACCTCGACCCTCCCGCCGCCGGACCGCGGCGCTCGGCCGCGCCGCTGCCGCAGCCACGATATACGCCGTGGCCAGCCACATCGCGACGCAGTCGCCCGATCACGGACCGTATCCAAATGGGATGACGGGATTCGGAGGCGCGATCTACGCTGACGGTCGCCTTCCGGCGCGACGCCGGGGGGACATTCGCCTGGGGAGGCATTTGTGCAGTACAGACACGGGGGATTGCGGTGGGCCGCGGCTGCGGCGGTGTCGCTGGCGACAGCGGCGACGGTGCTGACCGGCACACCGGCGCAGGCCTCACTCCTGCAACTGGTCCGGGCGGACTCGGTGGCCTACACCGACTCGCGCGAGCCGAACACCGCCCACGTCGACGTGCCGGGTGACGCCCCGGTCGGCGCGTGGCGCGACGAGCAGGGCAAGAAGCACACGTCCCGCTCGTACTTCACCTTCGACCTGTCCGCGTTCCGGGGCCGCCAGCTCAAGTCGGCGTACGCGATCGCGCAGGAGGTCGCGGTCACCGACTGCGACAAGCAGCGCCGCGTCGAGGTGTGGCGCACCGCGCCGGTCACCGCCCAGACCACCTGGCGCAACCCGCCCGCCGAGCTGGCCAAGCTCGGTGAGTTCACCGTCAGCTACTTCGGCTGCCCGTCGGGCTACCTTGAGGTCGGCGCCCTCGACGCGGTGCGCGACGCGCTCGCCCGGCCGGACGCCGCCCTCACCATCGAGCTGAAGATCCCGGCCGACAGCGAGGGCAACCCGCATCTCGGGCGCACCTTCGCCCGGGGCTTCGGCATCTCCATCGACTCCAACGCCGCCCCGTTCACGCCCACCGCGCTGAAGGTGGACCAGAGCGCGTGCGGCGGCCCCGCCGCGCTGCTGACCAGCAGCCGCGGGCCGGTGCTCAGCGCCCAGACCAGCGACCCGGACGTCAACGAGACCGGCGGCTCCGACTCCGTCTACGCGACGTTCGCGCTGTGGCCGGTCGCCGACCCGTCGGCGCGGCGGGAGTATCCCGAGGTCGGCCCGATCACGAACTCGTTCCCCAAGGCCCAGCTGTTCCTGCCGTACGGGGCGCTGACCGACGGGACGTACGCGTTCCAGGTCAAGGCCCGTGACGCCGACTCCGAGACCGGCTGGTCCGCCGAGTGCCGGTTCACCGTCGACACGGTCCGCCCGGCCGGGGTGCCGACCGTGACCTCGACCGACTACCCGGAGAACACCGCCGGTGGCGGCGGCGGCATCCCCGGCCGGTTCACCTTCAGCCTGCCCGGGGTGTCCGACCTCGGCGGCTTCCTCTACGGGCTCGGCTATGCCACCACGTACGTCGCCGCCGCCGCTGACGGGACCGCCACGGTCACCGTCACCCCGTCGCAGGATGGTCCGGCCAGCCTGCACGTTCTCGCCCGGGACCGGGCGGGCAACTTCTCCGACGAGCGCGTCTACCAGTTCTACGTCAACCGCACGGCCCCGGACGTCGAGGACCTCGACCCGCAGGCCTGGGTCGGCCAGCCGCACCGCATCGTGTTCCGGCCGCAGATGGCCGGGGTCGTGTCGTACGCGTACACGGTGAACAACGGCCCCGAGCAGACCGTGGCCGCCGCCGCGGACGGCACCGCGCAGATCGCGTTCACCCCGCAGGACAGCTACACCGAGCTGCGGGTCCGCAGCGTCACCGCCGCCGGGTGGCGGTCCAGCGAGGGCTGGCTCCCGATCATGATCAGCACGGCGCCGACGGTCTCCTCGGCCCAGTGGCCGAGCAGCGAGGTCGGCGCCAAGGTCGGCACCACCGGCACGTTCACCTTCCGGCCGCAGATGGCCGGGGTCACCGAGTACGTGTGGACCGTCGACGACGTCGAGACCGGCACCGCCGCCGCCGGACCTGACGGCACCGCCGCAGTGACCTGGACCGCGACCGCCTCGGGTTGGCACTACGTCACGGTCTACTCCCGCACCGCCGACGGCACCGAGTCCGAACTGGGGTACTACGAGTTCCAGGTCGACACCACCGCGCCGGTGATCGACGCCGGGGTGCCTCCGTACCAGTACGCGGGGGTGTTCGGGCAGCCGATCACGTTCCGGGTCAGCCCGCGCGAGCAGGGTGCGGTGTCGTACTCGTACCGCGTCGAGGGCGCGACGGACCTGAGCGTCACCGCGGCCGCCGACGGCACCGCGGTGATCACCTGGACCCCGACCGACACCGCGGTCACGTTCTACACGCTCCAGGTCCGCGCCATCGGCGCGGACGGCACCCCGTCGGAAGCCGCCTACTTCGGCTTCTACGTGCGCTGACAGGTGGCTTGATCTGAAATCGTGGACGCCAGGTGTCGCTATAGCAGCACCTGGCGTCCACGATTTCGAATCTTCCCCGGCCGACGACGGCCCTATTTCCGACAGATGGGTTGATTCGGGGAGCGGGTCGCCGCAGCCTGCATGGCGTACGCACCGACACCGCCGCCCGATAGGACGAGCATGGTCAGCCGACCCGGCCGCCGGATCGTGGTCGCCGCCGCCGGCTACGGCAAGACGACCGCCCTGCGCCGCTGGCACCCCACCGGCCAGGCCCACTGGTGGCCCCACCGCACCGACCCGCACCACTTCGTCCGCGACGCCGCCCGCGACGGCGCCCGCCACCTGGTCCTCGACGACCTGCCCGCGCTGTCCGACGACGCCCTGCGCCTGCTGCTGCGCGCCATCGCGGACCTCGACGCGGCCGCCGACGTGACCCTCGCCTCCCGGCACCCGCTGCCGTGGCGGCGCCTGGGCACCCCCGACCACTGGTCCGAAACGGACCCGCGCGAGCTGGCCTGCACCCCCGACGAGATCGACGACCTGATCACCGAGGCGTGCGGCAGCGGCGACCCCGAACTGGCCGCCCGCCTGCACACCGCCACCGCGGGCTGGCCCACCCTCGCCCACCTCGCCGTCGAGTCGGTGCGCCGCAACGGTGCCACCGGCCCCCCGCCGGGCGCGGACGGGCCGCTGCGCGAACACCTGCTCGAACACGTCCTGGCAGACCTGCCGCCCCCGGCGTACCGGCTGCTCGTCCAGCTTGAAGACCGCAGCCCGGTCACCACCGGCCTGGCCGCCGCGTTCGGCCACCGCGACGCTGCCGACCTGGTCACCCTGCTGCGGCAGACCGGCATCCTGGTCCGTACCCGCGCCACCGTCCCCGGCCTGGCCCCGGCCGAGCACGTCGTCCCGGCCGTCGCCGCCGCCGTCGCCACCGACCGCCGCGGCGTCTCCGCAGCCGCCACCGCCCGCAAGGCCGCCACCTGGTATGACGAGCACGGCCCGCCCTCGGCCGCCGCCCGCGAGCACCTGCGCGCCGCCGACCCCGACCGCTGCGCCCGCGTCCTGGCCGACCACGGCGACCGCATCATCGCCTCCGGCGACGCCGAGCTGGTCACCGCGCTGATCACCGCACTGCCGCCGCCACTGCGCGGCCCGCGCCTGCTCACCCTGCTCGGCGACGCCCAGCGGACCACGGGCGACCTCGATGCCGCCGCCCGCACCTACACCGCGGTCACGGACGGACCGCCCGACCCGGGCCTGGCCTGGCGGATCGGCCGCATCGCCTACCAGCGCGGCGACGCCCACGGCGCCCTCGCCGCCTACGCCGCCACCGCGACCCCGGCCGCCTCTACCGACAACATGGCGAGCACGGCCGCCTCTGCCGACAGCGCCGCAGCTCCGGCCGGCCCAGCCGACAGCACGGCGAGCACGGCCGCTCCTACCGGCGGCATGGCGCCCGCGGCCGCTCCTACCGATGACACCGCGCTGCTGGCCGCCTGGACCGCGCACGCGCAGCTGCTCGCCGGGGACGTGCCGCTGGCCACCGCCACCGCCCGCCGCGCCGTCGCCGGGGCGGTGGCCAGCGGCGGCGACACCGCGCTGGCCACCGCCCACCTCGCGGTCGCGCTGTGCCTGGCCGTCGCCGGGGACACGGCGGGCAGCGAGGAGCACTTCGCGCTGGCCCTGCCGATCGCGCAGCGCACCGGCGACGTGCTGCTGCTGACCCGCATCCACACCAACCGCACCTACCAGCACCTGCAGGGGGCCCGCTACCCCGACGCGCTCGTCTCGGCCCGGCTGTGCGTCGCCTACGCCCAGGCTGCGGGCTCGCCGAGCCTGCACGCCATCGCCACCTGCAACGAGGCCGACGCCCTGGCCATGCTCGGCCGCTATCCCGAGGCCGTGCGCCGCTACCAGGCCGCGGTGACCCACTACCAGCGCCAGGGCTCGCGCCGCTTCGCGGGCGCGATGCTCGGCCTCGGCGAGCTCTACCGCCGCCGGGGCTGGCGCGAGCAGGCCCGCGCCGCCTACGAGCAGGTCGTCGCGGTCGCCACCGGCACCGGCGACGCCCACGTGCTGGTGCCGGCCCTGGCCGGGCTGGCGCTGGTGCTGCTCGCCGACGACGTCAAGGCGGCCGCCGGGCACGCCGACGCCGCAGCCGTTCGTGCCGGACCGCAGTCGGCCGCCGCCGCGCTGCTGGCCCAGGGCTGGGCCGCGCTGGCCGAGGGCGTGCCCGGACGGCCCGCCGAGCTCGCCACCGAGGCGGCGCGGATGGCCCGGACCGGCGGGGACCCGGCCGGGCTGGCCGACGCCCTGGAGCTGCGCGCCGCCGCCGAGACCGACCCGCAGCGGGCCCGCGCGGCGCTGCGCGAGGCCGAGGCGATCTGGGACCAGGCCGGGGCGGCTGTCGAAGCGGCCCGGATCGCGGTCCTGACCGCCGCGCTGGCGGGTGCGAGCACCGACGACCGGGCCGCGGCCCTGCCCGCGGCGCAGCGGCTGGCCGCCGTCGACGCGATCGCCGACCGGCTCGGCATCGGCACCTCCGGCGCGGCCCGGCCGCAGGTCGCCGTACGGGCGCTGGGGCGGTTCGAGGTCGAGGTCGCCGGGCAGGTCGTGCCGCCGTCGCAGTGGCAGTCCCGCAAGGCCCGCGACCTGCTGCGGATCCTCGTCGGACGGCGCGGCCGCCCCGTGCCGCGCGGTGAGCTGTGCGACCTGCTGTGGCCCGACGGCGAACCGGGGCGCACCGGCCACCGGCTGTCGGTCCTGCTCAACATCCTGCGCGGCGTGCTCGACCCCGACCGGGCCCAGCCCGGCGACCACTTCCTGCGCACCGACACCGCCGCGATCGCGCTGAACCTGCGCACCTGCGCCGTCGACGTCGACGACTTCCTCGACCACGTCGCGCACGCCCGGCGGCTGGTCGAGCAGGAGCAGCTCACCCGGGCCCGGGAGGTGCTGCTGGCCGCCGACGCGCTGCACCGCGCCGAGGCGTTCGAGGACGAGCCGTACGCCGACTGGGCCGGGCCGCTGCGCGAGGAGGTCCGGGCCGCGCACCTGGCCATGCTGCGGATGCTCGCCCACACCCACCGCGCCGCGGGCCAGCCCGGGGCCGCGGTCGCCTGCCTGCTGCGACTGCTCGAACGCGACCCCTACGACGAGCGCGCGCACCGGTCGCTGGTGCGCACCCTGGTCGCGGGCGGCCAGCACGGCGAGGCCCGGCGCGCCTTCGACCGGTACGCCGCGGCCATGCGCGAGATCGGTGTACGGCCGCCGGACCGGGAGCTGCTCGCCCCGGTCCGGCAGCCGGCCGCCGCCCGCTGAGGTCAGTGGAAGGTGCCGATCCGGGCCGCGTACGCGGTGACCGTGCCGTCGTCGGCCACCGCGGCCCGGACGGCGCCCGGCTGCGTCGGCACGGACGGACGCTGGGCCCGGACCCAGCTGGTGCCGAACGGTCGGGGCGCGAACAGGTCCAGGTGCGTCCCGGCCGCCGTGGCCTGCCCGCCGACACCGAAACTCCAGTCGTCGCCGTTCGGGTCCACACCCACCGTCTTCGGCCAGACATCCCCCAGATCACCCGCAGCCCCCATCCGGTACGGCCGGATCTGCGGCTGCTTCGGGTCGACCTTGTAGCAGATCGCCGCGACCGCCAGCGTCCCCGGCAGCCCGGCCCCGGCCGCGTGGACGCCCACGCTGGTCAGCCCGAAGTCGGGGACCAGAGCGTCGATGCGCCACTGGTCCACCGGCCGGTCGATCCGGAACCCGAAGCCGAGCAGGTCCGTCTCCCCGGGACAGGTCGCGGCCACCGACGGCGCCTGCACCGTGTCCCGGGTGACCAGCACCGGCGCCCGCTCCGAACGCCCGCACACCGCCTCGGCGGTGACGGAGAACGTGCCCGTGGCCGTGCTGCGGGGGCGGGCCGCCACGGTGACCGTGCGCAGGTCGGCGGCAGGCTCCATCCGTACCAGCTGGACCAGGCCGCCACCCCCGGTGACCTGCGCGCCCAGCGCGAACACCCACGAGCCCGCCGGGCACTGCACAGTCACGGACTTCGGGGCCGCGTCGACCCCGCTGGTGTGCTGGACCAGGCCCACCAGCGGATCGGCGTACGCGGGCACGGGCGCGACCGGCACGGCCAGGGCGCCCGCCGCCAGCGCGGCGGCGGCCAGACGGCTTGCCTTCACGACTACCTCCTCTGCGACCGGTCCCGGGTGGAGCGGCCGGCCTCCATCGTCGGCACCGGCGTCACGGTGGCGTCACGGTCGCCGCTGATCCGACCGTGACCGGACCCTGACAGCCCCCGGCGAGCCTCGGAAGGCCGCGAACCCGTCGCGGCACCGGCAGAAGGAGCACCACCATGAACAAGCGCACGGCCGCCGTACTGGCGGTCCTGACCGCGGTCCTGGCCGTCGGCGTCGGCGCCGTCCCCAGCTCGGCCGCCCCGCTCGTCGCCCTCGACGACGACCGCGCCACCAGTGCCCCGACGGTCGGCCTGAGCGTCTGCAACGGCGGCGTGCAGGAGGCCAGCAACGTCCGGATGCAGGACGTCCCCACCAACCTCGTCGAGAACGGGGCGTTCGCCCCGCTGCCCGGTGCGTCGATCGCGGTCACCACCCCCGCCGGCGACTCCGACCAGCTTGTGATCATCTTCTCGGCCGAGGCCCAGCTGCAGGGCCAGGCTCTGACGTACGCGGCGCCGATGGACTTCCTGCAGGTCCGGATCCTGGTCGACGGCGTCGTGGCCGGCCCGAACGACCTGTCGTTCACCACCGGCGCCGGGGAGTCCGACGCCACCCAGGCGTGCAAGCGGGTGTCGGCGCCCGCGGCCGCCGCGATGGTGCACACCGTCAGCGTCGAGTGGATGATCGTCGACCAGGGCGCCAACAACGTCCTGACCGGCACCCTCGACGACTGGACCCTCAACGTCCAGGTCAGCAACTGACTCTGCGGCAAGCGGCGGGCGGGACCGGGCTGACCGGTCCCGCCCGCCCGCGTCCGGATCAGACGTGGATCGACCGCACGCCGCTGCGCTCCCAGTTGGTCCAGCCCGAGGTCACCGGGCCGCTGGTCACCTTGAAGTGCACCTTCTGGTACATCTCCTCGTACATGTCGAACAGGTCGTCGGTGTCCGGCAGCGTTCCGGTGATCGTCCAGGTGATCGTGTCGGCCGTCGGGAACGCCCGCACCAGCGAGCTGTCGCCGATGAAGTCGTCGGACTGGTTCGCGTCCTCCTCCCAGCGCTGCTCCTCCACGGTGATGGTCACCCCGGCCACGCAGGTGATCTCCACCTCGTACGCGATGCGCTTGAGGCCCGCGGCGGTGAAGTCGCCGTTGTGGTAGGGCGTCTTCGGCGTCACGGTGCACCCGTTGCTGGCCGTCGACGCGTGCGCGGGGGCGGCCACGGCGATCGGGGCGGCCAGCGCCGCCGCGACCAGCAGGGCCCGGACCAGCCGGCGGGAAGTGTTCATGAGGGGCTCCTCGGGGGTGTGCGGCCTTCGGCCGCGGTGTCGGCGCCGCGATCGCGGCGCCGACATCCACGTTCGGCCGCACCCCTCCCGGTGGCGTCAGCGTCCGGTCACGGCGGCTCAGACCTTGGTCTTGCTCTCGGTCTTGACGTACCCGATGACCTCGGAACCGACCCGCTGCGCCGCCTCCTTCGTGGCGGTGGACTCCGAGACGCCCAGCGTGCCGGTGACGGTGATGAAGGTGGACGCCTTGGTCTGCTCGTCGGTGACGTGGAACTCGTCGAAGGTCAGGTCGGCGACGTTGGTGTGCAGGCGCTTGCTCGCGGTGTTCTCGTAGTCCTCGCCCGACTCGTACATCATCTGGCTCATGCACCAGCCGTCGTCGGGGATGATCGTCACGTGCATGTCGTTGCCGATCTTGAACGTCAGCAGCGGCTTGTGCTTGAGCAGGCCGGTCGACTGGCCGTACGAGATGTTCGGGGTGCCGTAGGTCGCGACGAGCTTGGTGTCGCCGATCTTCTTGGGCATGGTTCGCACTCCTCCACTGGCGGACCGGCCGGGGCGGCAGGTCGTTCACCAGGAAAGAGGCGGTCCGGGGCCGGGCTGATACGGCGCCGCGCTGTCGGTGAGGTGACTGCGGGTCACACCTGCGGGGCGACCTGCGCGGCCACCAGCTCCAGGTGGTCCAGGTCGGTCAGGTCCAGGATCTGGAGGTAGACGCGCTGGGCGCCGGTCTCGGCGTACCGGCCGATCTTCTCGACGACCTCGGCGGGCGACCCGGCCAGGCCGTTGGTGCGCAGCTCGTCCTCCTCCCGCCCGATCGCCGCCGCCCGCCGCCGCACCTCCGCGTCGGTACGCCCGCAGCACAGCACCAGCGCGTTGGACAGCCGCAGCGTCCCCGGGTCGCGCCCGGCCCGCTCGCACGCCTGCCGCACCCGCCCGAACTGCGTTTCCGTGTCCGCCACGCTCGCGAACGGCATGTTGAACTCGTCGGCGAACCGCGCCGCCAGCACCGGCGTGCGCCGCTTTCCCCCGCCGCCGAGCAGGATCGGCGGATGCGGGCTCTGCACCGGCTTGGGCAGCGCGGGGGAGCGGGTCAGCGTGTAGTGGCTGCCGTGGAAGTCGAAACTGCCGCCCACCGGCGTACGCCACAGCCCCGTGATGATCTGCAACTGCTCGCCGAGCAGGTCGAAGCGCTCGCCGACCGGCGGGAACGGGATGCCGTACGCCTCGTGCTCCTCGGCGAACCAGCCCGCGCCCAGCCCCAGCTCGACCCGGCCGCCGCTCATCGCGTCCACCTGCGCCACGCTGATCGCCAGCGGGCCCGGGTGGCGGAACGTGGCCGCCGTCATCAGGGTGCCCAGGCGGATCCGGGACGTGTCGCGGGCCAGCCCGGCCAGGGTCGTCCACGCGTCGGTCGGGCCGGGCAGGCCGCTGACCTCGCCCATCTTCAGGTAGTGGTCGGAGCGGAAGAACGCGCCGTACCCGGCGTCCTCGGCGCAGCGCGCCACAGCCAGCAGCTGGTCGTAGGAGGCACCCTGCTGGGGTTCGGTGAAGATCCGCAGCTCCATGACTCCGAGCCTAGGAGCAGCAGGGCTGCCGTACCGGGCAAAACCACAGGTCAGCGCAGCGGGGCCGGGGACTCGGCGTCGGGGACGAGCAGGCGGGCCCGGCCGGTGCCGTCGGCGGGCACGGCCCACACGTCGGAGCCGTGCTCGCGCACGATGGCGTACCCGATGGTGCGGTCGTCGAGCCAGACGACCTGGTCGTCGACGCTGCGGGTCTCGGCCAGCGGGGTCCGGGCCAGCGTGGCCAGGTCCAGCACGGTCACGCGCCAGCCGCGCGCGGGGTCGCCGCCGACCGCCTCCTTGAACCCGAGCCGGGTGCCGTCCGGCGACAGCGACGGGCACTCGACGTTGGCCGCCAGCGTCCGCACGGTACGCGTCCGCAGCGAACCTTCCACCAGGTAGCGCCGGCCGCCGGTGTCCAGCGTCGCGTAGAAGCGGTCGTCGTCGGCGGCCGCGGTGATGCCCCAGAAGTTGACGTCCACCGACCGGTACGGCGCCCCGTCCAGGAGGATCGTGAACTGCTCAAGGTCGTACTCGGTGCCGGTGGCGGGGTCGAGCAGGCCGGTGCGGGTGGAGAACCGGCCGCCGTTGTAGGAGTCGCCCTGCACGAACGCGGTCCAGGCCAGCAGCCGGCCCGACGGCGAGACCCGGGCCCGGTTCGGCACCCCGACGATGGGGATCTCCGCGCGGTGGTGCAGCTCGGCGTCGAGCCAGACCAGCTGGTATGTCGGCAGCAGCCCGTCGGGGCGCAGGCAGATCCCGGTCCCGGCGGCCGCGTAGACGCGGTTGCAGCTCAGCTCCGACACGGTGCGGGGCCCGGCCGGGTCGGCGGCCGAGACCGCCGCCAGGTGCCCGAGCGAGTCCGGGGCGGTGCTGCGGAACAGGATGCGCCCCGGTTCGCGCAGCGAGACCGCGCCGGTGGCGACCGGCTGCGCGGCACGCGACGCCGCGATCCGGATGTAGCCGGTGGCGGCGGTGGCCAGCAGCACGGTCGCGGCCGCCATGACGATCAGCTTGGTACGGGTGCGCACGGGACTCCTCGACCGTGGGCCCGCACCCGGCCTCGACCGGGTGCGGGCGGGTTGCTACTGCCAGCAGTCGGTGATCGGGGACTTCGAGGCGGCGCCGCCGATCGCGGCCAGCCCGTAGGCGTCCTCGATGGTGCGCAGGACCGAGTAGTGGTTGATGCTCTCCGAGTAGTTGCCCGGCTTCACGTGCTGACCCACGAAGACCGTGAAGATCTTGTTGGTCAGGCTCACGCCCGACTCGTCGAACGTGACGATGAGCAGGCTGTTGTGGGTCTTGGCCCACTGGGCGTACGCGTCGAGGTTGTTGCGCAGCCACGTGTCGCCGGTGCCCACCGAGCAGTCGTGCATGTCGTTGCACATGTCCGGGGACACGAACGACACCGTCGGCAGCTTGGTGAAGTCGCTCGGGAAGCTCGCGTACGTCAGGTTGCCCGACGCGGGCACGTTGTCGAAGTTCACCCAGCCGTTGTGCTTGCGCCGGTAGTTGCCGCTGGAGCAGCCGGTGTAGCCGTCCGACGGCATCGCCTCGGAGTAGCCGGTGAAGCTGAACCCGGCCGCGTTGAGCTGGTGGGCCAGGTTCTCCTTGCCGGTGAAGTTCTTCGGGCAGTCGTCGTTGGTCACGCCCTGCACGCCGCCCGACACCAGCGCGATGTAGTTCGGCTGGCTCGGGTGGGTGATCGCGTACGAGTTGGTGAACTTCGCCCCCTGCGACGCCAGGGAGTTGAAGTACGGCGCGCTGGAGCTGCCGCTGATGCTGGAGTAGTTCTTGTTCTCGAACATCACCAGCACGATGTGGTCCGGCCGCGGCACGGCGGGTGCCGCGGCGGCGTGCTGGGCGTAGACCGTGGTCGCGGCGAGCGCGGCCAGGGCCACGGCGGCGACGGAGAGCCGTCGGACGCGCATGAGGTGCCTCCCTGTGGGACAGAGTGTCGCCACATGCTCGGCAGCGCCTGCGGCAGCCGGTGAACCCACGGGATAGGCGGTGGTGAATTCTGAATGGATTTCGCGTACCGGGCGAGCGACTTCGTCCACAGTGGCCGAATCGGCGTGAAACCGACACGGCCGGAACGTCAGTCCGCCTCCTTCAGCAGCAGCTCGATCCGGTCGGCCTGCGGCAGTCCCAGCTCCCGGAACCCGTCCAGCGCCGCCCGCAGCAGCTGCTCCGCACCCGCCCGGTCCCCGAGCGCCAGCAGCGCCCGGCCCGCCCCCTCGTCTGCGCGGGCCACCCCCGACGGCTCGCCCACCGCCCCGGCCAGCTCCCGGGCCTGATCGTGGACGGGCAGCGCCGCTTCGGGCCGGCCGGCCGCCGTCAGCGTCTCCCCGAGCGAGTTCAGCACCCGGTGCTCGTCGGGCCGGTTGCCGATCTCCCGGCTGATCGCCAGCGCGCGCTCGTGGTGCCCGACGGCCCCGTCGGGGTCACCCAGGCACGCCAGCGCGCGGCCGCCCGCGTCGAGCACGTTCGCCTCCAGCGACCGGTCGCCGAGCTCCACCGCCATCGGCAGCGCCCGCCGCAGGTAGGCCAGCGCCTTGTCGTAGTGCTCCAGATCGATGCCCAGCCCGCCCAGGTTGAACAGCGTCAGCGCCAGGCTGCCGGTGGCACCGAGTTCCTCGAAGATCGGCAGCGCCTGCTCGTGGGCGGCCGTCGCGGCGAGGTGGCGGCCCAGCATCTTGTACACCGTGCCGAGGTTGCCCAGCGACCGCGCCTCGGTCAGCCGGTCGCCGACCTGCCCCGCCAGCTCCCGCCCCCGCTCGTGGTGCCCGATCGCCGCGTCGGGCTGCCCCGTCCACGACAGCACGATGCCGACGTTGTTGAGCAGCCGGCTCTCCGAGGCCCGGTCACCGGCGGACCGGACCAGGCCCAGCGCCCGCTCGTAGTGGTCCAGCGCGACCGGGTAGTGGCCGCGCCGCAGCGCCATGTTGCCCAGGCTCCCGTACGCCGAGGCCCGCACCGCGGCGTCCGGGTCGGCGGCGGCCAGCCCGTGCAGGAACTGCGCGTCCCCGTAGTGCCCCCGGTTGTCCAGGTAGCGGAACAGCAGCCGCGACAGGTCCCCGGCGTAGCCGGGCACGCCCGCCCCGGACCGCGCCAGCGCGATCAGGTTCGCCCGCTCGGTGTCCAGCCAGGCCAGCGCCCCGGCGGCGTCGGCGAACACGGGCACCGGGTCGGCGGCCGGGCCGATCACGGGCCGGTACTCGCGCTCGGCGGGCACGTACGCGTCCATCGCCGCGGCGGCAGCCGCCCGGTGCCAGTCGCGCACCCGGGCTCCCGCCTCGGCCCGCTCGCCCGGCCCGGCCAGCTCCGCGGCGAACACCCGCACCAGGTCGTGGCAGCGATACCGGTCCGCCGTCCGCTGTAGCAGCAGGTGCGCGTCGAGCAGCGCCTCCAGCAGCTCGTCGGTGCGCACCGGATCGGCCCCGAGCAGCGCCGCCGCCGAGGCGGCCGTCACGTCGTGGCCCGGATACGTGCCCACCAGCCGCAGCAGCCGCTGCTCCAGCCGGGTCAGGTCGCGGTAGGACAGCCGAAAGGCAGCCTCCACGTCGTTGTCGCCGGAACGCAGCTCCGCCAGCCGCCGCTGCTCGGCCCGCAACCGCGCCGCCAGGTGGCCGACCGACCACTGGCTGCGGTGGTGCAGGCGGGCCGCCGCGATCCGGATCGCCAGCGGCAGGTGCCCGCACAGGGCCAGCACCTCGCCGACCGCCGCGGGCTCGGCGTGGGCGCGCGCCCCGACGACCCCGTTGAACAGCCGCCGCCCCTGCGGCTCGTCGAGCACCTCCAGCGACACCGACCGGGCCCCGTCCAGGCCCGCCAGCCTGCGCCGCGTCGTGACCAGCGCCAGCGAGCCCGCGGTGCCGGGCAGCAGCGGCCGGATCTGCTCCGCCGTGGCCGCGTTGTCCAGCAGCACCAGCATCCGCCGCCGCGCCAGCAGCCCCCGCCACAGCCCCGCCCGCTCCGCGGCGCCCTCCGGCAGCGCCGCGTCGGCCGTGCCCAGCGCCCGCAGCAGCACCCCCAGCGCCTCGCCCGCCTCCATCGGCACGTGCCCGTCGGTGAAACCGTGCAGGTCCAGGAACAGCTGCCCGTCGGGGAACCAGTCGGCCAGCCGGTGCCCGACGTGCACCGCCAGCGCCGTCTTGCCGACTCCGGCCATACCGTCGATCGCGCAGACGACCACCGCCGCGCCGTCCTGGCGCGCGGCCGCGACCAGCAGCTCGACCTCCCGGTCCCGGCCGGTGAAGTCCGCCACGTCGTGCGGCAGCTGCCGCGGCACCGGCAGCACCGGTTCCGCCGCGGCCGTCAGCCCCGGATCGTCGCGCAGCAGCCGGGTGTGCAGCTCGGCCAGCTCCGGCGACGGGTCCAGCCCCAGCTCCTCGGCCAGCCGCCGCCGGACCCGCGCGTATCGGTCCAGCGCCAGCGGCCGCTGCCCGTCGCGATACAGCGCCAGCAGCAGCAGCGCCAGCGGCCGCTCCCGCAGCGGCTGCTCCTCGTGCAGCGCCGACAGCTCCGCCACGACCTGCTGGTGCCGCCCCACGCGCAGCTCGCGGTCCAGGCACTCCTCCCGCGCCGCCAGCCGCTCCTCGGCCAGCCCGGACCGCAGCCGGTCCAGCAGCGGCGTCGACCGCAGCCCGGCCAGCGGATCGCCGCGCCACAGCGCCAGCGCCGCCCGCAGCGGCGCCGGGTCGTCACCGGGCAGTGCCGCCGCCACCGCCGCCCGGAACGCGTGCAGATCCACCTGGCCGGGCGGCACGTCCAGCCGGTACCCGGTGCCGTGCAGCTCGATGCCCGCCCCGATCGGGCGCAGCAGGGCCCGCAGCCGCGACACGTACGTCTGGATCACCCCGGCGGGCCGCTGCGGATGCTCCTCGTCCCACAGCCCGTCCACGAGGCGTTCGACCGACACGACCCGGCCCGGCTCCAGCGCCAGCAGGGCCAGCACCGCCCGCTGCATCGCGGGGCCGAGCGCCAGGGCCCGCCCGTCGTGCCAGGCGGTGACCGGTCCCAACAGCCCCACTCGCACGGGGAGAAAACTATCCGCATGCGTGAGCGTCCTAAGACGACTGAACGCGGGTAGAGATTCCGATCACGCCGCATCCGTCCCAGCAGACGGGCCGTGAACCGGGTCCCATGTGGCCGGAGCTGCGATGACAGCGGTGTTCAAGCGGCCGCTCCTAGCGTCGGCGCCGATACTGCCGATCCATGCCTGGAGGCGTGCACACCCATGACCGACGTCATGTCACACCCACCGCGGGGCAGCGGGCGGTGGACGCTCGCGCTCGTGCTCACCCTCGCGGCGAGCGTCACCGCGTCCCTGCTCGGGCCGCCGCCCGCCGGCGCGGCCCCGTTCCACCCCGGCCGGGCCCAGCACGAGAAGCCGGTCGCGGGCGTACGCGTCCCGCCGCGCCAGCTCACCCGGCCCCGCACCGGCACCCCGTTCACCGGTGCCGCCCCCGTGTGGCCGGGCGCCACCACCACCGACCTCGATCTCGCCCCGGCGCTGACGGCCGCCGCCGCGCCCGGGTTCGCCCCGGCCGCCGCCCCGGCCTCCCGCGCGGGCACCGCGCCGGTGTGGGTCGGCCCGACCGCCGCGGGCAAGGCCGCCCCCGGCAAGGTCCGGGTGCAGGTCTACGACCACGACACCGCCCGCCGCGCGGGCACCGACGGGCTGCTGCTGCGCGTCTCCGGCCTGACCGGCGGCGGCGCCGCGAAGGTCGCGGTCGACTACTCGTCGTTCCAGTGGGCGTACGGCGCCGACTGGTCCCAGCGGCTGCGCCTGTCCGAGCTGCCCGAGTGCGCGCTGACCACCCCGGAGCTGGCGAACTGCCAGCCCCGCCCGGTCGCCTCGCACAACGACGCGGCCGCGCGCACCGTCTCGGCGACGGTCACGCTCGCGGCCCCGCGCCAGGCCACGTCCGGCAACACTGTCGGCACCGCCGCCGACACCGCCGCCCCGGCCGGCACCCTGATGGCCCTGGACGCGGGCCCGGCCAGCTCGGCGGGCGACTACGCGGCCACGCCGCTGTCGTCGGCGGCGACCTGGACCGCGGGCGGCAGCTCGGGTGACTTCACCTGGTCCTACCCGATGCGCAGCCCGCCCGCGCTCGGTGGCCCGGCGCCGTCGGTGGCCCTGTCCTACACCTCGTCCAGCGTCGACGGGCAGATGGCCGCCACCAACAACCAGCCCAGCTGGATCGGCGAGGGCTTCGAGTTCGACGGCGGCTTCATCGAGCGCAAGTACCGCAGCTGCGCCGAGGACATGAAGAACGGCGCCAACAACACCACCAAGGCCGGCGACCTGTGCTGGGCCACCGACAACGCGACCCTGTCGCTGTCCGGGCACGCCGGTGAGCTCCTCGTCGACGGGTCCGGGGGATGGCACCTGCGCACCGACGACGGCACCCGGGCCGAGCATCGGACCGGGTCGGCCAACGGCGCCCGCAACGGCGAGTACTGGGTGGTCACCACCACCGACGGCACGCAGTACTGGTTCGGCGACAAGGCCGCGACCACGCTGACCGTGCCGGTGTCGGGCAACCACACCGGCGAGCCGTGCCACGCCGCCGCGTTCATCGACTCCTTCTGCACCCAGGCCTGGCGCTGGAACCTCGACCACGTCGTCGACACCCGCGGCAACACCATGAGCTACACCTGGACCAAGGAGAGCGGCAAGTACGCCCGCAACCTCAAGGAGACCGACGTGGTCTCCTACGACCGCGCCGCGTACCTGAACCGGATCGACTACGGCACCCGCGCCGACCGCACCGAGACCGCGCCGATGCAGGTCGTGTTCGACCCGGCCGACCGCTGCCTGGCCGACTGCGGCACGCACGACGCCGTCCACTGGCCGGACGTGCCGTGGGACCAGGAGTGCACCGGCTCGCCGTGCAAGCACGCCTCGCCGACGTTCTGGACCACCAAGCGGCTGGCGAAGGTCACCACCCGCACCGGCGGCAGGGACGTCGAGTCCTGGACGCTGACCCACTCGTTCCCGAACCCGGGTGACGGCACCCGCGCGGGCCTGTGGCTGGACCGGATCTCGCACCGGGGCCTGGTCGGCACCGCCGCCGACCTGCCCGACGTGGTCCTCACCGGCGTGCAGCTCAACAACCGCGTCGACACCACCACCGACGGCTACGCCGCGATGAACTGGTGGCGGATCAAGGACATCGACACCGAGTACGGCGGCCGTACCGAGATCACCTACTCCGACCGGGACTGCGTCGCGGGCAGCCGCATGCCGGACAAGGACAACCTGGCCGGCAACACCCTGCGCTGCTACCCGACGAAGTGGATCCCGGACGGCAAGACCACCCCGATCCTGGACTTCTTCCACAAGTACGTCGTCGTCGCGGTCACCGAGTCCGACCTGACGAACTCCGGTTCCACCCGCAAGCTCACGAAGTACGACTACCTCGGCGACCCGGCCTGGCACTACACCGACGACGACGGCCTGATCGGCGCCGACTACAAGACCTGGTCGGTGTGGCGCGGCTACGGCGCCGTCCGCGAGACCAAGGGCGACCCGGGGGAGCAGACCTCCGCCGAGACCCGCTTCTTCCGCGGCATGGGCACCACGCTGCCCGCGGCCGGGGCCGCCCCGGCGGTCACCGACGCGGAGGCGTACGCGGGCATGACCCGCGAGAAGATCACCTACGCCGGGCCCGGCGGCGCGGTCGTCTCGGCCGAGTCGAACGCCCCGTGGCAGTCCGACCCCCGCGCCACCCGCACCGTCAACGGCAGCACCGTGGAGTCGCGGCGCACCGGCGTGGCCGCCGCCTTCACCCGCACCGCCCTCGACGGCGGCCGGGCCGACCGGACCACCAGCCAGACCACGGTCTTCGACAGCTACGGCGAGGCGGTCCAGACCGAGGACCGCGGTGACGACGCCGTCGCCGGGGACGAGACCTGCGAGCTCACCGACTACGTCCGCAACACCACCGCGTGGATCGTCGACAAGCCGTCGCGCACCCGTACCTTCGCCGTCGACTGCGCCCGCGCGCAGGCCGGGGGCCTGACCGACGCCGACGTCGTCGGCGACGAGCGCACCTCCTACGACGACAAGGCGTTCGGCACCGCGCCGGTCAAGGGCCTGGTCACCCGGTCGGAGACACTGCGGGCGTACCACGGCGGCCAGCCGACCTATCTCGCCGCCACCAGCACCTACGACGCCTACGGCCGCATCCTGGACGCCGTCGACACCCGGGGCAACACCACCCGCACGGTCTACACCCCGGCGGCGGGCGGCCCGCTCACCCAGCTCGACGTCACCGCGCCGCTGGGCTGGAAGACGACCAAGACCCTCGACCCCGCCTGGGGCTCGACCCTGGTCGAGACCGACCCCAACCTGCGCCGCACCGAATGGAGCTACGACGGGCTGGGCCGCACCACGGCGGTGTGGCTGCCCAACCGCGACCGCTCCGCCGGTCAGAGCGCCAGCCACACCTTCACCTACCTGGTCCGCGACAACGCGCCGACGGTGGTGACCACCCGCGAGCTGACCGCGAACGGCGGCTACCACGCCGGATCGATGCTCTACGACGGCCTGCTGCGGGTGCGGCAGAGCCAGGACCCCGACTCCGCCGGCGGCGGCAACGCGGTCGTCGTCGACAACTGGTACGACAGCGCCGGGCGCGCCAGCCGGGCCACCGAGCCGTACCTGTCGGACACGCCGGTGGGCACCGCCCTGATCCGGTCCACCACCGTGATCCCGGTCGCCACCGACTCCGTCTACGACGGCGCGGCCCGCGTCACCGCCTCGATCCGCCTGGTCAACGTGCCGCCCAACGGCAGCCCCGGCGGCACCGAGCGCTGGCGCACCACCACCGCGTACGGCGGTGACCGCATCGACACGACCCCGCCCAGGGGCGACACGGTCACCTCGAAGCTCACCGACACGCACGGCCGCACCACCGAGCTGCGCCAGTACCACGACGGCGTCGCCGCCGGCTCGACCGACCCGGCCGGCTACGACGTCACCCGCTACACCTACACCGCCAAGGACAAGCTGTCCCGGGTCACCGGCCCGGACGGCGCGCACTGGGACTTCGGCTACGACCTGTTCAACAACGTGGTGTCCACGTCCGACCCGGACAAGGGCACCGCCACGGCGACGTTCGACGACTTCGGCGCCGAGCTCACCACCACCGACGCCCGCGGCGTGACGCTGGCCTACACGTACGACACGATCGGCCGCAAGACCAGTGTGCGCGAAGGGTCGGCGACCGGGCCCAAGCGGGCCGAATGGGTCTACGACACGCTCGCCTACGGGCAGCTCACCTCGGCGACGAGGTACGCCGGGACCGACGCCTACACGCAGGAGACGCTCGGGCTCACCGCCGACTACCAGCCCACCAGCGTCCGGTACACGGTCGCGGGCGCCGCGGCGGGCACCTACACCTACAGCTACACGTACCTGGCCGACGGCTCGCCGTACACGGTGCGCACGCCCGCGCTCGGCGACCTCAAGCAGGAGACGCTGAAGTTCGGCTACGACGCCCTGGGGCGGCCGACCACGCTGCGCTCGGGCTACGGCACCGCGGCCGAGACCGACCTGGTGACCCGGACCGGGTACACCTCCTTCGGCGAGCTCGGCGACTACACCCTGCGCAACAGCAACGGCAACGTCGTCGCGGTCACCCGCACCTATGAGACCGACACCCGGCGGCTCTCGCAGCTGTGGACGTCGAAGCAGACGTCGCCGACCTCGGTCGCCGACCTGCGCTACACCTGGGACGACGCCGGGAACATCACCCGGCTGTCCGAGCAGGTCTCCGGCGACACCCAGTGCTTCCGCACCGACAACCTGCGGCGGATGACGCAGGCGTGGACCCCGGCGAGCGGCGACTGCGCCACCGCGCCGGCCACGGCCGGGCTGGGCGGACCGGCGCCGTACTGGCAGTCGTTCGGCTATGACAAGGGCGGCGACCGCACGTCGCTGGTCGAGCACCTGGCCGGGGGCGACCGGAGCACGGCGTACACGGTCACGGCGGGCACCCACCGCCTCGACACCGCCACCACCGGGCCGACCACCTCGACCTGGCAGTACGACGCCGCGGGCAACACCACCAGCCGCCCGACCGGCACCACCGCGCAGACCCTCACCTGGGACCGCGAGGGCCACCTCGACACCGTCACCGACGGCACCGGCACCACCTCGTACGTCTACGACGTCGACGGCGCCCGGCTGACCCGCACCGACCCCGGCGGCACCACCCTGTACCTGCCCGACCAGGAACTCCGGGTCACCAAGGCCGGGGCCAAGACCGCCACCCGCTACTACAGCCACGCCGGCGAGCAGATCGGGGTCCGGTCCGGCAGCGGCCTGACCTGGCTGTCCGGTGACCACCACGGCACCGCGCAGCTGTCGATCACGGCGGTCGGCCAGGCCGTGGCGGTCCGGCGGGAGACCCCGTTCGGCACGCTGCGCGCCACCACCGGCACCTGGCCCGCGGCCATGGACAAGGGCTTCGTCGGTGGCACCAACGACAACACCGGCCTGACCCACCTCGGCGCCCGCGAGTACGACCCGGGCACCGGACGGTTCATCTCGGTCGACCCCGAGTTCGAGACGGCCGACCCGCAGCAGCTCAACGCGTACACGTACAGCGACAACAACCCGATCACGCTGTCCGACCCGGCCGGCACCAAGTGGAACTGGGGCAAGATCCTCAAGACCGCCGCGGTGGTGGTCGCGGTCGTCGCGGTGATCGCGGTCGCGATCGCGGTCCCGGCGGCGATCCCGGCCATGGCCGCGGCGGCGGGCAACGCCGGTCTCGGCGCCCTGGCCGGTGGCGCCACCATGGGCATGGCCGCCACCGCCGGAGTCGCGGCGGCGGCGGGCGAAGCGGCGGCGGCCGGGGCCGTCGTGGCCGGGTCCGGGGTCATCGCCAGCACCCTGTACACCGCAGGCAAGATCGCCAGCGGCTACGAGCAGGGCGACTACCCGTCCGGCCCGGTCGGCACCCCGCGCTCACCCGCCCGCCGGACGCCCGATGCGTCAGGCGGTGGTGCGCCGGACGCCTCCGGCGGTGTCGGACCACGCCCGAGCGGCCCGGTCCGCCCGGCGTTCCCCGGCCGAGCGGGCCGTCCCGACGGCGCGTCGGTGATCAGCGGGCACGGCGACGAGACCGGCGACCGCTTCCGGGTGCCCAAGGGCACCTACCCGGTCTTCGGCGGTCCGCACCGCCACGCGATCTGGGACTCGACGGGCAACCTGATGGAGCGTGGCTTCGACGTCATCTACCAGGCATTCCGGCCTGGGCAGTTCATCCAGGACTACGATGTGACCTGGCCGGACGGTCTGAGCCTGGCCGGCAACCCGTGGATCGTCGACGTCCCGCCGGACGTACCGGTCCGGCTGTCGCGACTGCTGCGGCCGAACATGGGATGCGTCCACCTCGCGTTCTGCCGGGGTCCTGAATGGCCGGTCGACTTCCCCTCCGGGCCGCCGTCGCCACCGGCACCAGGCGCTCCGCCCGGCAACCTGGGCGGCTGGAACCGGGGTCACAGCCGGTACACGGAGGGCAAGGAATGACCTACCGTCGCGAGCTGAGCCTCTTCGCGAGCCCGGACGTCTCGGTCATCGAGCCGTGGCCCGAGTTCCGCGCCGTCGGCTGGCTGGACGGCGACCACGAGTTCCGGCGCGGACCGGTCCCGCCGGAAGCCGTCCGCCGGATCGGCTGGCTGTGCGTGCACCGGCCGCAGGCGCGGGTACGCGGCTTCCGGCAGTGCCCGATCGCACCCTGCCAGCAGGAACGCGGCCGGTTCGGCACCCCGGCCGTCATCGACGGCACCGAGGTCCGGCTCGGTGGCGCGGAGATCCGCGCCACCGGCCCGGACGGGCAGCGCTACAGCGCCCCCGACCTGATCCACCACTTCATCACCGAGCACGGCTACCAGCCGCCGCAGGAGTTCCTGACCGCTCTGGCGGCCGAGGACATCGGCGGCTGACCGTCCGGCAACCGGACCGGGCGCGGCCACCGTCGGCCGCGCCCGGTCCACCCACCCCTTTTCCGAAGGAAGCCACATGTCCTCACCCCTTGCTGCCCGCCTGCGGCGGACGCTGGCGCTGGCGGTCGGCACCGCGCTGACCGCCGCGCTCGCGCCGCTGGCCGGCCCGGCGGCCCCCGCCGCGGCCGCGCCCGCCTGCTTCGACGCCCGCCCCGACACCCCGGTCGCGAGCGCCACCGCCCGCCGCTGCGGCCAGCGGGTCGAGATCACCGCGCAGCGCACCGAGACCTCCCAGACGTACGCCCGCCCCGACGGCGGCTACACCACCGAGATCTCCGTCGAACCGCGCTGGTCGCACCGCCCCGACGGCTCCTGGACCCCGATCGACACCACCCTGGCCCCCGCCGCCGACGGCACCGTCGCGCCGAAGGCGTCCGCGCTGCCGGTGGCCTTCTCCGGCGGCGGCACCGGGCCCCTGGCCACCGTCCGCTCCGGCGACAAGTCCCTCGCCGTGACCTGGCCGGGCGGCGCGCTGCCCGCGCCGGTCCTGTCCGGCGACAGCGCCACCTACCCCGAGGTGCTGCCCGGGGTGGACCTGAAGGTCACCGCCACCGCGACCGGCTTCGCCGAGGTGCTGGTCGTCAAGACCCGTCAGGCCGCCAAGCACCCGGCCCTGGCCGAGGTCGCGTTCGGGCTGGCCGCCAAGGGCGTCACCACCCGCGCCGCCGACGGGGGCCTGACCGCCGTCGACGCCGACGGCGACACCGTGTTCACCTCGCCCGCCCCGCAGATGTGGGACTCGGCCGACCGCGCCGACACCGCCAAGCTCGCGCAGACCCCGGGCCGCGCCGCCAAGCGGGCCGTCATGCGGGTCCGGGCCGCCTCCGGCAGGCTGACCGTCACCCCGGACCGGACCATGGTCGACGCGGCCGACACCGTCTACCCGCTCTACATCGACCCGTCCTGGTCCGGCGGCCTGCGCAACAACAACTGGGCCATCGTGATGAGCAAGTACCCCGAGTCCACCGGCCTGTCGCTGACCAACGCCAGCACCAAGGGCGGCGCCGGGCACGGCCGCGTCTGCGACTACGACAGCAACGGCAACTGCCTGTCCACCCAGTACACCGTGCGCAGCCTGTTCCAGCTCGACACCAGCGGCATCCGCGGCCACCACGTCACCAAGGCGTCGTTCTTCATCAAGCAGCTGTGGTCATGGACCTGCAACCCGGCCTCCAACGCGAGGCTGTGGCGCACCGAGAACGTCGCCAACTGGGAGAACTTCTCCAACCTGACCTGGAACTACTCCAACGACTGGAACAAGTTCCGCTGGTACGAGTCCACCACCGCCTGGGCCAGCCGCCGCGTCGACAGCGCCTACGGCTGCTCCGGCCCCGGTGACGACGAGTTCGACGTCACCGGCTGGACCGCCAACGCCGCCGCGAGCGGCGCCTGGTACCTCGGCCTGGGCCTGCGCGCCGACAACGAGAACGACACCAGCCAGTGGAAGCGGTTCGACGCCGGCACCGCCCGGCTGGCCGTCGACTACAACGACCCGCCCGGCTCCCCGGACTGGCTCCAGGTCGAAGGCCATGACTGCGCCACCGGCGCCAACCGGCCCGTCGTGCCGACCGACACCCCGCGCCTGTCGGCCCGCGCCTGGGACCCCGACGGCGACACCATGCAGCTGTGGCTGGCCGCGATCAAGGCCGACGCCACCGGCGCCTTCACCGGCGCGGCCGTCGCCGGCTACCAGGACTACATCGCCAACGGCACCCGCGGCTACTGGACCACCTCCAAACTCGACGACGGCGGCGTCTACGCCTACCGCGCCCAGGCCAACGACTACGGCAAGGGCGGCGCCGGGCCGGTCACCAACCTGCCCGGCAACTGCGAGTTCGAGGTCGACACCACCGACCCGGTCGTCCCGACAGTCACCGGCGACGTGTACACCCCGGGCTGCGACGCCTGCGGCGAGATCGGCCGCACCGGGCACTTCACCTTCCGCAGCTCGCCCGACGTCACCCACTACCGGTGGGGCTTCGGCACCGCTGCCAACGACGTGTGGGCGGCCAAGACCGGCGACCCGGTGACGGTGGCGTGGACCCCCGGCGACGGCGCCACGCTCCAGCAGAACCTCGTCGTCGTCGCCGTCGACCGGTCCGGGCGCACCAAGGACAACACGTCGGCCAGATACCAGTTCACGGTACGGCTGCCGCAGCCGTCCCTGGCCCGCTGGCGCCTGGACGACCCCGCCACCGGCCTGCAGAACGCGCAGAACCCCGGCACCTTCGACGCCACCCTCACCGGCGGCACGCTCGGCGCCGCCGGGCGCATCCCCGGCGGGGACACCGCCCTGTCGCTGACCGGCGCCGGCTACGCCGCCACCGGCGGACCCGTGGTCGACACCAGGGGCAGCTTCACCGCCGCCGCCTGGGTGAAGCTCACCGACAGCAGCGCCACCCGGGTCGTGCTCGGCCAGGACGGCGCCCACACCGCCGCCTTCCGGTTGCAGTACTCCACCACCTGCGGCGGCTGGCAGTTCGCCCTGCCCGCCGCCGACACCGCCAACCCCGCGCTGACGGCCGCCTGCGCCGCCGGGGCACCGCTCAACACCTGGACCCACCTGGCCGCCGTGTACGACTCCGCCGCCGCGACCATGACCCTGTACGTCGACGGCGTCCAGGCCGCCCAGGTCCCGGCACCGGCCGGGCGCTGGACCGCCACCGGCCCGCTCACCATCGGCCGGGGCCGCTGGAACGACGCCCCCAACGACTACTGGAAGGGCTCCGTCGCCGACGTTCAGGTCTGGGACCGGGTCGTCACCGCCGCCGAGGCCGCCGCGGCCGCCGACGGCGGGATCACCGGCGACTGGCAGTTCGGCGAACCCGGCAAGGGCCCCGCGCTGGACTCCTCCCCGTACGCCCGCGACCTGCTGTTCATCCCCAACGCCAACGTGCCCGTCTCCGGCGCCGGGCACACCGGCACCGGGCTGCAACTCGACGGCACCGGCTACGCCGAGACCGGCCAGGCCGTCGCCACCGACCAGTCGTTCACCGTGTCGGCGTGGGTGCGGCTGCACGCCATGCCCGGCTGGAACGCGGTCGTGGCCAGCCAGGACGGCACCGTCAACAGCGCCTTCCACCTGCGCTACGCGAACTTCGGCGGCGGCACCGGCAGGTGGGCGTTCACCTGCCTCACCCCGGACAGCACCAGCCCGGCGATCGTCGACGCGTTCGCCACGACCAACGTCGCGGCCGCCGACCTGAACGTGTGGCAGCACCTGGTCGGCGTCTACGACGCCCGCGCCGGGCAGCTGAAGCTGTACGTCAACGACGTCCTGCAGAGCACGGCGTCGTGCCGGGTCGGGGCCGCCGCCGGCAAGTTCGCCATCGGCCGCGGCCGGTGGATGAGCGCGGTCGGCGACAAGTTCACCGGCGACATCGACGAGGTCAAGGTGTACGCCGCCGCGGTCACCCCCGCCAAGGTGCTCACCGTCGACGGGCCGCGCACCGGCAACGTCCGGATCGAGGCGACCACCACCTGCGCGGCGATCCCCGGCGGCAACATCGCCGACCCGCGCGGCGTCATCACCTGGACCTGCGACAGCAGCTACAGCGACCAGCGGTTCACCTACGACCCCGACACCCGGTCCCTGACGGCGCTGGGCGCCTGCGTCGAGGCCAAGGACGGCGTCGCCGCGGCGGGCACCCAGGTCCGGATGGGCACCTGCAACGGCAGCGCCGGGCAGCTGTGGACGTACGACCCGGCCACCCAGGCGTTCACCGCCCTGGGCCTGTGCCTGTCCACCGCGTCCGGCAACACCACCATCGGGGACAGCCTGCAACTGGCCGCCTGCACGGGCGCTGCCGCGCAGCGCTGGCGGATGAGCTGACAGCACGGGCCATGGTGCTCGGCCGGTACGGTCGAGACCATGGCCCGACCTCACTCGCAGGACGCGCTGGCCGCCCTGCGCGACTTCGTGACCCGCATCGACGCCCTCGACCCGCACGCCACCGCGCTCGGTGAGCTGACCGTCCGCCTCGACGGGGAGGAGGTCCGGCTCACCCTGCGCGCACCGGTCGCCGAAGCGCTGGTGGAGGCGCTGCGGGTCTACCACGACCCGCGCGACCGGGGCCGCTGCGACCACTGCGGCGGCGGCCGCCTGGACGACAACTTCCGCTGCCTGGACTGCGGCCGGTTCAGCGGCGTGTTCGGGCAGCTGCTCGCCGAACGGGCCGCGGGCTACACCGAACCGGAGCAGCTCCCGGGTCCGGACCGGCAGGACTGATCGGGGTGAGTGGAAGGTGGATGGCGGGTTCCTCCCAGGGCTGAGCTGGTGACTTCGGTGGCGGGCTGCGTGAGATTCGGAGCAGTTCACCGGCGCGGGGCGGTGAGTGCGCTTCCGCGTCCGGTCCCCTCACGTAGCCCGAGGAGTCCGGGATGTTCAGACAGAGTCCGCCGAACCGTCGGCGGGCATGGCGCAAGGTCGCGATGGGAACAGTCTCCAGCGCGATGGTCGTCGCGGCGGCACTGACCGCCGTGCCGCAGCAGGCTTTGGCCGCAGCGGCGACCCGTACGCTGTCGGCCCAGCAGGTGGCCTCGCAGCACGGCACCAAGGTGGTGCCGATCGCCCGCCCCGCCGACCTGACCCAGGGCGCGCTGGCGGGCAAGCTCCGCCGCGCCACCTGGCCCGGCGCGGGCAAGGCCGTCGTCGACCTGGCCGCCGTGGCCGGATCGCGGCCCGCTCGGGCCGCCGGGCTGCCGGTGCTGGTCGGACCGGCCGCGGGCAGGCGCGGCACCGGCAAGGTCGGCGTCGAGGTCGTCGACCGGGCAGCCGTCCCGGCCGCGTGGCGCGACGGCGTCGTGCTGCGGCTGGACGGCGTCGCCGGGTCGGCCGCCACGGGGCAGGTCACCGTCGCCGTCGACTACTCGGGCTTCGCCGACGCCATGGGCGCCGACTGGTCGCGGCGGCTTCGGCTGTACGCGCTGCCCGCCTGCGCCCTGACCACCCCCGGCGCCGCCGGGTGCGGCGCGCGGGAACTGCCGTCGCGCAACGACGCCGCGGCGAAGACCGTCACCGCCGACACGTCGCTGGCGCAGCCGGTGAGCCAGAAGGCCGTGGCCCAGGCGGGCGACCTGGCCGCCGCGCAGGTCGGCGGCGGGGTCATGCTCGCGCTGGCCGCGGGCCCCGACGGCGACTCCGGCGACTTCAAAGCGACCTCGCTCCAGGCGTCGTCGACCTGGGCCGCCGGGAACAACTCGGGCGCCTTCACCTGGAACTACCCGATGCGCATGCCGCCGTCGCTGAACGGGCCCGGCCCGAAGATCGCGCTGGCGTACTCGTCGTCGGCCGTGGACGGCCGCAGCGAGGCCACCAACAACCAGCCGTCCTGGATCGGCGAGGGCTTCGACTGGTGGCCGGGCTTCATCGAGCGCAGCTACAAGCCCTGCGCCGACGACATGGGCTCGGGCGCCAACAACAGCACCAAGACCGGCGACCAGTGCTGGGGCACCGACAACGCGGTGCTGTCGCTCAGCGGCTCCGGCGGCGAGCTGGTCAAGGACGGCACCACCGGCCAGTGGCGCATCTCCAACGACGACGCGTCGAAGATCGAGCGGCTGACCAACACCGTCAACGGCGACAACGACAACGAGTACTGGAAGATCACCGGCCCGGACGGCACGAAGTACTACTTCGGCCTCAACCGGCTGCCCGGCTACACCGGCACCGCGCCCGCGAACAAGACCACCAACTCGGCGTGGACCGCCCCGGTGGCCGGCAACAACAGCGGTGAGCCGTGCCACGCGAGCGGCTTCAGCTCCTCGTTCTGCGACCAGGCGTACCGGTGGAACCTCGACTACGTCGTCGACCCGCACGGCAACACCATGTCGTACTTCTACGGCGCCGAGACCAACAAGTACGCCAAGAACCTCACCGACTCCAGCGCCGTGAGCTACGTACGCGGCGGCTGGCTGGACCACGTCGACTACGGCACCGACAACCGCTCCGGCACCGACACCGAGAACACCGCCGCGGCCGCGCCGATGCGGGTCCAGTTCGGCACCGCCGACCGGTGCCTGTCCGGCTGCACCACCCACGACCAGGCCCACTGGCCCGACACCCCGTGGGACCAGGAGTGCACCGGCAGCTCGTGCGCGGGCAAGTACTCCCCGACGTTCTGGACCACCAAGCGGCTCACCAGCGTCACCACCAAGGTGTGGGACACCGCCGGTGCCGCGTACAAGAACGTCGACCAGTGGACGCTGGCCCACACGTTCCCCGACCCCGGTGACGGCACCCGCGCGGGCCTGTGGCTGGAGTCGATCGTCCACTCCGGTGTCGCGACCGGCCCGGCGATCAGCGGCGGCGCCGTCACCCTGCCCGAGGTCAACTTCGACTGGGTGCAGCTGCCCAACCGCGTCGACACGGCCACCGACGGCAAACCGGCCATGAACTGGATGCGCATCGGCACCATCTGGTCGGAGTCGGGCGGCAAGGTGTCCGTCGCGTACTCGGGCGCCGACTGCGTCCCGGGGACGCACATGCCCGCCTCGCCGCAGACCAACACCCTGCGGTGCTTCCCGGTGCTGGAACCCCAGCCCGACGACACCATGAAGACCGAGTACTTCCACAAGTACCTGGTCACCAGGGTCACCGAGGCCGACCTGACCGGCGGCAGCCCCGACGTGGTCACCAGCTACGAGTACGTCGGCAACCCCGCCTGGCGGCACACCGACGACGACGGGCTCACCAAGGACAAGCTGCGCACCTGGTCGGACTTCCGGGGGTACGCCTCCGTCAAGACCCGCGTCGGCGACCCCGGCTCCGGCATCGAGACGCTCAGCGTCGCGACGTACTTCCGGGGCATGAACGGCGACCTCGACGGCGCGGGCGGCAAGCGCAGCATCTCGCTGCCCGCCATCGACCTCAACGCCGACGGCGACACCACCGACACCGCCGACGCCCCGGCCGTGCCCGACGACAACCCCTACGCGGGCATGATCCGCCAGACCACCGACTACGCCGGAGTGGAGACCGCGCCGGTCGGCACCAAGGTCAGCGCCCCGTGGGCGTCGGACCCGACCGCGACCCGCGACATGGGTGACACCAACGCCTACGCGCGGTTCTCCGGCACCGCGACGGCGTGGACCGCCACCTGGCTCGCCTCCGGCGGCCGCCGGGTGACCCGGGCCGACACCGCCTACGACCCCACCTACGGCCAGCCGACGCAGATCGACGACCAGGGCGACCTCGCCGTCAGCGGCGACGAGACCTGCACCGTGAACACCTACCTGCGCAACATCGGCACCACCCTGCTCAACCTGATGAGCGAGATCGACGTGTACGGCCGGTCCTGCGGCACCGCGCCGCAGTCCGACCAGGACGTCGTCTCGATGACCCGGACCAGCTTCGACAGCCAGGCCTTCGGCCAGGTCCCGACCAAGGGCGACAAGACCCGGGTTGAGGTCGCGAAGGCGTGGACGACCGGGGCCGGGCCGAGCTGGCTCACCCAGTCGACCAGCGCGTTCGACGCGTACGGCCGCGTCACCGACGCCGCCGACGTGCGGAGCAACCACACCACCTCGGTGTACACCCCGGCCTCCGGCGCCCCGCTGACCTCGCTCGCGGTCACCAACAGCCTCGGCACCGCCACCAAGACGGTGGAGCCGGGCTGGGGCGTGCCCACGGTGTCGGTCGACGTCAACGGCAGGCGCACCGAGGCGGTCTTCGACGCCCTCGGCGAGATGACGCAGCTGTGGCTGCCCAACCACCTTCGGGCGAGCTTCCCGAGCCAGCCCAGCGAGATGTACTCCTACCTGGTGCGCAACAGCGGCGGCCCGAACGCGGTGACCGCGCAGAAGCTGCACGCCGGCAACGCGTACACGGTCACCTACCAGCTGTTCGACGGCAGGCTCAAGCCGCGCCAGACCCAGACCGCGTCCCTGGCCGACGGCCACGTCGGCACGGTCTTCACCGAGACCAAGTACGACCCGGCCGGCCGCAAGTCGATCGAGTCCACGTACTTCGACGCCTCGGTGCAGCCGTCCACCACCCTGTTCACCATCCTGGACTGGCAGCCCAAGCAGCAGAACGTCACGGAGTACGACCGGGCCGGCCGCCCCACCGCGTCCGTCGCCCGCTCGTCCGGCCAGGAACTGTGGCGCACCACCACCACGTACGGCGGTGACCGCGTCAACGTCACGCCGCCCACCGGCGGCACCGCGACCACCACGCTCGTCGACGCGCAGCAGCGCACCACCGAACTGCGCCGCTACCACGACCCGGCCACCGTCGGCCAGGACACCCGCGCGCTGTACGACCGGGCGCTGTACCACTTCAACCGCCGCGGCCAGCAGGACGTCGTCACCGACAACGCGGGCAGCACCTGGACCTACCAGTACGACCTGCTGGGCCGGATCACCGCCGACCACGACCCGGACAAGGGCGACCACTCGGCCTCGTTCAACGACTACGGCGACATGCTGACCAGCACCGACGCCCGCACCCAGACGCTGGCGTTCGGCTACGACACCCTGGGCCGCAAGACCGGCGAGTTCGCCGGGACCACGTCCGGCACCAAGCTCGCGACGTGGGCCTACGACCTGCCGGGTGCCAAGGGCTACCTCGCCTCGTCCAGCCGCTGGCTCAACAACGGCACCGACGAGTACAAGGTCAAGGTGCGCGGCTACACGCCGACGTACCTGTCCACCGGCGAGGATTACACCGTCCCGGCCGTCACCGGCACCACCGGCATCTCGGGCACCTGGACGATCGCCCGGACGTACAAGGTGGACGGCCAGCCCGCGACCCTGTCCTACCCCAACGCGGGTTCGCTGGGCGCCGAGACCCTCACCTTCACCTACGACCCGGTCACCGGCAGGCCGGAGCAGTTGCAGACCAACGCCCCGGGCCTCGGCCAGTACGTCACCGACACGGCGTACACCGCGTACGGCGAGACCAGCTTCACGCAGTTCCAGCTCACCGGCGGGAACTGGCTCCAGCAGTCGATGGCGTACGAGGACACCACCCGCAGGCTCAGCCAGGCCACCACCATCCGGCAGACCGTGTCGCAGGCCGTGGCCGACAACCACTACACCTACGACGCGGCGGGCAACACCACCGAGTCGACCCAGGTCACCTCGACCGGCGTCACCGACCGGCAGTGCCTGCGCTACGACTGGGACAAGCGGCTCTCGGCGGCCTGGACGCCGTCGGGCGCCTCGTGCAGCCCGAACCCCGACGCCTCGGCGCTCGGCGGCCCCGCGCCGTACTACCTGTCCTGGACGTTCGACACCGTCGGCAACCGGGCCACCCAGACGACCCACGCGGCGGCCGGTGACACCGGCGCGGTGTACACCTACGGCGGCGCCAACGTGCACGGCGTGCAGGCGGTGGTCACCACCGGTCCCGGGGTCAGCCGCACCGACAACTACGAGTACGACGCGGCGGGCAACCTGACCAAGCGGCCGGGCACCGGCCTGCCGCAGGTGCTCACCTGGGACGCCGAGGGCCACCTCGCGGCCAACAGCGAAGGCGGCGTCAGCAGCGTCTACACCGCCGACGGGACCCGGCTCATCCAGTCGGACCCGGCGTACACCACGCTCTACCTGCCGGGTCAGGAGATCCGGGTGGCCAAGAGCGGCGGTGCGGTGACCGCGGTGCGCTACTACACCTACGCCGGGCGCACCTGCGCCATGACGGCGACCGGTGCGGGCGTGACCTGGCTGGTGACCGACACGCAGAACACCCAGCAGATCACGGTCGCGGCCGGGAACCAGGCGATCACCCAGCGCTGGTCCGGCCCGTACGGCACCCAGCGCGGACCGGCCGTGTCCTGGCCGAACGCGCGGGGCTTCGTCGCCGGTGACATCGACACCACCGGTCTGGTCCACATCGGAGCACGCGAATACGACCCGGCCCTGGGTCGGTTCGTCAGCCCCGACCCCGAGTTCGACCAGAAGGACCCGCTGAGCTGGACCAACTACGGGTACGCCGACAGCACCCCGGTCACCGCCAGCGACCCCGACGGTCGCCGGGCGTGCCTGGACGACTGCAACAGCAAGGAGGACCGCGAGTGGTGGGCTGAGCAGCGCCGCCAGGAGGCCGCCAAGCGGGCGCTCATCCAGACGTACTGCCAGCTGCGGGCACGGGCGGGTCAGCCGTGCGGGCCGAGCGGCCCCTTCGGGACGCCGCGTCCGGCCCCGGGACCGACCCCGGCCCCCGGGCCGGGCGGGAACACCCAGCAGCCGCTGGGCACGCCGAACCCGACGCCGTGGGGCGACAACCGGCCGATCCCGGCCGGGTGCACGTCCAACGGGGACGGTTCCTACCACTGCGACGGCGAGGGCGAGCCCGGCCTGCTCAGCGACATCAAGATGGTGGGCTACTGCCCGATCTCCGGGGGTCTGAGCGCCTACTTCGGCGTGGCGGGTTCGGTGTGCATCGGCGTGGACGACAAGGGCGTCGGGTTCATGCTCACCGGCGGCACCAGCGAAGGCGTACAGGCCGGCGGCTGGCTCGGCATGGGCATGGTCTTCTCCAACGGCGACCTGATGGACCAGGCCGGCGGGTTCGAGACGACCGACGCCGGTGCCGGCTGGGGCAAGATCGGCGGCGACATCACCTACGCCACCGGTACCTCCAACGGCCGGCCGATCTGGACCACCGCAGTGACCGGGACCTACGGCGTAGGATCGCCCGTGACCTGGACCCACGGCGGGTCGGAGACCCTCGTCTGCCGATTCAACCGCGATTTCACCTTCACCTGCGGCCATTGATCAGGAGCGGGACATGACGACGTTCGACGAGGAGCAGGAGCGGTTGCGCGCCACGACGCCATATCGGTTGCTCGTGGTGCTCTACCGGATCGTTCTCATCGCGCTGGTGGTGCTGGCCGTGCTTCTCGGCGCGTACCGGTTGGGCCTGCCCACCACGGTGTTCGCCATCGGCGCGTTCGCCTGCGTCGTCGTGATCGGCATCTGCGGACCGGCGTCGTTCGTGTCGCTGATCGCCGTCGGCGCCACCGACCTGGCGCAGCGCCGGGGCCGTCCGGCCCTGGCGCGGCAGAAGGCCGGGTTCGCGAAGATGCTGCTCACCGATCTGGTGCGGCCGCTGCGCCGGAGGCGGTGAACCTCGTGGTCCGGGAGCCCGTGCTCCCGGGCCACGATCCGGGCCCGGCCCGCGGTGGCGACCGCGAGCCGGGCTCTTCCGTCGCTAGCCGAGGCCGCCCAGCCCGGACGGCAGCAGCGGCGGCAGCGGAGGCAGGATCGGCGGCAGTGACGGCAGGATCGGCGGCAGCGAGGGCAGCAGCGGCGGCAGTGACGGGAGCAGCGGCGGCAGGCCGCCCCGCCCCCGCGTCGGGGACGGCGCCGCAGCCCCGGCGGACGGGCTCGGGGCGACCGTGCCCGGCGTGGCCGACGGCACCGGCGCCTGCCCGCCGGCCACCGCCAGGTGCGGATCGGCTATAGCCGCCAGCAGCTTCTGCAACGTGATCGTCAGTCGGCGGCGGTCGGACTCCTCCGATACCAGCTCGATCGTGGTCTCGGCCTTTCGCAGCAGCGCCGCCGCGTCGTCGCGGCGCCGGTCGCGCAGCGCCAGTTTGGCCTGGTCCAGCAGCCGCTGCGCGTCGCGGGCGGCCAGGCGCGAGTCGGCGCGGTCGGCGTACAGCACCCGCGTGACCGGCCACAGCGGACTGTCCGGCCGGGCGTTGCCCGCCGCCAGCGCCACCCCGCCGACCAGCGCCACCACCACGGCCGCCGAGGCCACCAGCGCGCGGCTCGGCCGCCGCCGCCCGGGACGAGTCCCTGTGCGCGGCCACACCTGTGGAGGTGTACGCACACCACCGGAGGTGTGAGGTGCGGAGCGCAACCCCGGCCCCGCCCCGTCAGCCGCCGGCGTGCCCGCCACATCGTCGCGCCAGGCCGCCAGCAGCGCGGCCACGCGGTCGCCGTCCGGGGCGGCACCGCCGGTGGCGAGCGCGTCGAGCAGTTCGTCGTCGCGGTCCGGCCCGGTCATGCCGACCTCCCTTCCAGGGCGGCCGACCCGTCGCGCAGGTCGTCGGCCAGTGCCCGCAACCGGGCCAGGGCCCGTGACTGCGCGACCCGCACCGCTCCGGCGGTCATGTTGAGCGACAGCCCGACCTCGTCGGCGCTCAGCCCGACCGCCACCCGCAGCACGATGATCTCCCGCTGCGTGTCGGGCAGCTGCCCGAGCAGCAGGGCCAGCCGCCTGGCCTGGTCGCGGTCGAGCGCCCGCTGCTCCGGGCCGGGCGTGTGATCGGCCCGCTCCGGCGGAGTGTCGGGCCGGGCGGCGGCCAGATGGCGGACGGCGGCCCGCTGCGCGTCGGCGACCTTGCGGGCGGCGACGGTGTACACGAAGGCCGCGAACGGGACGCCCTGTTCGCGGTAGCGGGGCAGCGCCTGCAGCAGCGCCATGCAGACGTCCTGCGACACGTCGTCGGCGGTGGTGTACGCGCCGCCCACCGGCCCCAGCCGGGCGCGGCAGTAGCGGACCACCCCCGGGCGGACCTGCGTGATCAGGTCGGCGGTGGCGTCGGTGTCGCCGCGTACGGCCCGAGCCACCAGCTCGGTCTCCGTCCAGGCCAAGGCGTAACCTCTCCTCCCGGCATCCCGGGACGCCGCGTCGCACCACGGGCACCAGCGACCCTATTCCCTTGTGACATAAGCGTCGAGCCGACCGTCTTGGTTGGTATGAAACCTCGTCATAGACGCTGTGCGGCCGAGGGAGACGACCATCGCCACCACGATGACCGACCTGTTCCGGGCGTACTGGCCGGTCGTGCTCGGCTACGTGCGGCGGCGCACCGGCGATCCCGCCCTGGCCGAGGAGCTGGCCCAGGAGGCGTTCGCCCGCGCCACCGCCGCGTTCCTGGGCTGGCGCGGCGAATCGCCGCTGGCCTGGCTGCTGGCGATCGCCCGCAACGTGCTGGCCGACCATCACCGCAAGGGGCGCCCGCTGGTGCCGCTGGAGGAGGTGCTGGAGCCCGCCGAGGCGTTCCCGCACACCCGCATCGAGGTGCGCGACCTGCTGGCCCGGCTGCCCGCCACCGACCGGCGGCTGCTGGAACTGGTGTACCTGGACGGCTTCAGCCACGCCGAGGTCGCCGCGATGGCCGGACGTACCCCGGCCGCGATCCGCACCGCGGTCTGGCGGGCCCGCGAGGCGCTGCGCACACTGGCACAGGAGGAGCACGGCCATGACCGACGAACCCCTTGACCTGCCCGAACTGCCGCCGTACGACGACCGGGCGGTGCGCCGGGCCATGCGCCGCGGCGTGGTCCGCACCGCGCTCGCGGCCGCGGCCGCGCTGATCGCCGTGCTGATGCTGGTCGTGGCGACCGCGATCACGATCAGCGCGCTGCGCGGCGACCGGTTCTTCACCGTCGGCTACTACGGCACCGTCGCCGCGCACCCGGAATACGATTTCAAACAGGAAGGGAGCTGCTGCGCGGCCGGGCCGCTGGGCGGGCTGACCAACCTCGGGCTGGCCGCCGAGCTGCGGTTGCTGGCGCGGCCGCTCGGGGCACTGGGGTACCCGCCCGCCGGGATCGCCACGGTCACGCAGGACGTCGACGGCAGCCTGCACACCTCGTTCGACGACGGGCCGACCCCGCTGCGCGACGCGATGCAGCGCGGCCGCCCCGACCTGGCCAGGACGAAGGCGCTGCTGGCGGGACTGCCGGACGCGACCCTGGTCTCGGTGCTGGTCGAGTTCGCCGAGCCGGTGCCGGGGGAGCGGTTCGGGGCCTGGTTCGACAGCAGGGTGCCGGTGGAGGCCGTGCCCTACCGGGGCGTGCCGGTGTTCGCCGTCAGCCCGTACGAGTCCAGCCCGTACTTCCCGGTCACCTGGCCGAACGCGGACCTGGGCGAGCTGCGGGCCTGGGCTGAGCGGATGGACGGCAGCTACGACGAGGCGCTGTACGAGGTCGGGCTGCCTCCGTCGGCGCAGATCCGGGCGGTCGCGCAGGCGGGGCTGGTGCACGCGTTCGTGCTGCCGCGCGTCCCGCTGGCGGTGCTGCGCGACCTGGCCGCCGATCCGGCCGTACGCAGCGTCAACCTGCTCGACACCGCGACGGACCCGGAGGGGGCGTACCCGTACTGACGGGTGGCTGCGGGGTGGAGAGGCGGGGCGCGGTCTCCGCCGCAGTCGCGGCGTGGCGGCCAAGATCGCCGTTTCGGGTCACTTGCTGGCCTGGAAGCGAATGTTCTGACCGCCAACGCCGATCACCACGCCGCTCGGCGGAGCTCCGGCGGGGTTTGATAGTCGTTGGCCTGTCACGTCGACTGGAGCCTGGATCGACGTGATAGGCCAGCGTCTATGACAGTGGGGGTGGGGCTGGCGGGGCGTGGTGGAGCGGCGAGCGGGTACGGGGCGACACCGAGCCGGTCACCGGCCGGGCCGGCCGCTCACAGTGCCAGTGCCATCTCCAGCTCGCCGCGTTCGCCGTCGGGCATCGGCTGGACGTGGCCGGTCTCCTTGAAACCGCAGCGCCGGTAGAGCGCGATCGCGGCGTCGTTGCCGTCGGCCACCATCAGCCGCAGTTCGGGCACGCCCTGCGTACGCGACCAGGCGGCCACCGCCTCGATCAGCGCGGCCGCGACGCCCTTGCCGCGACCGGCCGGGCTCACCCACATCGAGATCAGCTCGGTGTGGCCGGGCTGCTCGCCGGGGACGCCGCTGGCCATGCCGACCGGCACGCCGTCCAGGTGCGCGATCAGGTTGTACGAGCCGGACAGCTCCAGGCGGATGCGCCAGCGCTCCTCCTGGTCGCCGGAGCCGGTCCAGTCCGCGAGCGTCGACCCGAACGCGTACGGCGCCTCGGCCAGCGCGGCCAGCCGCAGCTCGCGCCACAGCGCCCAGTCGTCGGGGGACAGCACCTGAATCTCGATCATGTACGCATCGTGCCGTACGGCGCCGCCGTCGCGCAGCCGGGATCAGCGGGATCACGTGCGTCACTGTCACGCACCTGCCGCCGCAGCCCTCGTGGCAGGGGTGTCCATCTCCGCGCTGTCGAGGACTGCGTCGGCGAAAGTGCCCACGTCGGCGAGGCGGCCAGCGTGGCCCCTCCTGTCATGGAAGCCAGCTCGACGCACAGCCGAATGATGCCAACGGCACGGGAAATAGCCGGGGCGGTGGTCCGGACCGGATGGTATCGGCGCAGATAGCGGGCGTACGTCCTAGCGGTCTTCGTGACCGCTTGGTGATGGGTGTCTACGTGTGGTGTATGCGTTGGCTGGGTTCGGCAACGTATGTCTCACCTAGCAGATCTTGAAGTGCGGCATGGCGAAATTGGTAGCTCGCTCCAGCCTGACGTAGTACGTGCCTGGCTAGGGCGGTCTCCAGCAAGGACATGAACCGAATACGGTGTCCGCGTAGCCTCCAGACCACATCGGCCTTCAACATTTCCAGGGCTGGTCCGGCCGCGCTCATGGCTGCGGTCATGAGCCCGAACCCGAGCCCGCTCGCGAGCCCGATCGCGAGCCCGACCGCGAGCCCGAACGCGAGCCCGAACGCGAGCCCGAACGTGAGCCCGAACGTGAGCCCGGCCGTGAGCCCGACCACGACAGTCCTCTGACGATCAGAGCGATAGGTCTTCATCGGGCTGGCTGCCTGCGCTGTTTCCAGCGGATCGCGCCAAGATTCCTGAAGTGCGATCATCGCGGCCGTGAGCCCGACCGTGAGCCCGACCGTGAGCCCGACCGTGAGCCCGACCGCGAGCCCGACCGCGGGCCCGGCCGCGAGCCCGAACGTGAGCCCGGCCACGAGCCCGAACATGAGCCAGGCCATGACAGCGCGAATAAATGGTCTGCGGCCTGGCCATTTCATGGCGAAGCTATGAGGCTTGAGCTCGTCCGCCAGCCCGAACGTGATCCCGGCCGCGAGCCCGAGCGTGAGCCCGACCATGAGCCCGAGCCTGAGCCCGACCGCGAGTCCGCTGGCGAGTCCGTCCACGAGCCCGACCGTTAGTCCCGCCGCAAACCCGCCTACAAGGTGTCGTTGTCGATTGGGTACCCAGGCGGGGATGTCCCACCAGCGTAGGTCGCGGTTGGTGCCCATGTGATGGGCGATCCAGCCCAGCCATCGGTTGGCGTATTCGTACTCTGCTCGGTCGGGGTAAGCAAGGTGGAGCGAGCGGACTAGCAGATGCCGTAGTAGCGCGTCGGGTGTGGGGTAGGCGTGCGTGTCGAGCATGGCGGTGGGGTCGGCTTGGCTGTAGGTGTCGCGGGCCAGGCTCAGGGCCAGTGGTGTGGTCAGGGTGTGAGCGGCCACGCTATGCGGGTGGGTGAGCAGATCGTCGGTCAGCCGTTCCCAGGCGCGGCGCCGTGGGCCGAGCTGGTCGGCCAGGAGGAAGTCGCGGGCGTGTCTGGTCGTGACGGGCAGGATGTCGATGACGTCGGCCTGGTAGAGGCGGCCCTGGTTGACGGCGGCCTGATATTCGTCGGGGCGGCTGGTGAGCATCAGGGCCAGCCCGGTCGCGTCGCGGTCGATCGCCTCCAGCGCCCGGCCTTGCAGTGTGGGGGCCATCTCGTCCAGCCCGTCGAGGAACAACGAGACCCGCCCCGTGCGGATGAGTTCCCCTGCCGCATCCACCCCGCCGTCCTCGGTGGCGCCCAGAGCGGGGTAGTCACGTTGCAGGACGGTAGCGGCCCAGTCCCGCAATGCTGTGGTGTCGGGATCCCAGCCGCCGAGGGTCAGCCAAATCGGCACGGGCTGCGCCGAGCCGGTGGTCCGGTGGTCCAGGACGTCGATGAGCAGCAGCAGCATCGCGGTGGTCTTGCCGCTGCCTGGACCGCCGAGCACCACCACCCGCGCCGGGCCACTGGCGCGCTCGTAGAGCTGCTCGCGCAGGTGCGTCACTGCCCCCTCGGTCAGCAGTGCCGACTGCGGGCCGACCCAGGCGGCGACATCGTCACCGGCTCGCCGCCAGCGGACCGTCACCGGCGACGGCGTGGTGATCAGCCGGGCCTTGGCCTGATCCCGCCAATACCGCAGGGTCTCGATCGCTAGGTACTCCACTGCCGCGTCCGCTCTCTCGGCACGCATCGTGAGCGTCTCTGCTCGCCGCCTGTCTGGCCACAACGCCGCGACAGTGAAGATAAGCGCCACGGCGCCAGCCGCGCCCCCGACCACGTTCGCCTTGTTGACTGCCGAGGTCTGGGCTTCCGGGCCGAGAAATATCCATGTCAGCCCGACCGTGCATGCCAGGAGCACCGAGGCGATCACGAGCCGCTTGAGATTCACGGGACTGATTGTGTCAACCGCTCCGGCCGGCCCGGAATCCGCCGCTATGGCAGGGGGAGTGTCGGACAAGGTGAAGTACCCTCGACCCGACTTGCGCCTTCCGAACGGATGAACTCACCACGACGCTGTGAGACCTGGCCGAGGTAACCATCCGCCTGTAGGCAGCAAGATCCGGGCAATGCGCGGGTGTCTGATGCGCCTGCGGCGCATCCTCGCTGGTTGAAGAGTAAGAGCTGGTTGGTCTTGAAAACCGCTGACGGTCGTCGAGTTCGCGGGCGAGGATGCCGTCATTCGCTGTCACCGCCTTTCATCGGCGGACGGTGACAGGCCTTCGGAGCATCTCGGATGAAGGCGCCGACGACACGGGCGATGGGCGGGTCGTGCTCTCCGGATCGGGCACGAGGGCGCTTGCTTGCCACCGTGTCACCGCGACCAGGGTTGCCTTTCAGCCATGACGGTGGCGTTGTCGGACCCACTGGGCGAGTACAGGTCGCTGGGTAGGAGCTTCTGGTCCGCCGCGTCCAGTTTCGAGGTCTTGGGCGGAGAATTGCCGAGGAGCCGCCCGGGGGCTGCGATGATGCCTTCCTTGCCGTTGATGTTGAGGATGCCGGAGGCGATCGCGAGGATCCCCGCGTCGAGGTCCTGGATGTCCGCGAACGACTTGGTGATGCCGTATTTCCGCAGGATGCCCTCGGCGATCGCGACAAGCTCGCTGAGCCCTGGGCCGACCGGCCCCCCGTTCGCGACGGCGATGTCCTCGTCGGCATCCCCGGTCAGGAGGTCGCAGAGAACGTCGAGCCCGATCTCCTCCTCGGGATCCTCGGCGGGGAGGTCGCAGAGAAGATCCGACACGATCTCCTCCCGAGGCCCGGGATCGGCGGCCTGCGCGGGCGTCGCCAGGAACAAGGGCATGGCCGCGAGGGCGACGGCTCCGAGCACGGCGTGTGGCTTCATACGGTGATCAACGATCCGGCAGACCGCGGGACACATCCCGCCGGCGGCTACCCGGGACCTGGCCGAGCAGTTTCGGGGAAACTGCTGGAATCGTGTCCAAGATTCGTGCAGTTTCCCCGAAACTGCGCTGGACCAGGGCGGGCCGAGGGACGTGGTAAATGGGTCGCGGATGCATATAACGGACCTATAGCGTCGCGGCATGACGAGTGAGCGGGTACGCGTGGTCTACACCAAGTTCGACGGGAGCCTGCACTGGCACCAGACGATGACGCGGCTCGGCGAGGACGAGCACGGTGTCTGGCTCGGCGCGGGGCCGGGGCTGATCGCCCGCAAGGGGCACGACGGTCCGGACGTCGTGATCAAGCAGGCCCACGTGCTGCTGTTCCCGCGTACGGCCTGGTGGACGGCGGTGTTCAACGGCCGCCCGTCCGACGTCGAGATCTACTGCGACATCACCGGCCCGATCACCTGGCCCAGCGAGTCCGAGGTGACCATGGTCGACCTCGACCTCGACGTGGCCCGCCTGCGCAACGACGGCCGGGTCGAGTTGTGGGACGAGGACGAGTTCGCCGAGCACCAGGTCCGCTACGCCTACCCGCCGGACGTGATCCGGCAGGCGGCGGAGGCGGCGGCCTGGCTCCAGCAGGCGATCTCCAGCGGTGCGGAGCCGTTCGCCACCACCTACCGGACCTGGCTGTCGCTGGTGGACGAGGCGGTCGAGCCGGTGTCCTGAGCGGCTCGTTGGTCACCGGAAGCAGGCCGCCGCGCGTACAAGAAAATTTTCTGCCTGTTCGCATCTAGCGAAACTTGGTTTCAGTCGCGATAGTGGCGGGTGAATGTCCACCCCCGACCATCGCGGAGCAGCCATGAGCAGATCACGCCTGCGCGCAGCGGCCGTCGCAAGCCTCACCGCGTTCAGCCTCGCCGCCTCGGGCCTGGCGGCGCTGCCAGCCGTCGCCGACACCCCCACGCACGACGAGCAGATCACCTTCCAGGACTGGTCCGGGCTCGCCGACTGGCGCTCCGGCACCGGCAAGGGCACCCTCGCGCTGCCGGGTCAGCACACCGGCATCACGATGCTGATCCCCGAGGGCCGCACCGATTTCACCGACCCGCACACCGGCACCACCAGGACCTGGGACTACTCCACCTGGACGGGGCCGGTCACCCAGATCGGCTTCGACGCCACGGAGCTGATCGCCTCGTGGAACGCGCAGACCCCGGCCGGCACCTGGATCCAGGTCGAGATGCAGGGCACCTACAACACCGGCGGCCAGACCCCGTGGTACGTCATGGGCCGCTGGGCCTCCGGTGACGCCGACATCCGCCGCAGCTCCCTCGACGGCCAGGGCGACCCGTACTCCAGCATCTGGACCGACACCTTCTCCATCGACGACGCCTCGCGCGGGGTGCTGCTGCACGCGTACCAGCTGCGGCTGACCCTGTACCGGGCGCCGGGGCAGTGGCAGTCGCCGCGGGTGTGGATGCTCGGCGCGATGACCTCCAACGTGCCGGACCGCTTCACCGTCACCCCGAGCGCCGGGCACATCGCCTGGGGCACCGAGCTGGCCGTGCCGCGCTTCTCCCAGAACATCCACACCGGCCAGTACCCGGAGTACGACGGCGGCGGGGAGGCCTGGTGCTCGCCGACCTCGACCGAGATGGTGGTCGAGTACTGGGGCCGCGGCCCGTCCGCCGAGGACGTCAGCTGGGTCGACCCGTCCTATGCCGACCCGAGCGTCGACCACGCCGCCCGCATGGTCTACGACTACGAGTACGACGGCGGCGGCAACTGGCCGTTCAACACCGCGTACGCGGCGTCGTACCTGGGCCTGGACGCCCGGGTCACCCGGCTGCACTCCCTGGACGAGGCCGAGCGGTTCATCGCGGCGGGCATCCCGATCGTGACCAGCCAGTCGTTCCTGTCCTCGGAGCTCGACGGCGCCAACTACGGCACCTCCGGGCACCTGTTCGTCATCGTCGGCTTCACCGCCGAGGGTGACGTGATCATCAATGACCCGGCGTCGTCCAGCGACGACGTGGTCCGCAACGTGTACAAGCGCAGCCAGTTCGAGCAGATCTGGCTGCGGACCAAGCGCCACCGCGCCAGCGGGTCCGTGGCCAGCGGCACCGGCGGCATCGCGTACCTGATCAAGCCGTGGTGGAAGCCGTGGCCGCAGGTCGCCGGTTCCACCAACTGGTGATTCCACCGTCCAGGGCGGCCGCGTCGGCCGCCCTGGACGGCACCTGAACGGGGGAGCGGAGCCGTCGCGATAATCCGATGACGAACTGTCAGAGCCGGTGTGCAGAATGACTGCGCCGCAGTTCGATCACGGGGCGGCTTCATCACCGCGACAAGCGGCAACGCGTCGCGAATCCCCTCAAGGATGACATGTTCACAACGACCAGACGCCGTGCGGGCATCATCGCGCTCACGGCCACCCTCGGCGTGCTCGGCCTGACCGCGCCCGCCCGAGCCGACGGCTACGGCACCATGGCCGGCACGCTCACCGACGCGGGCCAGCCCGTCGCCGGTGCGACCATCACCGCGTTCGGTGACGGTTCCGGCGAGACCACCACCGACGAGACCGGCCACTACCAGCTCGTCGATCTCCCGGCGGGGACCTACCGGGTGCAGATCGAGGCGCCCGGCCATCCGCGCCAGTACGCCCACCAGCAGCTGTCCTCCGACACCGCGACCGAGTTCACGGTGCCCGCGGGCGGTCAGGTGACCGTCGACGACGAGCTGCTGCCGACGGGCGTCATCACCGGCACGCTGACCGAGCAGGGCGGTGCTCCCGCCGCGTCGGTCCCCGTCACGGCGCAGAACGAGGTCGGCCTCGGCGCCTCGACCACCACCGCGGCCGACGGCACGTTCACGATGCGCGTGCTGCTCGACAGCTACCAGGTCATGTTCGAGCCCGTTCCGCAGGGGCGGCAGTGGGCGCCCGGCACCGCCGACGAGCGCAACGCGGCGAAGTACTCCGTCGCGGCTGGACAGACCGTGGTCGTGAACGACACCGTGCTGCCGACGGGCCGCGTCGCCGGGCGGTTCACCGACCGCGACGGCACCGGCATCGCCGACGTACAGGTGCAGATCTACCAGAGCTGGGGATCCAACTTCACCGCCACGACCGACGGCAACGGCGAGTTCGCCATCGACCGCGTCTTCACCGGGACGTACCAGGTCCGGTTCGACAACTACGAGCGCAACTTCTTCCAGTTCTACCACGGCAAGATCGAGGACAGGGACGCCGACCCGATCACCGTTACCGCAGGGCAGACCACCACCGTCAACGACACGCTGCTGCCGACCGGCTCGGTGCACTTCACCGTGACCGACGCGCTCACCGGCGCGCCCATCGCCGGCTTCGACGCCGGGGCGGGGTCCGCCTCGGTCACCGGCACCGGCGGTTCGGCCACGATTGACGGTGTGACCGTGGGCGACCAGCGGGTCTACGCCTTCGCCGAAGGCTACCTGGCCTCCGAGGGACTTCGGGTCACGGTCACCGAGGGTGCTGTCGCCGAGGTCGCCATCGCGCTCGCTCCCGCCGCGAAGATCACTGCCACGGTCGTCGACGCCCGCACGGGCGCGCCGGTCGAGGACTTCTGTGTGCAGGCGACCAAGCAGGACGAGAACATGTTCCTCGACGGCTGTGTCCGGCCCGACAGCGACGGACACGTGGTCCTCGACTACCTGAAGGTAGGCAGCTACCAGCTGTTTGCCTACGGCAGCCCGTACAACGGCAGCGAGCACTCGCCGTACGGCGCACAGTGGGTCACCACGAACGGCGGCACCGGCAATCAGTCGCTGGCGGCGTGGGTCACGGTGACGGCGGGGCAGACCACCGCGGGGCCGGTCATCAAGCTGGACCGCCGGGGCACCATCACCGGCATGATCAAGGGTGTCGGCGGCACGACCGTCAAGCACGCTGCCGTGATCTTCGGCAATTTCCACTACCACAGCGGCGCCGGAGGGATCTCCCTCCCGGCGAACGCCGACGGCACCTACACCGTCGACTTCCTCGGGCCTTACCACTGGCCGCTGCGCTTCGTCGCCGACGGCTACCCGACCCAGTGGAGCGGCAACGCGCCCACCCGGCCGTCCGCCACGAAGATCAAGGTTAACGCCGGGCAGTCCGTCACGTACGACATCCAGCTCGTGCGGGGTGCGACGATCACGGTGAGCGGGCCGGGTCGCAGGACGTACGTGTTCTACAACGCCAGCAACGGCGAGACTGTCGGGTCCTGCAACATCCTCGATACGCAGACCTGCCAGCTGCCGGTGATGGGCCCGCAGAACGCGCGCATCAAGATCTGGAGCGACACCGACTTCTGGTACGGCGGCACCGACATCACCAACGCCACCGTGGTGAAGATCCCGGCGACCGGCACCAAGACGGTCACCATCACCCAGTGACGCAGTGCCGGGGCGGGCGGGACCGCTCGCCCCGGCACCACCGTCGGCATCGGAGCCTGTGGCAGACGACACGGGCGGTCAGTCGGCATGCGGACGTAACCCCCTAATGAGCTGGAAGAGAGCGTTCCCCAGCCCCTAGGTTCGCCGTCGTGTCCGTGCGCATCAACATCCTCGGCGCCATGTCCGCCACCGTCGACGGCGCCGAGATCCCCCTCGGCGGCCCCCGGCAACGGGCGGTCCTGGCCAGCCTGATCCTGGCCAGACCCCGTGCCGTCTCGGCCGCCCGCATCGTCGAGGACGTGTGGGACGGCCACGCCACCCCGTCCCCGACCACCCTGCACGCGTACGTCGCCGAGCTGCGCCGGGTGCTGGAGCCGGGCCGGGCCGCCCGCACCACAGCCCGGCTGCTGGTCACCGAGGGCACCGGCTACGCCCTGCGGCTGCCCGCCGACTCCGTCGACGCCGACCGCTTCACCCGGCTCACCACGCACGGCGCGGAGCTGCTGCGCCACGGCGACCCCGCCGCGGCCCACGAGGCGCTGACCGAGGCGCTGGCGCTGTGGCGCGGCCCCGCCTTCGCCGACCTGGACGACTGCGACTTCGTCGCGACCGCCGTCCGCCGCCTGGAACTGCTGCGCCAGACCGCCGAGCTGGACCTGCTGGAAGCCGGCCTGGCCCTGGGCCGCCACGGCGAGCTGGCCCCCGAACTGGCCGCGCTGGCCGAGCAGCATCCGCTGACCGAGCGCGCCTGGCACCTGCTCGCCCTCGCCCTGTACCGCAGCGGCCGCCAGGCCGACGCCCTGGACGCGATCCGGCAGGCGACGTCGCTGCTGGCCGACCTGGGCCTGGACACCGGCGCCGCGCTGCGCGAACTCGACCTGGCGATCCTGCGCCAGGACCCGGCCCTGGACCTGCCCGGCACCGCCGCGGCCACCCGCAACCTGCCGTGCGCGCTGTCGGACCTGGTCGGCCGCCGCGAGCAGCTGCACGTCCTGGCCGCGCAACTGGACCGCGCGCGGCTGGTGACCGTCACCGGGGCGGCGGGCATCGGCAAGACCCGGCTGGCCCTGCACGCGGCCGGGCAGCGCGCCGACGGCGACGGCCCGTGGCTGGTGGAGCTGGCCGGGCTGGCCCAGCCGGACCTGGTCGTCGCAGAGATCGCCACCGTGCTCGGCGTGGCCGGGGCCGCCGACGCCGCCCGGCTGGCCGCCGTGCTCGGCACCCGCCGCGTGCTGCTGGTGCTGGACAACTGCGAGCACCTCGTCGAGGCCGTACGTGACGTCGTGGCCACCCTGCTGCGCCGCTGCCCGCACCTGCGCGTGCTCACCACCAGCCGCGAGTCGCTGGGCCTGGCCGGGGAGGTCGTCGTCGAGATCGGGCCGATGGCCGGCGGCGAGGCCGCGGACCTGTTCGTCGCCCGTGCCCAGGCGGTGCTGCCCGGCTGGGCGCCGACCCCGGCCGAGCTGGCCCGCGTCGGTGAGATCTGCCGCGAGATCGACGGTGTGCCGCTGGCGATCGAGCTGGCCGCGGCCCAGTGCCGGGTGCTGTCGCTGGACCAGATCGCCGGTGATCTCGGCGGGCGCCCCGACCCTGCCGCCGACCGGCGTCCCGCCCGCCACCGCGACCTGGCTCAGGCCATCACCTGGAGCTACGACCTGCTCGGTGCGCCGGAGCAGCGGCTGTTCGGGCGGCTGTCGGTGTTCGCGGGCGGGTTCGACCTGGACGCCGCGGCGGCGATCGCCGGGCAGCGGCCGACCGTGCTGCTGCCGGACCTGTCGGCCCTGGTACGCAAGTCCCTGCTGGCCACCGAGCCGGGCACCGCCCCGCGCCGCTACCGGCTGCTGACCCCGCTGCGCGCGTTCGCCGGGCAGACCGTGTCCGAACCGGACGCGCGGCTGCTGCGGCGCCGCCACCGGGGCTGGGTGCTGGCCTGGGCCGAGTCGGCCGAGGCGGGCCTGCGTGGCCCCGAGGCGAACACGCTGCTGGCGCGGCTCGACCGGGACCAGCCGGAGACCCGGGCGGCGCTGTCGTCGGCGCTGCTGGACGGCGACGGCGAGACCGCGCTGCGCCTGGGCGGGGCCCTGGCCTGGTTCTGGTACCGGCGCGGCCACATCACCGAGGGCCTGGGCTGGCTGCGCGCCGCCCTGGACCTGGCCGCCGACGCCCCGCCCCGGGTACGCGGCCGCGCCTGGCTGGGCGTGGCGGGCCTGACCTACCTCACCGGCGACCCCGCCGCCGCGCTGGCGGCCGCGACGGCGGCGGCCGAGGCCGCCCGGACCGTCCGGGACCGGGTCTGCGAGGCGCACGCCGTGGTCTATCAGGCGCACTTCCAGGCCATGCTGGGCCGGGCGGCCGACGGCGCGCGGCAGGCTGAGGCGGGCCTCGGGCTGGCCGAACGCACCGGCCTGCCGTGGCTGCGGGCCGAGGCGATGATGGTGCTCGGCATGCTGCGCCGCCTGACCGGGCCGTCCGAACAGGCCCGTGCCGAACTCGACGCTGCCGTGCTCGCCGCCCAGCGGTGCGGGCACGTGTGGGCGGCCGGTTCCGCGGCCTGGGGCGCGATGAAGTGCGCCCGCGACGCCGGCGACCCCGACCGCGCGCTGCGTACGGCGGCCGAGCTGCTCGGACCCCTCGACGCGGCCGCCGACGTCACCTCGTGGCTGGTGCTGGCGCACACCACGGCGGCGGCGCTGGCGCAGGCCGGGCGGGGCGAGGACGCCGCGGTGCTGCTGGGCGCGGTCGCGGCCCACGGCGCCCGCACCGGGTTCGACCCGGCGGTGATGGACCCCATCGACGGCCCGCGCGAGCAGGCCGCCGTGCACGCCGCGCTGGCACCGGCCGACCTGGCGCGGTGCCTGGCGCGCGGTGCCGGGCTGAGCCGGGCCGAGGTGAGCGCCCTGATCGTGCGCGGCAGCCAGGCCGGCACCCCGGCCCTGGTGGGCTGAGCAGGGCGGATCCTCCCGGCCGGGCGTTCCAAGCCGTTCCGAAGTGGCGCCCGGCAGCGTATGGGTCAGGCGGCCCGCTCTTCCCCGTGGTGCGGGCCGCCCCTTCCCGACGAGAGAGGAACGACAGTGAAGCTCCACTGGCGCGGTCTCGGGCTCACCCGCCCGAAACGGACCCGCCTGTCCCGATCGCTGGCCACCGTGACGACCGTCGCGGTGACGGCGGTCCTCGCCCTCGGCCACGCGGCGCAGGCCGGCGATCCGGTCAGCGTCGACGGCCAGGACCTGCGCGACAAGCTCTTCGTCGCCTCGGTGCGCCTGCACTCGCAGGGCAACCAGGGTCTGAAGGACCTGGTGCTGAGCACCGAGATGTACGGCTACCGCCAGCTGCACCCGGCGTACACGCTCGACCAGATGCGCGATCACACCGCCGTGATGAGCCAGTGGTACGACAGCAAGCTGACCGGCAGCGACGCCAACCGGCAGGCCTACGAGCTGCTGCCGCACATGCTCAACATGATCGCCCTGCACCCCGACGCCGCGATCGCCGCCCCGGTCATGAAGGAGCTGCTCGACACGGTCGTCAGCCCCGACGCCAAGGCGTACGGCGAGCGGCTGGACCAGGTCGCCACCGCCCAGTTCGAGTACGACCAGTTCCAGCGCCTCTACCCGGTGCAGGACATGATCTGGCGCCGCATCACCGCCCTGGCCCAGCAGGACCAGCAGTTCTCGGCCGCGTGGGACGGCAGCTTCGGCGCCCGGCTGGGCGTGCTGTCGACGGCGTCCATCGACCAGCTCGCCGCCGACCCGATGATCTCGGTGTACCTCAACGTCGACGCGATCCTCGACCACCAGCAGAACACCGAGCAGTACCTGGCCGAGGCCAAGGCGCAGCTGCTCACCGCGATGCAGCGGCTGGAGGAGCAGAACACCGTCATGGTGTCGACGGTGGGCCAGCTCAACGCGGCGTACCCGGCGACCGGCATCGGGCCGCGCCCGACCGAGGCGGTCTTCGCCCAGCAGCGCGACGCCGCCGCCGCGCGGCAGAAGATCATCGACGGTGCGGGCAGCGCGGTCGAGGTGCTGGCCAAGCTGATCGGCTACGTCGACCCCAAGTCGGGCCGGATCGCGGCCGGGCTGGGCCGGGCCGCGGTGCAGATCGCCACGTCGATCAACAAGTACATCCCGTCGATCGCGGGGCTGAGCCTGGGCCAGGCGCTCACCTCGATGAGCACCGTGGCGCTGACCGGCAACATCATCGGTGCGATCGGCGCGCTGCTGCCGGTCTTCGCCGAGCAGACGACGCCCGAGCAGATGATCATGGATCAGATCCACCAGCTCCGGCAGGAGGTCGGCGCGCTCGCCAGCACCATGCAGAGCCGCTTCGACCGGGTCGAGCACGCCCTGACCGTCGTCTACACCGACATGCTGGACAAGTTCGACCAGGTCATCGACCTGCAGAACGCGACCCTGGCCCAGCTCGCCGAGCTGGAGCGCGGGCTCTACCAGCTGAACACCACGGTGGACAACTGGGGCGTGCAGATCATGCAGTCGCTTCAGCAGGGCCAGCTCAACGCGGTCAAGGAACGCATCAACTGGGGCATCGGCCACCGGCAGACCTACGGCGAGCCGATCCAGAGCTACGGCGACTACCAGACGGTGGAGAACCCGCTGCACCTGATGGCCACCGACACCGCGTTCAACCCGCCCTTCGCCGGGCCGGACGCCTCCACGTACGCCACGCAGAACCCGATGACGGTGCTCCAGACCTACCGGGCCAAGGGGTCGGTGGACTACCTCGACTGGTATGCCCGCCAGTACTTCGGCTGGCAGGCGCCGCAGGTCAACCAGCCTGCCGACGTGGTGCCGTGGATCGTCGCGGCCCGCGCCTACGCCCGCCTGGTGGCCGAGAACCCGGCCTACGCCAGGCAGGTCAGCCAGGCGCGCACCGGCGGCATCCTCGGCGCGGGTCAGGGCATCATCAACTCCACCACCCAGTTCAGCAAGCCGCTGTCGACCCCGGACGCCAACGGCAGGCGCACCAACGCGCTGTTCACCGGCCTGTCGGCCGAGTACCGCGCCGCGCTGCAGAACTTCTCGGGCCAGCTCGCGGCCGTCCGCGGCACCAACCCGGGCGGCAAGACGTACAACATGTTCGGCAGCGGCGACCAGTACACCGCCGCGACCCTGCCGGACCCGGCGAAGATGAGCGATCCCGCGAAGGTGCCGCCGTGCACCGGCACCGGGCCGTCGCTGACCCGCCCGTCCACGGTCACCCTCAACGGCACCCCGGCCAGCCTGCTGTTCGCGCAGTACGCCCACCCGGACGCGCCCACGGTCAAACTGTGCTACTCCGGCGGCCTGGCCAACGTGGAGGCCTACGACGACGTCAAGTGGCACCACGAGTACGCCGACCTCCAGGTCACCATCCGGGTCTGGGTCCGCTGGGCGGGCCAGGAGTACGACTACCGCAGCTGGACCATGACCTGGTCCCTCGGCGAGGTCTGCCGGCAGTACCTGTCCGGCGCCCCCGGCGGCTTCTGCCGCAACTCCGCGTACTACCTGAACCTGTGGGACGCCAACTACCTCGCCGGCTTCACCGCCGGGGCGCTGGACCAGACGAACCCGACCCTGGGTGGCATGGCCCGCGACCGGATGAACGAGTACCTGTCCGGACGGCAGAAGGCGTATTACGACCGCGTGCTGGGCGCCCTGGGCGACTCCAACAGCGCGCTGTTCGCGGCGAACGCCAGGGTGAGCCGGGCGGTGCGCCTGATCCAGGCGTACACCCAGCTCGGCTTCGCCAAGGCCCTGATCAACGACGACGTGCTGGCGGTGATCACCACCGGACTGGAGCGGCTGCCGACCGACCTCGACGGCGTCCAGTTCATCACCAGCTCGTTCGCCAAGGCCCAGTCCGACTACGCGGGCTGCAACCCGGTCGTCGCGGGCGGGGCCTGCGCTCCCGGCACGGGCACCTTCAACCCGCTCGCGGGCCAGCCCTACCTTCCGGTGAACTGCAATCCGGGCAACCCGGCCGGTGCGTCCGGTGATCCGGTCGGCGACTGCGTGCTGTCCATCGGCAACGTGCGCGACGCCGTGTACGACCAGCGCATCGAGCAGCACTCCCAGGAGCTCGCCGCCGGGACCTACACCGAGGGCCTGCCGGACGTGCTGGCGATCCTGGAGGAGCTGACGCTGGCCGACACGGTGGTCCGCCGCTGACGGCGGCCGCCTGAGCGACGTGCGGCGGGACCGGCGACCCCGGCCCGCCGCACGGGCGTCTCCGCCTCTGGTGGGCAGCGCGGCACGCTGCTCTACTCATACACATGAATACAAACATCATTCGATTCATGAGCGCGGTGCTGCTGGCGCTGGCCGCCACCGCGGTCGCCGCCAGCAGCCCGCACGAGCCGACCGACGTGACCGTCGGCTGCACCGCCGAGAAGCTGGAGGCGGCGGCGGAGGCTGAGGAGGCCCGCGAAGCCGAACGGGAGGCGCGCGGCGAGCCGGAGCGCGAGGAGGCCGAGGAACACGAGGCCGAGGAGGGCTGCGGCGCGGGCGAGGAGGAGGAAGAGGAGGGCGAGGAGGGCCCGGCCGGATCCGACGGCTGGTTCGCGCTCCAGCGGCTGTACCCCCGCACCTCGCTCGACCTGACCGCCCTGGACCAGGTCGCCCGCGACCAGGCGGTCAAGCTGGCCGCCGAGCGCCCCCCGAGCCTGGCCGCCGCGGCCTGGACCGCGCTCGGCCCGTCCAACATCGGCGGCCGCATCACCGACCTGGCCGTCGACCCCCTGCACGCCGACACGCTGTTCGCCGCGGCCGCCACCGGCGGCGTCTGGAAGAGCAGTGACGCCGGGGGGACCTTCAGCCCCGCCTGGAGCTCCGCCAACCCGCCCGCCGTCGGCGCCCTGGCCATGACCACCACCGGTGTCCTGTACGCGGGCACCGGCGAGGCCAACCCCGGTGGCGGCAGCGTCACCTTCGCCGGCACCGGCGTCTACCGCAGCGCCGACGGCGGCGCCACCTGGACCCTGTCCGGCCTGCCCGGATCGGCCCGGATCGGCCGTCTCGCCGCCGACCCGACCAACGCCAACCGCGTCTTCGCCGCCGCCACCGGCAACCTGTTCGTCCCCGGCGGCACCCGCGGCCTCTACCGCACCACCGACGGCGGCACCAGCTGGCAGCTCGTGCTCGCGGGCGCCAACAGCACCACCGGCGCCGTCGACGTCGCCATCGACCCGGCCAACCCCAACCGGGTGTACGCCGCCATGTGGGACAACTCCCGCCAGCCCGGCGTACGGATCTACGGCGGCACCGGCTCCGGCATCTACCGCAGCACCGACGGCGGCGCGACCTGGACCCGCCTGTCCGGCGGCCTGCCCGCCGCGAGCAGCAACCTCGGCCGCATGAGCATCGCGCTGGCCCCCAACACCCCGACCAGGCTCTACGCCATGGCCGTCGACACCTCCGGCGACTTCACCGGCTTCTGGACCTCCACCAACGGCGGCGACAGCTGGACCACGATCACCAACACGTCGTACCTGTCGTCGTCGCAGTCCACCTACGGCTGGTGGTTCGGCCGGATCTGGGTCGACCCCGCCAACGCCCAGCACGTCTTCGTCCCCGGCGTGCCGATGCTGGAGACTCTCGACGCGGGCGCCACCTGGCGGCGCAACTCCTCCACCTTCCACGGCGACCAGCACGCGATGGCCTGGGACCCGGCCAGCTCCGGGCGCGTCTACCTCGGCAACGACGGCGGCGTCTACCGCTCGCAGGCGAACGGCTCGCTGACCGGCGCCTGGACCAAGGGCACCTACCAGCCGTTCAACCAGTTCTACTCGGTCGCGGTGTCGCGGCAGGACACCACGCGGGTGCTGGGTGGCGCCCAGGACAACGGGTCGCTGCGCAACTGGGGCGCCACCGGGTGGAACTCCATCAACGGCGGCGACGGCACCACCAACCTGATCGACCCGACCAACCAGAACAAGGTCTACACCTGCTCGCAGTACGGCGTGTGCAGCAGGTCGACCACCGGCGGCGGCGGCCTGAGCAGCTTCGGGGCCACCACCTCCGACCGGCGGGGCTGGCTCACGCCGGTCGTGTTCGACCCGAGTAACCCGGCGATCATGTACTACGGCGGGAACCGGCTGAACCGCTCCACCAACAGCGCCGTCTCCTTCACCGTGATCAGCCCGGACCTCAGCCGGGGCGTCGGCGGCACCGACGGCTACCCGTTCGGCACCATCACCACCGTCGCGGTGGCCAGGACCAGCGCCGCCACCATCTACGCCGGCACCGACGACGGCCGGATGTGGATCACCCGCAACACCGGCTCCACCTGGACCGAGATCACGGCGGGCCTGCCCACCCGGTGGATCACCCACGTCGCCGTCGACCCCGGCAACGCCGACCTGGCGTACGTCACCGTCTCCGGCTACCGCAACGGCGAGGCGGCCGCGCACGTGTTCCGCACCGCCAACGGCGGCGCCACCTGGACCGACATCTCCGGCAACCTGCCCGACGCCCCCGTCAACACCGTCGTCCTCGACCCGCTGACCCCGTCGAAGCTGTACGTCGGCACCGACGTCGGCGTCTTCGCCACCACCACCGGCGGCACCACCTGGACCCCCGTCGGCACCGGCCTGCCGTCGACCCCGATCCTCGACCTCGACGCCGTCGCCTCCGGCGGCACCACCCTGCTCACCGCCGCCACCTTCGGCCTCGGCATGTACCGCACCACCGCCTGACCAGTGCGAAGGAAGGGCACCTTCTGAGCGCATCGCGTATAGAAGGTGCCCTTTTTAACCCACCGACCCGGGGCGCGCCGTGGTGCGGCGGCGGCCCCGGTCAGGCGGGAGTCAGCGCGGCGACGGCCGGCGCGGTGAAGGTCGGCAGCAGGCGCTTGCCGTTGATCCGGGCGACCAGCGAGGACGTGTCCTCGTACAGGTGCAGCGAGCGGATCAGGCCCTCCGACACGGTCAGCCACATCGCCACCGGCGTGCTCAGGGTGCGGTCGCCGGGCCGTACCGCGTGGGTGAACCGGCCCACGACCACGGCCGACTCGCCGTCCACGAGCGTGCGCTCGGCCTCGAATCCGCTGCGCCCCAGCTCGTGGCCTGGCAGGCGGGTACGCAGGAAGTCGGCGGCGAGGCTGCGGCTGGCGTGCCACGGCCCGGCCGCCGCGGCGGGGGAGTCGCACTCGTCGTGCTCGGCGAACAGCTCCCGTACGCCGGGCTGGTCGCCCTGCGCCATCCGGTGCACGTACGCCGCCACGACCTCGCGGGTGCTGGCGTTCATGGCCCGAACACTACTGATAGTGATCGACTCCGGCGAAGTAGTTGAACGGTCATCTGAATCACAGGCCAGGACGGGAATCCCGCAGCTCGTCCTCGGCCCGCTCCAGCAGCGCCTGCCGCTCCGGCTCGCTGTGCGCGGCCGCGGCCGCCCGCTGGAACAGCTCCGCCGCCCGTCCATGATCACCATTACGGGCGGTGAGGTGCGCCTCGACCGCGATCGTGTGCGGGTAGTCGTCCAGTGCCCCGCCCGCCCGCGCCCGCGCCAGCAGCGCCAACCCGGCCGCCGGACCGTGGGCGTGCCCGTGCGCGACCGCCCGGTTCAGCTCGATCACCGGGCTCGGCTCGCGGCGCATCAGCTCGTCGTAGCAGCCCGCGATCCGCGTCCAGTCGGTCGCGGCGGGCGTCGGGGCGGCGGCGTGGCAGGCCGCGATCCGGGCCTGCACCGCGTACGGCCCGTCGCCCGGCACCCCCTCCAGCAGCGCCAGCCCCTCCACGATCGCGGGCCGGTCCCACCGCGAGCGGTCCTGCCGGTCCAGCGTCACCAGCCGCCCCTGCCCGTCGCGCCGCGCCGCTCGGCGCGAGTGCTGGAGCAGGAACAGCGCCAGCAGCGCCCGCACCTCGGGCTGGTCGGGCATCAGCTGGGCCAGCAGCCGGGCCAGCCGGATCGCCTCCTGCGCGAACGCGGGTTCGCCGTCGGGGTTGTACCCGTGCGTGAACAGCAGGTACAGCACCGCGAGCACGCCCGGCAGGCGCTCGGCCAGCGCCGCGCCCTCCGGCACCCGATACGGGATGCCCGCCTGTGCGATCTTCGTCTTCGCCCTGGTCAGCCGCCGGGTCATCGCCGACTCGGTGCTCAGGAACGCCCGCGCGATGTCGGCGGTCGGCACCCCGCAGATGGTCCGCAGGGTCAGCGCCACCCGCGCCTCCGGCGGCAGCGCCGGGTGGCAGCAGGTGAAGATCAGCCGCAGCCGGTCGTCGACGACCTCGCCGCCGTCGGCCGGGTCCGCCTCGGGCTCGGTGCGGGCCAGGACGGCCAGGTCGTGCAGCTTGCGCCGCTCGACGGCGGCCCGGCGCAGCACGTCCAGGGCCCGGTTGCGGGCCACCGTCATCAGCCAGCCGCCCGGGTTGTCCGGCACGCCGTCGCCCCACCGCTGCACCGCCTGCGCCAGCGCGTCCTGCGCGCAGTCCTCGGCCAGCGTCCAGTCTCCCGTCAGCCGGATCAGGGTCGCGACGATGCGGGGGTATGACTCCGCCGCCGCGGCCGCGACGGCCGAAGCCGTCGCGGCCCCCCGATACGCGGAACTGCTCACTGCTCGAAGTCGGCGAACGGCCGCAACTCGATCCGGCCGCCCCGGGCCATCGGGTGGGTGCGGGCCACCTCGATCGCCTCGTCCAGATCGGCGCACTCCAGCAGGTCGAACCCGACGATGATCTCCTTGGTCTCGGCGAACGGGCCGTCGGAGACCAGCAGCTGCCCGTGGCGCACCCGCACGGTCGTCGCCGTCGACAGCGGCGCGAGCACGTGGCCGCGCAGCCGCCGCCCGGCGGTGTCGTTCTCGGCCACCCACTGGTCGATGTCGGGCTCCGGCGCGGCGTCGGTGTCAGGCTCGCCATCGGTGCAGACGAACATCATGTACTTCACGGCATGAACTCCTTCTGTGCGTTCCACTTGCCATCCTGACGAACCCCCGACCCCCGACCGGACACCCCGACGAGAAAAACCTCGGCCAAGTTGCCGGGCAATCGGGGGAATCGAGCCCTCGAATACGCCCGATTGCCCGGCAACTTGGCCGATCAAGCGCCCCGCCCCGCCCTCGCCGCGCCCCGATCTAGTCCGGACCGTGCCGTTCCGCCGGGGCCACGCCGCTCGGGCGGTGGGGATCATGCAGTTTCGGGGAAAGTGCATGAATCTTGGCCCGCATTCGTGCAGTTTCCCCGAAACTGCACCCTCCGGCGGCGGGCGGGACGGATCAGTGGGCTGTGAAGGAAAATTTTGTACGGTGAAGGTTGGGGGAAAGTATTGACCGGTCGGGGAATCGGGAGAAGGGTGACACGCATCGCACATCGACAAGGAGTCATGCGTGGCACCCCGATTCCCCCTGCGCCGATTGGCGCTGCTCACGACCGCCGGGCTCGCCCTCGGCACCGCCGCGGTCCCCATGCCGGCCGGTGCCGAACCAGCCCCGGAGAACCGCCAGGCCACCTACCAGGCCGCCGCCGACGAGTTCGGCGTACCGGTGGACATCCTGCTGGGCGTCTCCTATCTGGAGTCGCGCTGGGACGTCAACACCGGTGAGCCCAGCACCTCCGGCGGCTTCGGCCCGATGCACCTGACCGACGTCGACTACGTCGCCGCCCTGCCCGTGCCGGCGCAGGACGAGGCGCCCGAGGACGGCCGGGGCGACGACAGCCGCCCCATGCCCGTCGGCCACCCGACGGAAGCGCCCGCTCCCAGCAGCGAGTCGCTGCGTACGCTGGCCGCCGCGGCGGACCTGACCGGGCTGGACGAGGCCGCGCTGCGCACCGACGCGACCGCCAACATCCGCGGCGGCGCGGCGCTGCTGGCCTCGTACCAGCAGCAGCTTCAGGCGCCGGCCGGCGCCGCCAGCGACCCCGCCGCCTGGTACGGCGCCGTCGCCCGCTACTCCGGCGCCGACAACGAGGCCGCCGCAGCCGCGTTCGCCGACGAGGTGTACACCACCATCGCCGAGGGCGCCGCCCGCACCACCGACGACGGTGCCGCGCTGACTCTGGGCGCCCGCAGCGTCGTGGCGGACCACGGCTGGCTGTCGCGGCTGCACCTGCCGCGGCTGGAGCGGCCCGACGGCATCGAGTGCCCGATCGACGTCTCCTGCGAGTGGCTGCCCGCGCCGTACGCGAAGTACGGGCCGGGCAGCGGCGACTACGGCAACCACGACCTGGGCAACCGCCCGCAGTCGCAGCGCATCGAGTACATCGTCATCCACGACACCGAGGCGAGCTGGGCCACCACCCTGAAGCTGGTCAACGACCCGACCTACCTGGCCTGGCACTACTCGCTGCGCTCGGTCGACGGCCACATCGCCCAGCACGTCAAGGCCAAGGACGTCGGCTGGCACGCGGGCAACTGGTACGTCAACGCCAAGTCCATCGGCCTGGAGCACGAGGGCTTCGCCGCCCAGGGCAGCTGGTACACCGAGTCGCTGTACCGGACCTCGGCCAAGCTGGTGCGCCACCTGGCGCTGCGCCTGGGCATCCCGCTGGACCGCCAGCACATCATCGGCCACGACAACGTCCCCGGCACCACCAGCTCGACCGTCGCCGGGATGCACTGGGACCCGGGCCCGTACTGGGACTGGTCGCACTACTTCGACCTGATGAAGGCGCCGTTCCGGGGCCTGCCGGACGTGCTGGCCGGCCACGCGGGCCTGGTCACCCTGAACCCGGACTACGCCACCAACCAGCCCGCCTTCACCGGCTGCACCGGCGCGGCGAGCAACCCGTGCCCGCTGCGCCCCAGCTCCGCGGTGATCCTGCGGACCGCCCCGGACCTGACCGCGCCGCTGGTGCGCGACCCCGGCCGGTGCGGCACCAAGGCCAGCACCATGGTCGTCAGCGACCACTGCGCCCGCGCCTCGGCCGGGCAGACGTTCGCGGTGGCCGAGCGCTCCGGCGACTGGACCGCGATCTGGTACCTGGGCCAGAAGGCCTGGTTCCGCAACGCCGACGCCGGGCCGCGCTGGAACATCGGCTTCGTGGTCGAGCTCAAGCCGGGCCTGGCCAGCACGCCGGTGTACGGCCGGGCCTACCCGGAGGCGGCGGCCTACCCGGCCGGGGTGCCCGTGCAGGCGGTCAGCCCGTTCTCGCAGTACACCTTCGCGGCCGGGCAGCGCTACGCGGCCGGACCGGTGCTGACCTCGGAGTACTACCGCGCGGCCACGTTCGACTGGTCGGCGCCCGGTGACGGCACCGTGATCCGCGGAACGGACAAATATGTGCAGATCCAGTTCGGACAGCGCATCGCGTACGTCAAACTCGCCGATGTGGTGATCCGCCCCTCGGTGCTCTGACGCCGACGGCGGGTGGGGCGTCGCATCGACGCCCCACCCGCCCAGTGGGTCCCGTTCTGTCACGTATGTCGATCACCGATGGCACGTGACGTGCGGGGACGTGATCATTACAGATACATCTTGGACAAATGGCGCGCACCTGAGATCCTTGTCACAGCGGAGATCTCGCTGCTCAGTACGCGCGTCGTGCGACCCGTCACGGGGGTTGTCGCGGCAAGCCACGCTGGGATCCGTCCACCAGACCCAGGCGGTGACCCCAATGCGTAAGCGCCCCGTAGACGTCCTGGTCAACCTCGCCTACCTACTGATCTGCGGCCTGCTCGCCGGAGTGGTGGTGGCTGCCGCGGTGTTCCCGGCCGCCGCCCTGTCCGGCTACGCCGCGGAGATCGGCGGCCACGCCCTCGGCCGGCTGCCCGACGACCTGATCGTCAAGCGTTCGCCCCAGATCAGCTACCTGTACGCCGCCGACGGCAAGACCCTGCTGGCCAGCATCTACGACGAGAACCGGCGCGACGTGCCGATGTCGGAGATCCCGCTGGTCGTGCGGCAGGCGATCCTGGCCGCCGAGGACCAGGCGTTCTACAAGCACGACGGCGTCGACCTCAAGGGCATCGCGCGCGCGTTCATCGCGAACAAGCAGGCCGGCGAGGTCCAGCAGGGCGCCTCCACGCTGACCATGCAGTTCGTCCGCCTGTCCATCTCGTACGCGGCCGACACCCCGCAGGAGGTGGTGGACGCCACCGAGGACACGCCCCAGCGCAAGATCCGCGAGATGCGGTACGCGCTCGCCATCGAGCAGCGGCTGACCAAGGACGAGATCCTGGAGGGCTATCTCAACACCGCCTACTTCGGCAACCGGGCCTACGGCATCTACGCCGCAGCGCAGGTCTACTTCGACAAGGAGCCGCGGGACCTGACGCTGCCCGAGGCGGCGTTCGTGGCCGCGCTGGTCAAGTTCCCCGGCGACTTCGACGCCATCACGCACAAGGGCGAGGAGCTGGCCGTCGACCGGCGCAACTACGTGCTGGACGAGATGGCGCAGACGAAGGTCATCACGGACGCGCAGGCGGCCGCGGCCAAGGCCGAGCCGCTGAAGGTCGACGGCAAGTTCACCCCGAACGGCTGCGTGCAGACCACGAACATCAAGTGGGGCTTCTTCTGCGACTTCTTCCAGCGCTGGTGGGTGCAGCAGGAGGTCTTCGGCGCCACCACCTTCGACCGGGAGCGGGCGCTGCGCTCGGGCGGCTACCGCATCGTCACCTCGCTCGACCCGGTCACCCAGAGCGCGATGGACCGCAGCATCGACCGGGCCCTGACCAAGAACCCGGACCTGGACAAGGGCCGCTGGGCGTACAAGTCCGACGCGGTGATGCTGGCCGGGGTGGAGCCCGGCACCGGCAAGGTGCGCGGGCTGGCGGTCAACCGCAACTTCCGGCTGGACAGCAAGATCAAGCCGACCAACGGCCTCGCGTCCAACCCGGTGCTGGCCCGGCGGGGCATCCGGGGCAGCTACCCGAACACCACCAACCCGCTCATCACCGGTAGCGCGGACCTGGGCGGCTACCAGCCCGGCTCGGTGATGAAGATCTTCACGCTGACCTCGGCGCTGGAGAACGGGTTCCCGCTGTCGTACACCATCAACACGACCGCGCCGTACGTGTCCCACACCCGGATCACCGGCAGCCCGAGCTGCGGCGGGCGCTGGTGCCCGACCAACTCCGGCGGCAAGTCCTGGGGCGCGATGAACATGTGGACCGGGTTCGGCAACTCGGTCAACACGTACTTCGTGCCGCTGTTCGAGCGGGTCGGCGGTACGAAGGTGATCGACACCGCCCAGCGGATGGGCTTGACCTTCCACGACAACCCGAACGTCGACGTCGACGACTACTACTGGTCGCAGCACGCCGAGCTGTGGGGCCCGTTCACCCTCGGCGCCTCCGACCATACCCCGCTCCAGATCGCCAACGCGTTCGCGACGCTGGCCGCCGACGGCCTGTACTGCGAGCCGATCCCGGTCGACGCGGTCTACAACAGCCGGGGCGAGAAGATCGACGCCGCCGACCCGCGGTGCACCCAGAACCTGCCGGTCGACGTGGCGCGGGCCGCCATCGACGCGGCCCGGTGCCCCATCGGCGACCAGTCGCTGTACGGCCGCTGCAACGGCACCACCGCCCGCGACTCCAAGGAGATCATCGGCAAGTACATCGCGGGCAAGACCGGCACCACCGACAACTCCAAGTCGGTGACCCTGACGATCACCACCAAGCAGCTGGCCATCTCCGGCTTCTTCACCGACCCGGACTGGGCCCAGGTCAACCACAAGATGTCGCACCGGGTGGTCAACCCGGCCGTGCAGTACGCCATGAAGTGGGCCATGCAGGACAAGCCGAGCGTCCAGTTCAGCAAGCCCGGCAACCAGAAGGTCGTGTTCGGCAACTCGCCGCCGCCCCAGCCCAAGCCGAGCGCCCAGCCCAAGTCCAGCACCAAGCCCAAGCCCAGCGCCCAGCCCAAGCCGAGCGTCCAGCCCAGCCCGCTGACCCCGCCGCCGCCCGCCGACGGCAACGCGCCGGTGCTCCCGGACGCCCTGGCCCCGGTGCTCCGGCGGCTGCTGCCCTGATACGAGAAGGCCGCCCCACCTCAGCCCAGGTGGGGCGGCCTGCGGTCGCGCAGGTCAGGGCTGCGCGGCCAGGCGGAACGACTGCGCCGCGGTGCCGTTGCAGGTGTACTGCTGCAACTGCACGCTGTCGGCCGTGGACGCCGCGGGGACGTCCAGGCACTTGCCGCTGTGGCGGGCCACGAAGTGGTAGTAGCCGCCGCCCTCGTCGACCGGCAGCCACTGCTGGTTGCCGCCGCCGACATAGCTCCACAGGTTGATCAAGGCGCCGTCGGCGGTGGACACGCCGGTCACGTCCAGCACCTGTGCGGAGTTGTTGCGGTTGTTGATCCGCACGTAGCCGCTGTCGGTCGGCTGGAACTGGTACTGCTGGGCGTAGCTGTTGTTGCAGGTGTACTGCTGGATGGCGGTGCCGTTGGCGGTGCCCGACGAGCGCGCGTCGACGCACTTGCCGCTGTTCTTGCTGATGACGGTGTTCCAGGTGTTCGACGGGATGCCGCCGCCACCGCCGCCACCCGCGCCGAACGGGCTGAGGATGATGCTCGCCGAACGCGGGTCGCCGTCGTTGACCAGCGACTCGAACGCGCCCACGTCGTCGAACGCGAACGCGTACGCCTTACCGTCGACCATGTTCGCATGGATGATCTTCGCGTACTGGTTGGTGGGGCTGTTCTGGTAGAACTGCGCCGCGTTGGTGCTCGGCTGGGTGTCGACCGTGCCCAGCGTGCCCCGGTTCAGCGCCGCGCACAGCGTGCGCGAGATCGGGCCGACGACCTGGTCGTTCGGGGCGGCCAGGTTGCCGTCGCAGCCCCACACGTTGGCGCTGCTGGGCTTGTTGAACGAGGCCACCTGCGCGCCGGAGGAGTTGGTGAAGTTCATGACGTTGCCGCTGGTGCGCCCGAAGTACTTGGTGTTGGGCTGGTCGGCGAACGGCACCACCGTCAGCGTCTTGGACGCGTACGCGTTCCAAGCCGAGGTGATGTAGGAGTCCAGGTACGTGGCGCTGAACAGCCCGGCCCCGGCCGCCTTGCCCGGGGACAGGGCCCGCAGCACGGTGCCGTCGGAGCGGGTGTAGACCGTGTTGGCCCACCCGGACTGCGCCTTGATCGAGTTGATGGTCTTGTTGCGGCCGTCGCTGACCACGTCGCCGGTGCGCTTGGTGACCCCGGTCGCGCCGGTGACGGTCACCGCGTGCGGGATGGCGAACATGTCCACCTGCGAGCTGTTGAGCCACAGCCCGGCGTCGTTGTAGGTGAACTCGCTCCAGTCGAACAGGATGTTGTAGTTCGGGTCGCCCGAGGCCCACGGCGCCGGCTGGACCAGCCCGTCCGGGGTCAGGAAGAACTTCAGCTTCTCGCCGAAGGAGAAGTAGACCCGGCCGGAGAAGCCGCGCGGGAACCGGATGGTCGTGCTGCCGCCGTTGCCCGGTCCGGCGATGGAGACGTCGGGGGCGGGGGAGGGCGGGAGCTGGCCGCCGCTCCAGGCGGTGAAGGTGCCGGCCGAGTTCACGTAGCCGAGGCGGCCGGTGGACAGGTTGACGCCGAGGACGTACAGGAAGGTCGCGTCGCCGCGGCCGGTGTTGTTGGTGACGGTGACCGGGAGCGGGTTGGGCCCGATCGCGGCGGCGGGCGTCGCCGTGACGGCGGCCGCGGGCACGGCCAGGGCCAGGGCGGCGAGGGTGCCGAGTAGGTGTCGGGTACGCATGTCGTGCGAGCCTCACATTCCGGAAAGGGACGGCGGTGCGGGGCGGTGCCCGGCCGAGCGGGACGCGGGCGTACGGGGGGAGCCGGTGCCGCTGCTCGCACGGGCCGATGCGAGAGCGCTCTCTCACTGCGCGCACGCGGCCGCCCGCGTTCGCGCCGCCACTCCGGTTCGAAGCGGCGGTGAAACGCTGGCGACATCTTGCGTTCATGAGAGCGCTCTCACGATACGCTCCGCGCAAACGGGGCGTCAATAGACGTCAAGCGATGCCGTCGTGCCTGCTCGCGGGACGGGGCGGGATGGGTGTGGCGGCAGTTTCGGGGAAACTGCACGATTCCCGGCCCCCATTCGCGCACTTTCCCCGAATCTGCACGAGACCCGCGTGCGGCCCGGGGCGGCGGCGGGTGATATCCCGAATAGCGGGAAGGGGTGAATTGGGGTGTGTTCGATCAGCTGACGAGGTGGTGGGTGATAATCAATCTGAGATCGTGAATGTGTGTTTCGGGGGGTGGGACGGGTGATCCGGGGGCCACGGTGAGGTGCCCTAGACTGGAAATTCGAGCAAGGAACCGACTTTTCCCGTCAGCTAGGTGGCCGGCCATGACGTTCGACTTCGCGCATCCCTACTGCCTGGTCCACAACCAGGGGACCGTGTCGTATACGACCGGCTCGATCCTGCGCACCAGGCAGCTCGCCGACGTCCCGCGGTCGACCGGCCTGCCGGTGATCAGCATGGTCCCCTACACCCAGCTGCGCGAGCGCGGCTACGTCTGCCACGACGGCGACGAGCCGATCATCTCGCTCGTGCCCACCGAGCACCGCGACGTCGACCTGGCCTCCTTCGCCGACGCCGACACGCCGGTGCGCATCGGCGGCGAGCCGGTCTACACCCCGGACGACGCGGAGTTCGAGGCGGTCGTCCAGCGGGTCATCGACCAGGAGATCTGCCGGGGCGAGGGCTCCAACTTCCTGCTGTCGCGCCGCTGCGACATCGACATCACCGACTTCGGCCCGGACGTGGCCCACGCGATCTTCGCGCGGCTGGCCCGCAACGAGTTCGGCGCCTACCTGACGTTCTGCTTCTTCGACGGCGAGCGCTACTTCATCGGGTCCTCGCCGGAGCGGCACCTGACCTACCGGCACGGCACCGTCACCATGAACCCGATCTGCGGCACGCTGCCGCGTTCGGCGCTGCACTCCCGGGCCGACCTGGTGCAGTTCCTGGCCGACCCCAAGGAGATCAACGAGCTGTTCCAGGTCGTCGACGAGGAACTGAAGATGATGTCGCGCATCTGCCGCGAGGGCGGCGTGGTGCACGGGCCGTACCTCAAGGAGATGAGCGCGCTCGTCCACACGGAGTATGTGCTGGAGGGGACGTCGACGATGGCCCCGATCGACGCGTTCCGCGAGTCGATGTTCGCCGCCACGATGATCGGCAGCCCGCTGGAGAACGCCGCCCGGGTGATCCACCGGCACGAGTCGGAGTCGCGCCGCTACTACTCCTCGGCCCTGCTCATCACCGGCCGCGAGGACGACGGCGAGGAGTGGCTCGACAGCGCGATCACCATCCGCACCATGGAGGTCGAGCGCAGCGGCCACGCGGTGATCCGCTCGGGCGCCAGCATCGTGCGCGACTCGGTGCCGTGGAAGGAGACCCGCGAGGTCCGGGCCAAGGCCGAGGGCATGCTGACCGCCATCACGGGCGCGCAGTCGCCCGGCCGGTTCCTGCACCAGTACGTCGACCCGTTCGTCACCGACGTGCTCCAGCTGCGCAACAAGTACCTGTCGCGGTTCTGGACCGACCGGCAGACCGACGACCGCTACGCCTCACCGCAGCTCATCGGCCGGACCGTGCTGATCATCGACAACGAGGACCAGTTCACCGAGATGCTCAAGCACACGCTGGAGCACCTCGGCATGAAGGTGACGATGTCCGACTACCGCGACCCCGAGATCGCGCTGGACGGATACGACCTCGTGCTGGTCGGGCCCGGCCCCGGCGACCCCAACGACCTGGCCATGCCGAAGATCGCCCGGCTGCACGAGCTGACCGGGCAGCTGCTCGCCCGCGGCATCCCGTTCCTGGCGGTGTGCCTGGGCCACCAGATCCTGTCGCGCTCGCTGGGCATGGCGGTGGCGGCGGTGGATCCGCCGATGCAGGGCGTCCAGGAGACGGTGGATCTGTTCGGGCGCAGCGAGCCGGTCGGCTTCTACAACACGTTCTTCGCCGGTGCTCCGGCGGAGGTCCCGGCCGGGGTCGAGGTCGCGGCGGAGGCCGACGGCCGGGTGATCGCGCTGCGGTCGGAGAGGTTCTACAGCTTCCAGTTCCACGTCGAGTCGGTGCTGACCACCAACTGCATCACGATCCTGCGCGAGGCGCTGTTGTGGCTGCTGCGGTGACGCGCCGCCGGAGGCGGCCGGTGTGACGCCGACGGGCGGCCGGCGGGTTGTCATACCGGGCTGTCGTCCTTGCGATAGAACGGGCATCCGACGCCGTTCCGAAAGCATGGGATGACCGGACCATCATCCATGCGAATAATTGGTCTTGATAGCTGGGACGGCCGCGTACCGAATGGTGCGCGGCCGTCGCATGCGTGAACACCGCTGACCATCGGTTTTCTTCGACAGTGCTGGTCGCGCCGCGTGGAACCGGCGCCGCCGGTGGCGGGAGGTCGCCAATAGATAATGGAGATTTCTCATTTTGGCAGCTACCTGCCATCGGCCAATACCGACCTATTTGGATGGTTTGGTTTAGATGCAATGGGTCAGTCACGTCCGGTAATATGCGCGATCGTCCATGCGTGTCACTTCGGCGTTCCATGGGGGAATCGTGCTCGAACCGCTGGGTATCACTGACCTGATGCAGTCGGTCTATCTCGCGCTGTTGCGGTTGCCCGACATAGGGGTGAGGGAGATCGCCGCCGAGCTCGGCGTCGACCAGGACACGGTGCGGGCGACCCTGGACGAGCTGGTCCGGCTCGAACTGGTGCGGATGCGCTGGGAGGAGCCGCCCGAATTCCGCGCGGTCAGCCCGGAACTCGGCCTGGCCGCGCTGCTGGAACGCGAGCAGGCCAAGCTCGCCCAGCGCAACCACGAGATCGCGCGCAGCCGGGCGGCGGTGGCGAACCTGCTCATCAACCACGCCGAGATCAAGGCCAACAGCAACGACCCCGCGGTCGAGCGGCTCATCGGCATGGAGGCGATCCGCGAGCGGCTGGAGTCGCTGGCCCGCTCCTGCCGGACCGAGGCGCTGTCGTTCATGCCGGGCGGGGCGCAGTCGGCCGAGAGCCTGCGCGCCAGCCGACTGCTGGACGAGCAGGCGATGTGCCGGGGGGTGCGGATGCGCACGGTCTACCTCGACAGCATGTACAACGACGCCCGCACCACGGCGTACGCGCTGTGGCTGCAGGAGATGGGCAGCGAGGTGCGCACCATACCGGTGCTGCCGGTGCGCATGCTCATCGTCGACCGCGAGTGCGCGGTGGTGCCGATCGACAACGACCGCAGCGGGGCGGGCGCGGTGGTGCTCACCGGGGCGGGCCTGGTCGAGGCCCTGGTCTCGCTGTTCTTCTTCGTCTGGGAGATGTCCACACCGGTCGGCACGTCCAAGAGCAGCGACAGCACCGAGCTGTCGGCGCAGGAGAAGCACGTGCTGCGGCTGCTGGCGGCCGGATACACCGACGAGGCGATGGCGCGCCGGCTCGGGGTGTCGGTGCGCACCATCCGCCGGGGCACCGCGGAGCTGCTCCAGCGGCTCGGTGCGCAGAGCCGGTTCCAGGCCGGGGTGCTGGCCGCCGAGCGCGGCTGGATCACCGGCTCGGACGGGGCCTGACACAGCCGGCTCAGTACAGGTTCAGCCACCAGCTCTCCACGCCGGGCAGCGTGGCCACGGTGCGCCGGACGAGCTGGTCGGCCAGCTGCCGCGCCTGGTCCCTGCTGCCCGCGCGCACGTACAGGGAGCAGGCGATGCGGCCCGGCCGGGTGTCCAGGTACGCGTGCTCCAGCAGGTCCGTGCCGGCGACGCCTTCGAACAGGCGCCGCCGGACGTCCTCGCGGTCAGCGTGGTGCCCCGGGGTCTCGACGATGGCTATGACGAGATGCATCGGTGAATCCCGTCGTCGGAGCCAGGCACGGCGGAACCGGGCGTGGCGCATCGAGGCATGGTGGTCTCCCCGAGGGGTCGCTGAGGAAGGTTTGCGCGTAGGCGGGTGGCGGCCGTCGCGGCCGGATCGCGCTACGTCAGGCTAGACGCCGGCGGCTTGCCTCGAACTGCGGGAGGCGCGCTCGACCTGCTGGTTCTCGCCGTCGGCGACGAGGATGGCCCGGTAGGTCTCCGTCATCATCCGTCCGGGTGACACGCCGAGTTCCTCGGCGAGCACCCTCCGTCCGTCGTGGAAGACGGCCAGGGCGTCGGCCCGGCGGTCGCAGCGCCACAGGGTGTCCATGAGCAGCGACCGGAACCGTTCGTGCATGGGGTGCTTGGCGACCAGGCCGGTCAGTTCCGGCAGCAGGTCGACATGGCGGCCCAGCGCCAGGTCCGCTTCGACGCGGGCCTCCAGCGTCACCAGCCGCGCTTCGTCGAGCCGGTGGGCTTCCTCGTCGGCCAGTTCCTGCGTGACATTGGTCAGCGCGGGTCCGCGCCACAGCGACAGCGCCTGGGTGAGCAGGCGGGACGCGGCCAGGAAGTCGCCGTCGCGCAGGGCGTCGGTGCCCATTCGCGCCAGCCGCGCGAAGTTCTCGCTGTCGACCTGGGCCGGATCCACGTGGAGCTGGTAGCCGGGACGCTGGCGTGAGATCGTCACGGCGTCGCCGAGGTACTTCCGCAGCCGCGACACGTACGTGTAGATCTGTGCGTTGAAGGTCGCGGGCGGGTCTTCGTGCCACAGCAGCCGGCACAGGTGGGAGTCGGAGACCATGCGTCCCCGGGCGAGGAGGAGTGTCGCGAGAACGGTGCGTTGCTTGGAACCGTCGAGTGGTATTTCCCCGTCGCTTCCCCAGACCTCAACTGGCCCGAGAATTCGAAATTCCATCTCTTTCCGATCCGGTGTTCGTAGTCGCGTCCGTGAGGGGTGACGCCGCGGTGGACGCGAAGGCCGCGGAGCGTGCTCTTGCTTCAGTTGGCGGCCGACGGGCTGGGCGAGGGCGTCACGGAGTCCCAGCCGAAGCCGCCGTTGACCGAGTCCCAGCCGAAGCCGTCGGCGACGGTCGCGCGGCCCGGCGCCGCGCCGTCCGCGTCGCCGCCGGCAATGGCCGGAATGGCCATGGCGACAGCGATCGCGGCGGTCGCGGCGAGGACCGTGAGAGCCTTGGTCGAGGTGTTCATCAGATCTCCTTGGAAAGGCGGTTCATTGGTGTCGAGATGATTTCTACCGACCGCGGAGATCCATATCCGTTATTCGATCTTGCATCAAGGTGCCATGGCAGCATCCTGACGGTGTGACCTGCGTTTATCTCAGCCGTGGGCCGTCGCCAGCGCCTTGCGGTCGATCTTCCCGTTGCCCGTCAGCGGCATCTGTTCCACCACCGTGCACCGCTGCGGCACCTTGTACGGCTCCAGGTCGGCCCGCAGCAGTTCCAGCACCTCGGCCGCGCTGAGCTTGGCCACCACGAACAGCCGCGGATCGGGCCGGTCGGCCGTCGGCGGCAGCACCGCCGCCGACTCCACCCCCGGCAGGCGGCACACCGCGGCCTCCACCTCGGTCGCGCTGACCCGGAACCCGTGCGCCTTGTACAGGTCGTCGCGGCGCCCGCTGAAGTACAGGTAGCCGTCCTCGTCCAGCCAGCCGTAGTCGCCCGAGTGCAGCTGCGGGAACAGGCCGTCCCGGCGCGGGAAGCGTTGCGCGCTCAGCTCCGGGCGGCGCCAGTACCCGCTCATCACGTGCGGCCCGCGCACCACCAGCTCGCCGATCTCGCCCGCCGGCAGCGGGCTGCCGTCGTCGCCCAGCACCAGCACCTCCGTGCCCGGCAGCGGCCGCCCGCAGGCGCCCGGCCGGCGCAGGTCCTCGTCCGGCGGCATGATCGACACCCGCTTGCACTCGGTCAGCCCGAACATCAGCTGCACCCGCAGCCCCGGCACCTGCTCCCGCAGCCGCGCCAGCGTGCCCGGCTGCATCGCCGCACCCGTGTTGGTCACCAGCCGCAACCGCAGCTCGCCACCGTAGCGGGCCAGCATCCGGGCCAGGTTCTCCGCCAGCGACGGCACCGCGGGCAGCACCGTCGCGCCGCTGTGGCGCAGGTTGCGCAGCAGCGTCGGACCGATCTCGGCCGACGTGCTCAGCCAGCAGTGCGCCCCCGACAGCGCGCCCAGGAACAGCTGGTAGAGCCCGTAGTCGAAGCTCAGCGGCAGCGCGATGTAGACGGTGTCCTCGGCGCGGTACTGCAACTGGCTCTGGATGGCGCGGGCGGCGAACACGACCTGGGCGTGCGTGGACACCACGGCCTTGGGCAGCCCGGTGCTGCCCGAGGTGTAGATGAGGCAGACCGGGTCCACCGCCAGCGGCCGCTGCGGACCCCGGGCCAGGGCTGCCGCCTCGGCCTCGTCCAGCTCGGCCGCGGCGGCCCCGGCCAGGTCGAGCACCGCGATGCCCAGCTCGGCGGCCTCCCAGCGGATCGCCGGGGTGTCGGTCACCAGCAGCACCGGCTCGGCGTCGGCCAGCACGTGCGCCAGCCCCGAGCCGCGCACCTGCTCGTGCAGGATCACGAACACCGCGCCCAGCCGCGAGCACGCGTAGGCCAGCGTCGCGGTGACGGCGTGGTTGGGGGCGACGATGACGACGCGGTCGCCTCGGCGTACTCCCCGGGTGTGCAGCCGCGCGGCCAGCCGGCGGCTGGCCTCGGCCAGTTCCGCCCAGCTCAGCTCGGTCTGCTGGCAGGTCAGCGCCTGCCCGTCGGGGTCGCGCGCGGCGGCGGTGTCGAGCAGGTCGTGCAGCAGCTCGGTCATGGACGGTCCTCTCGGTTGCGGGGCGAGACGGTGAGCGTGAGCGTGCAGAGGTAGCCGAGCGCGGTCTCGTGCTCGACCGCGACCACGGTGCGCGGCCCGGCGTCGGGCACCGACAGCTCCTGGGCCAGCGCCGACCACACCGCGGTGGTCAGCCGGTCGCGGGCGGCGTGGCGGACCACCACCGGGCCCGCGGCCGCGGCGGCCACGTCGGCCGGGTCGAGCCCGGCCCCGGCCACCACCACCCCGGCCGGGGCGGCGGTCGCCTCCTTGACCGCCTCGGCCAGCGCCGGCGAGCGCGGACCGGTGCGCGGGCACACCCGCAGCCCGGTCACGGCGACGTCGCCGTCCGGGGCCAGCAGCAGCCCGACCGCGTGGTCCTGGCGGCGGTCGAGCCCGGCCAGCAGCGGATCGGTGTACGGGAACGTCGCCTGGTCCAGCAGCACCACGGCGATGCGGGTGCCGCCGCCGGTGTCGTACAGCGCCTGGGCCAGGGTCAGCGCGGCGAACCCGGTGGTGGCGCCCTGGTCGCTGACCGCGAACACCAGCGGGTCACCCGGCAGCCGCTGCTGGAGGTAGCCCGCGATCGAGGTGCTCAGGTCGCAGTCGTGTGCCGCGTGCGCGACGAGCACCACGTCGGGCACGTCCTGCGGGCACAGCCGCGCCAGCACCGCGGCGCACATCCGGGAGAAGCTGTTGCGGTTGCCGCTCAGCTCGTCGGCGACCGGCACCGCGTACGGGGCCAGCCGCTCGGCGAACACCTCACGCAGCCCGTCGAAGGGCGGGCGCCCCTGGTCGGAGTCGAACCGCAGGTGCGCGACGGCAGCGATCCTCAGCACGGTGGCCTCCTAGTGCCGCAGCAGCATGGCCGAGAACGTCGCGCCCAGCCCGACGCTCGCCATGAGGTAGTGGTCGCCGGGCCGCAGCAGGCCCAGCTCCAGGGCACGTACGTAGTTGATGAACGGGTCGGCGCAGAAGCAGTGCCCGGTCCGGGCGATGTTGTCGAGCATCAGCCGGTCCAGCGGCAGGTCGAGCAGCCGCCCGAGCCGGGTCCAGGAGATCCGGTTGACGTTGTGCGGCAGCACCAGGCGCAGGTCGGCCAGGGTCAGCCCGGCCGCGGCCGCGGCCACGGTGTCGGTGATCAGATCGGCCAGCGCCGGGATGTACATCTGCTCGAACTGCGCCGCCAGCGGGCCCGACCGGGCCGTGATCGCGTGGAACTCGCCGAAGGTGCGGGTGGTGTAGGCCAGCACCCGGTCCCGGGCGCCGTCCAGGCCCACCAGGCACGCCGCCGACGACTCGCCCATCACCATCGCGGCCGGCATGAACCGGGCCACGTGCGGATACGTCTTCTCGCCGGTCAGCACCAGCACCAGCGCGTCGGGGTCGCCGTCGGCCGTCAGCAGCCGCCCGGCCAGATCCACCGACAGCAGCCCCGACGCGCACGCGTGCTGGCTGATCGCGAACGCCTGCACGTGCCCCAGCCCGACCGCCGCCAGCGCCTCGTGCAGCGGCTGCGCCGCGTACGGGCCGGTCGGCTCGATCGTGCGGGCGTGCACCGCGTACCGGATGCGCGAGCGGTGGGCGTCCAGGTCCGGCAGCCGCCGCAGCGCCTCGACCAGCAGGTCCGCCTGCCGCGCCTGCGGCGCCCAGCGCACCCGGTCCAGCCCGAAGAACCGCCGGTAGCGCTTGAGCTCCTGGTCGGACAGGCCGAGCACCTCGGCCGCCTCCTCCAGCGTGAACTCGGTCTCCGGCAGGTACGCCGCCACCGCCGTGAGAGTCGTGCTCATGACCGCTCCCGGCGGCCCGGGTGGCGGTCGGCGCGGGTGCCGCGCGAGGCCAGCAGCGGGTCCCAGCCGGGGCCGCGCTCGGGCAGGGCCGCGGCCGAGCCGTACACCTTGCCCGCCAGCACCTCGCTCAGCAGCGACTGCTCCAGCACCAGCTCGGCGGCGCGCACGCCGCCCACCGTCACCGCGCTGATCCCGCACCCGTTGCGGCTGCTGGAACCGGTCAGGAACAGCCCCGGCAGCGCCGTGGCGTGGTCCGGGCGCAGCGCGCCGTACTGCCGGGGAGTCGTGGCCAGGCCGTACGGGGTGCCGCCGGTGGCGCCGGTGAAGCGGATCTGGCTCAGCGGCGTCGCGAGCTCGCAGTGCAGCAGGTGCCCGCGCAGCGGCGTGCCGAGGATGCGCTCGGCCAGGTCGAGCAGCTGCTGCTCCAGCCGCTGCTTCTGGCGCTGGTAGACCTCGTCGCGGCGGTAGGCGTACGCCTCGGCGGCGGCCGGGGTCGCGTCGGCCGGGTCGACCGTCCAGTGCTCCCAGCCCGGGGGCGCCACCGTGATCACCTCGATGGTGTGGTGGTCGGCCGCGTGGTGCGCCGGGTTCTTGGCGCTGCCCGAGCTCAGGAACGCCACCTCGGGCTGATCGAACTCGCCGTCGGCCAGCCGCTGGTAGAGGCCGTCGATGTCCTCGGTCTCGTACCACCAGATGTTGTGCGCCGGTGGCCGCACCACCCGGGCGTCCACGGCCAGGTAGAGGCTGACCAGCGGCAGCGCCATCACGGCGCGCTCGGCGCGGGCGGTCGCCGCGGCCGGCAGGTGCTCGGCGCCGACCAGTTCCAGCACGGTGCGGCGGTAGTCGGCGTTGGAGACCACGATCGGGGCGTGCAGCTCGGTGCCGTCGGTCAGCCGCACCCCGGCGGTCCGGCCGCCGCGCACCAGGATCCGCTCGACCCGGCTGCGCGTGCGCAGCTGCCCGCCGTACCCGGCCAGCGCCTCGATCAGGCTCGCGCTGAGCTGCTGGCCGCCGCCCTCCGGATACCAGGCCCCGGCGAGGTAGTCGCCGAGCATCGCGGCGTGGCCCAGCGCGCTGACCTGCTTGGGCGCCAGCCCGTAGTTGAGCGACTGGGCCGCCAGCGCCGTGCGCGCCCGCGCCGACAGGCCGCAGTGGCGCATCAGCTTGTCCAGCGTCGCGGTGCTCCACCCGCCCAGGGGCCGGTCGCCCGGCTCGGGCGCGGTGCCGTACGGCCGGATGACCTCGGCCCGCACCCGCTGGTAGAGCTCGTGGGTGAGGTCGGCGTAGGCGCGCACCGCGTCGGCCTCGCCCGGCAGCGCGGCGGCCATCCGCTCGCGGTAGCCGGCCGGGTCGGCGGGCACGGACACGTCCAGGTCGGGCAGCACCACCCGGTCGAAGCAGTCGGGGTCCAGCGGGGCGAACGCGATCCGCTCGCCCAGCCCCAGCCCCCGGTACGCCGCGTGCAGCACCCCGCCGGGCCCGCCCTCGGGCAGGTAGTGGGTGCCGACGTCGAACTCGTACCGGCCGCGCCGCCGGAACACCTGGGCGCTGCCGCCCGCGATCGCGTTGGCCTCCAGCACCAGCACCTTCAGGCCGCCCGCCACCGCGAGGTAGGCCGCGGCGGTCAGCCCGCCCTGGCCCGCCCCGACGACGATCGCGTCCCAGCGCTCCTCAGACATGCTCATGTGCTCAGTCCTGCCGCTACGGAGACCACGACGGGTCCCTGGTGGGTGATGGATACCGAGATGTCGCTGAGGCGGTTCGCGTCGGCGGCCTCCTGCGCGGAGCGGCCCAGGTTCACGTACGGGCCGCCGCGCGGGTCGCGCAGCACCTCGATGTCGTGCCACACGATGCCGCGCAGGAACCCGGTGCCGAGCACCTTGGCGACCGCCTCCTTGGCGGCGAACCGCCCGGCCAGGTATTCCTCCACCCGCTGCGCCGAGGCGGGGGCGGGGGCCTGGTCCAGCTCGGCGGCGGTGAACAGCAGGGACCGGTAGCGCGGGTGCCGCGCGAGGCGGTGGAACCGCTCACGCAGCAGCACGTCGACTCCGACCCGGACGTTTGCGCTCATGATGCAACCCGTTCCTTGAGGCGTCCCTGCGCCACGTGCAGGCGCTGGATGTTGCCGGTGCCCTCCATGAACTCGAAGGCCGCCGTGTCGCGCCACCACTTCTCCAGCAGCGGGTGCTCCAGCAGCGCGCCCCGGCCCAGCAGCCGCGGCAGGCGCCGGCAGACGTCGCGGGCCAGGGCCACCGCCGCGAGCTTGGCGATCGAGGCCGGGTAGGTGCGCTGGCGGTCGGCGTCGACCGCCGCGGCCGCGCGCTCGGTCAGCGCCCGCACCGCCGCGATCTCGGCGTGCGCGCGGTCCAGGTCGGCGCGCTGCGCCGCGGGCCAGGTGCGGCGCTCGGCGCGTACGTAGTCGTGCACGGCCAGCGCGGTGCCGACCGCCATCGCGGCGATCTGCACCCGGACCGTGGTGAAGCCCTGCATGATGCCCCACATGCCGCGCTTGAGCGGGCTGAGGTGCTCGCCCAGCAGGTCATCGGGGCCGACCGGCAGGCCGTCGAACTCCATCTCGCTGATGCGGGCCCCGCGCAGCCCCACCATGTCCAGCGGGCGGGCGCGCAGCTGCGGACCCGCCTCGACCAGCACCGCGCGCAGGGCGAGCGGGCCGGGGCCGGTGCGGGCCAGCACCACGCCGACGCCCGCGCGGGCGCCGTTGCCGATGTAGCGCTTGATGCCGTACAGGCGGAAGGTGCCGTCACCGGCCGGGCGCAGCTCGGTGCGCAGCGCGGTGGCGTCGCTGCCGACCTCGGGCTCGGTGATGGCCAGGAACGCCCAGCCGCCGTCGGCGACGGCCGCGCGCAGGCGCTCGCGCTGCTGCTCACTGCCCATGATCGCGGTGACGGTCCCGGCCAGGGCCGGGCCGGGGCAGGCCAGGATGGTGCCGGCGTCGCCGCGGGCGAGCTCGACGAGCATCGCCACGGTGCGGCGGGCGCCCAGGGCGACCGGGTCGAGGCCGCCGATGGCCCGCATCGCCGGCGACGCCGCGAGCTCGTGCAGCCGGTCGGGTTCGGCGTCCACGGCCAGGGCCCGGGCACGCAGCTCCACCGCGTGCTCCCGGGCCTGTGCGCGCAACGCCGCCAGCTCGTCGTCGCTGTTCAAGGCAGGTCCTATCTAGTCGTCGGTGCGCCAGGCGTCGTGGACCAGCCCGGCCACGTAGAGGCAGCGCACGGGGTGGTCGCGCAGATAGCCGGCGCCGCCGAACAGCGTCGTCAGCGTCCAGCCCGCCTCGTCCAAGCGCTCGTGCAGCGCCGCCAGCGCGGCCGCCGGACCGGCGAAGCCGTCCAGCATGGCCAGGGCGGTCTGCACGGTGACCTCGACGTCGGCGATCGCGCCCTGCACGAGCTGCCGGGTGGTGGTCGGCTGGCCGTCCACGCGCCGGGCGCCCAGGTGGGCGAGGGCGGCGTCGAGCATCCGGCGCAGCAGGCCGACCCGCACCGCGGCGAGCAGCAGCAGCGCGTCGTCGGCGGGGTAGTCGTGCCCGTCGCGGGGCTGGGGGATCGGGGCGTGCGCGACCACCCGGACCTGGCTCAGGCCCTCGCTGACGGCGAAGGCGTGGGCCAGCACGGTCACGGTGACCCGGTCCGGGGTGAGGGTCGCGCCGGGCGGCCGCCAGCACGCCACCGAGGCCAGGCTGCCCGTCGGTACGAGGGTCAGCCCGGCCGCCGAGCAGGGGATCGCCGCGCCGGTGGCGACGATCTCGTGCAGCCCGGCGGCCAGCCCGTGTGCCTGCGCGGCCAGCCGGACCCGGTCGGTCGCGGCGGTGATCAGGGCGGGCGGCATCGGGTCAGCCCTGCGGGACGGCGTCGACGATGTAGTCGGCGAAGCTGCCCACGGTCTCGAACACGGCCGGGTCGAGCGAGTCGATGTCGACCTCGAACCCGAGCGTGTCCTCCAGCTCCATCAGGATCTCCAGCATGCTGGTGGAGTCCAGGTTGAGGCCGTCGAGCAGGCGGTCGTCGGGCGACAGCGGCCCGATCTCCTGGCCGAGGACCTTGCCGACCACGATCCGGATCTGGTCGATCACATCGTTGCGGTTCATCGAGTGCTCCTTTGCAGGCTGTCGGCCGGCGTCGAGCCGGTTGCGGAGAAGTCGTGCAGGTGCTGCTGGCGCAGCAGGTCGGCGGGTTCGTCGCGGGACCGGACGAGGTATGCGGTGCCGTCGTGCACCAGCACCTCGGCCGGGTGGCCGTGGCTCAGGAACAGCACCGGGGAGGCCGACGGGCCGTACGCGCCGGAGCGCAGGATGCCGACCAGGTCCCCGGGGGCCAGGTCGGGCAGGGCCACGTCCTTGGCGATGAGGTCGTTGGGGGTGCACAGCGGCCCGGTGAGCTGCCACAGACCGGTGGCCGGGGCGTCGGGGCGGCTCAGCGCCCGCACCGGGAAGTTGCGCTTGACGAACGAGCCGATGCCGACCGCCGCCATGTGGTGGTGCGTGCCGCCGTCGGTGACGGCGAAGCGCTGCCCGTGCGACCGCTTCACGTAGCGGACCCGGGTCAGGTAGATCCCGGCGCGGGCGGCCAGGAACCGTCCGGCCTCCCACAGCAGCCGGGTGCCGGGGTGGCGGCGGTGGAACGGCTCCACCACCGCGTGGATGCCCTCGCGCAGCGCGGCCAGGTCGAGGTCGGTCTCCTTGTCGAAGTACGCCACCCCGAGCCCGCCGCCGACGTCGACGGTGTCCAGGCCGATGCCGGTGGCGGCGGCGACGCGCTCGGCCAGGTCGAGCACCTGCGCGGTGTTGGCCACCGCGGTGGTGTGGTCGAGGATGCGGGTGCCCAGGTAGCCGTGCACGCCCGCGAACAGCAGGTGCGGGTGGCGGCCGGGCAGGTCGCCCGCGGCCAGCACCTGGTCTTCGTCGATGCCGAACTGGCGGGGCTTGCCGCCCATGGCCAGCCGCGAACCGGGGGCGGTCTCGGCCGGGTTGACCCGGACCAGCACCCGCACCGGCCGTCCGGCCCGCGCGGCGAGCTCGTCGAGCTCGGCCAGCTCCTCGAACGACTCGGCGACCACCGCGTGCACGCCCGCGTCGAGGCAGGCGGCCAGCTCGTAGGCGGTCTTGCCGGGGCCGAGGAAGATGATGTCGGCCGGGTCGACTCCGGCGGCCAGCGCGGTGCGCAGCTCCACCAGCGACGACACCTCGGCCCGCGCACCGTGCGCGGCCAGCAGGGACAGCACGCTGATGTTGGGGTTGGCCTTGAGCGAGTAGAAGACCTCCATCGCCGGGTGCAGTGCCCCGGTCAGCTCGGCCAGGCTGCGGACCAGCGTGCCGCCGTCGTACACGTACAGGGGCGTCCCGAACCGGTCCGCCAGCTCCGCGCAGAGTGCGGGAGTCACCTCGTCGTTGTCGGGCAGGGCGCCCATCGTCGGTCTCCTCGCGATGCCCTCGGATGCGGTCGAATGCGAGTCCGAAAGCTAGGGACGGCGGCTATACCGTTCCTATAGGCGCTGGCGTGGAGAACCGTATTGGAAAAATATAGCCAGCCTCTCGACAGTCCCTTTCGCGAAGCCGCAGCAGTGCGGTCTATCGACGAAAGGGAATGCGATGCTCGACGTGTACGGCTCGACCGTTACCGGAGTCGGGGCATACCGTCCGACACATTGTGTCGGAAACGACGAACTGTCCGGAATGACCTCCGTGACACCGGATTGGATCGTCGACCGCACCGGTATCCAGACCCGGCACCACGCCTCGCCCGAAGAGGACATCGTCACCATGTCGGTCGAGGCGTGCGGCAAGGCCCTCGCCATGGCCGACGTCGACGTCAACGACGTCGACCTGCTCATCCTGGCCACCTCGACCAGGCTCCAGCGGATCCCCGGCGCGGCGGCGCAGATCGCCAGCCGGCTGGGCATCCCGTCCGCGGGCGCCTTCGACGTCAACGCCGTCTGCGCCGGCTTCACCTACTCGCTGGCCAACGCGTCCAACGCGGTCCGCCTCGGCGAGGCCCGCAACGCGGTCGTGGTCGGCGCCGAGCGCACCTCCGACCTGATCAACCCGGAGACGCCCGACACGTACGTCATCTTCGGCGATGGCGCCGGCGCCGCCGTGGTGTCCCGCGCCGAGCGGGCCGACATCGGCCCGGTGGTCTGGGGCAGCGACGGCGGCCGCCACGCGGTCCTGGAGACCCGGGTCTTCGACGACGGCAACGAGTACGTCGCGATGGACGGCCCGCTCGTCTACAAGTGGTCCACCGCGACCATGCCGAAGGTGGCCCGCCAGGCCTGCGAGCGGGCCGGCGTCAGCCTGTCCGACGTCGCCTGGTTCGTGCCGCACCAGGCCAACCGCCGCATCATCGACACCCTCACCCGGGTGCTCGGCTTCGCCGACGAGCAGGTCTCCCGCGACGTCGTGCACACCGGCAACACCTCCGCCGCGTCGGTGCCGCTGGCCCTGACCCGGCTGCGCGAGAGCGGCAGGACCGCTCCCGGCGACCTCGTCCTGCTGCTCGGGTTCGGCGCCGGCCTGACCTACGCCGGCCAGATCGTGCGCATGCCATGACCATCGAGATGGGATCCAACATGACCGACACCGCCCTGCTCTCCGACGTCGTCCGGCTCATCCGCGAGGTGATGCCGGAGCTCGCGACCCGCGAGATCGACCTCGACACCTCGTTCGAGGAGATCGGGATGGACTCGCTCAACCGCGTCGACCTGCTGGCCGCCGCCGAGAGCGAGTTCGACGTCACCGTCCCCGACGACGACGTCGCCACCTTCATCCAGGTCCGCCACCTCGTCGACTTCGTCGCCGGGACCAGGGTCGGCTGATGCCCGCCACCGTCGCGCCCCTGTCGGCGGGCCAGCAGGCCCTGTGGCTGCACCACACGCTGGCCCCCGACAGCGCGGCGTACAACGACGCCGACGCGGCGCTGTTCGAGCCCGGCCCCGACACCGACGCGCTGCGCCGCGCGGTGGAGCTGCTCGTGGCCCGCCACGACATGCTCCGCTCGCGGTTCGTGCGCGACGGCGACGCGGCGGTGCGGGCCGTCGACCCGCCCGGCGCCGACGTGCTCGCGGTGCGCGACGTGCCCGAGCTCGACGACGTCGCGCTGCTGGCCCTGGTACGGCAGGTCGCGGCGCAGCCGTTCGACCTGGAACACGACGTGTTCCGGGCGGTGCTGCTGCGCCGCGGCCACGACGCCGTGCTGGTGCTGGCCGCGCACCACATCGTCACCGACGCGCTGTCGCAGCGGCTGGTCTGGCGCGAGCTGGCCACCGCGTACCTGGCGCTGGCCGCCGGGGCCGAACCGGAGCTGCCCGCCCCGCGCGGCAGCTACGCCGACTACGTGGCCAACGAGCAGGCCATGCTCGCCTCCCCGCTGGGGCAGGAGCAGGCTGCGTACTGGCGCGAGGTCGCCGACGGCGCCGAGCCGGCCGGGATCCCGCACGACCGCCAGCGCGGCGAGCGTCCCGCCTACACCGGCGCGACCGTGACCCGCGACCTGCCGCCCGAGCTGGCGCTGCGGGTCCGCGCGGCCGCGGTCGCCGGGCAGGTCACCCCGTTCACGGTGCTGACCGGTGCGTTCTTGGTGCTGCTGCACCGGCACACCGGCCAGGAGGACCTGACCATCGGCTGCCCCACCACCACCCGGCGCAGCCGGGCGCTGCGCGACGTGGTGGGCCTGCTGGTGAACACGGTCCTGGTCCGGGTGCGGCTGAGCCGCACCGACACCGTCGCGGAGGCGGTCGCGGCCGTCGGGCGGCGGCTGACCGAGGCGACGGCGCGCGGGACCTACCCGTACGCGCTGGTCGGCGCGGGGCGCCGCCAGGGCGGGCCGCTGTTCCGGACCGCGGTGACGATGGTGGCCGCCCAGCGCGGCGACCAGGTGCCGGTGGCCGGAGACCCGCCGATCCGGCTCGGGCCGCACCGGGTGACCATGCTCGACGTCCCGCACCTGGAGGGGCAGGCCGACCTGACAGTCGAGTTCACCCAGGGCCCGCGCGGGTTCAGCTTCTCGCTGCGCTACGACACCGAGCTGTACGACCGGACCACCGTCGATCGCTTCGCCGACCAGCTGCTGCGCGTGGTCGCCGTCGCCTGCGACGCCCCGCAGACCCGCCTGTCGCGGGTGCAGCTGGTCGACGCCGCCGAGCAGTCGCGGCTGCTCGCGTTCGGCGCCGCCTGATCCATCGAATCTGTATAGACCCGGTATAGCGCATCGCCGCACCGTTGTGCATGACCGCGCAATGGCGTCCCGAATGGAGGGTTCAGCCGTGGCAAGCGTAGTTCCGAAAGGCATTCTCTCGACGGTCGGCAACACGCCGCTCATCGAGCTGGAGAACATGTTCAGCGGCAGCGGCGTGCGTGTCTTCGCGAAGCTGGAGCGCTTCAATCCCGGCGGCAGCATCAAGGACCGCTCGGCCCTGAGCATGCTCCTGGCGAAGATCCGGTCGGGGGAGCTGGAGCCGGGCCGGTCGGTGGTGGTGGAGTCCAGCTCCGGCAACCTGGCCATCGGCATCGCCCAGATCTGCGCGTACTACGGCATCCGGTTCATCTGCGTGGTGGACGCCAAGACCACGGCCCAGAACCTCGCGATCCTGCGGGCGTACCAGGCCGAGATCGAGATGATCGGCACCCGCGACCCGGAGACGGGCGAGTACCTGCCGATGCGGCTGCGCCGGGTGCGCGAGCTGCTGGAGAGCATCCCGCACGCGTACAGCCCCAACCAGTACGCCAACCACCTCAACCCGCGCGCGCACCACCGCACCATGGCCGAGATCGTGCAGGCCCTCGACGGGAAGGTCGACTACCTCGTCTGCTCGACCAGCACCTTCGGCACCCTGCGCGGCTGCGCCGAGTACGCCCGCCTGCACGACCTGCCGACCCGGTTCATCGCGGTCGACGCCGTCGGCAGCGTCATCTTCGGCCAGGAGCCGGCCCCCCGGCTCATCCCCGGCCACGGCGCCTCGGTGGTGCCGCCGCTGCTGGACCCGGCCGCCGCACACGAGGTCGTGCACGTGTCCGACCTGGAGTGCGTGGTCGCGTGCCGGCTGCTGGTCAACCGCGAGGGCATCCTCGCGGGCGGCTCCTCCGGGGCCACCGCCGCGGCGCTGGAGCGGATGCTGCCGCGCCTGCCGCTGGGCGCCAACGCCGTGATGATCTTCGCGGACGGCGGCGACCGCTACATCGACACCATCTACTCCGACGAGTGGGTGCACCAGCACTTCGGTGAGGTCTCCCACCTGTGGAAGGAGCGCAAGTCGTGCTGATCCTCGGCCACGACGACGTCACCGCCCTGCTGGACGGACGCGAGCTGGACGTGGTGGAACTGGTGCGCCAGACGTACCGCCGCCACGACGAGGGCGGCACCGTGCTGCCCCACTCGGTCTTCCTGCGCTTCCCCGACGCCCCGCGCGACCGGATCATCGGCCTGCCCGCGTACGTCGGCGGCCCCCAGCCGGTGGCCGGGCTGAAGTGGATCTCGTCGTTCCCCGGCAACATCGAGCGCGGCATCGCCCGCGCCAGCGCCGCGATCCTGGTCAACTCCCTGGCCACCGGGCACCCGGAGGCGCTGCTGGAGGGCGCGGTCATCTCCGCGCGCCGCACCGCCGCCAGCGCGGCCCTGGCCGCCGACCTGCTCACCGCCCAGCGCCGCCCCGCGGGCGTCGCGCTGATCGGCTGCGGGGTCATCAACTTCGAGGTGCTGCGCTTCCTGGCCGCGCTGCTGCCGGCGTTCGCGCAGGTCACCCTGTACGACCACGACCCGGCGCGGGCCGAGGGCTTCGCCCTGCGCGCCGCCGCGCTGTGCCCGAAGGCGGTCTTCACGGTCGCCCCGGACACCGCCGCCGCGCTGGCCGCGCAGCCGCTGGTCAGCCTCGCCACCACGGCCGGCGAGCCGCACCTGGACCTGTCCGCGTGCGCCCCCGGCACCCGCGTGCTGCACGTGTCGCTGCGCGACATCGACCCGGCCGCGCTGCTGACGGTCGCCAACGTCGTCGACGACGTCGACCACGTCTGCCGCGAGCGCACCTCGCTGCACCTGGCCGAGCTGGCCACCGGCGGCCGCGACTTCATCCACGCCACCATCGGCGGCCTGATCCGCGGCCTGGCCCCGGTGCCGGGCCCGGACACGACGGCCGTCTTCTCCCCGTTCGGACTCGGCGTGCTCGACCTGGCCCTGGCGGCCTGGGTACGCGACGAGGCCCGGCGCACCGGCGCCGGGACCACCGTCACCGGCTTCCTCGGTGGCGGACCCAACCCGGGGCCCGGCACCGCCGGGCAGCCCCACCTCACCCAAGGAGAACACCCGTGAGCGACGAGATCCGCTACACCGTCGTGCGCAACGACGAGGAGCAGTACTCGATCTGGTGGTCCGACCGCGACCTGCCCGCCGGCTGGGCCGACCAGGGCTTCTCCGGCAACAAGGACGAGTGCCTCGCCCACATCGCCGACGTCTGGACCGACATGCGACCGGCGAGCCTGCGCCGGCGCATGGAAGCCGCCGCGGCCTGACCCGCATCCCCTCCCACCACAGAGCCAGTGAGGACTACGCGATGGACGCCATGACGGCAGCGCCGGTCGACCCGACCCGCGACGACCTGCCTTCGCTGCTGCACCACCTCGTCGCGCGCCAGGCCGCGACGACCCCGGAGGCCATCGCGGTCGTCGACGGCCCGCGCACCCTGTCCTACGGGGAACTGGACCGCCGGGCCAACCAGCTGGCCCACCTGCTCGCCGGCCGGGGCGTCGGCCCCGAGAGCCTGGTGGGGGTATGCCTGGAGCGAGGCTTCGACCTCGTCACGGCGCTGCTCGGGGTGTGGCGGGCCGGTGGCGCGTACGTGCCGCTGGACCCGTCGCACCCCGCCGAGCGGCGCGACTGGATCCTGACCGACACCGCCGCCCGGGTGCTGCTCACCTCCGGCGGCATCGAGGGCGGCACCGGCGCCGCCGAGGTGATCCGGCTGGACCGGCCGGGCCTGCTCGACGGCCTGCCGGACACCGACCCCCGCGCCGCCGTCGCCCCGGACGCCCCGGCGTACGCCATCTACACCTCCGGCTCGACCGGGCGCCCCAAAGGCGTCGTGATCACCCACGCCGGTATCGCCAACCGCGTCGCCTGGACCATCACCCGCCACGGGCTCGGGCCCGCCGACCGGGTGCTCCAGAAGACGTCGATCAGCTTCGACGCCGCCGGGTGGGAGTTCTTCGGCCCGCTGTCCAGCGGCGGCACCGTCGTGCTGGCCCCGATCGGCGCCGAGCGCGACCCCGCGCAGATGGTCGCCGCCGTCGCCGAGCACGGCGTCACCGTGCTCCAGGGCGTGCCGTCGGTGCTGCGCCTGGTCGCCGACGAACCCGGCTGGGCCGCCTGCGACAGCCTGCGCCTGGTCTTCTCCGCGGGCGAGCCGCTGCACGGCGAGCTGGCCGCGCGGCTGCGCGGCGGGCGCGACCGCGCCGTGTGGAACACCTACGGCCCGACCGAGTGCTCCATCGACGTCAGCGCGTACGAGGTGGACCCGGCGCTGACCGCCGGGCCGGTGCCGATCGGCCGCCCGATCGAGGGCATGCGCCTGCTGGTGCTCGACGACGAGGGCTTCCCCGTGCCCGTCGGCATGGCCGGTGAGCTGCACGTCGGCGGCGTCGGCGTGGGCCGCGGCTACCTCGGCCGCCCCGACGCGACCGCCGAGCGCTTCGTCCCCGACCCGTACGGCCCGGCCGGGCAGCGCCTCTACCGCACCGGTGACCAGGTGCGCTGGCGCGCCGACGGGGTGCTGGAATACCTGGGCCGCGGCGACGACCAGGTGAAGATCAACGGTGTCCGGATCGAGCCCGCCGAGATCGAGGCGGCGCTGGCCGGGCACACCGGGGTCCGCTCGGCCACGGTCACCGCGTACACCGACGCCAGCGGCACCAAGCGGCTGGCCGCGTACGTGGTCAAGCGCACCGAGCTGGACAGCTCCGGCCTGCGCGAGTGGCTGTCGGCGCGGCTGCCCGACGCGCTCGTCCCGACCACGCTGCGGTTCCTGGAGACGCTGCCGCTGACCCCCAGCGGCAAGGTCGACCGCAAGGCGCTGCCGCCCATCGACGAGCCCACCCGCCGCGAGTACGTCGCCCCGCGCACCGCCTCCGAGCAGGCCGTCGCCCAGGCCTGGCAGGACCTGCTGGGCGTGCCGACCGTCGGCCTGCACGACGACTTCTTCGAGCTCGGCGGCTCCTCCCTGGTGCTGACCCGGCTGGCCAACCGCCTCAACACCCACGCCGACGGCCGCATCGCGCTGCGGAGGCTGTTCCGCGCCGTCACCGTGGAGTCCCAGGCCCGGCTGCTGGACGAGTCCGCCGGCGAGCAGGTCCGTGCCCTGGTGCCGGCCGACCGCGCCGCCGCGCTGCCGCTGTCGTTCGGCCAGCACCGGCTGTGGTTCCTGGACCAGATGCACCCCGGCAGCCCCGAGTGGGTGTCGCCGCTGTTCCTGCGCCTGCCCGCGATCTACTCCCCGCAGCTGGTCCGCCAGGCGCTGCGGCAGCTCGAACAGCGCCACGAGGCGCTGCGCACCCGCTACGCCACCGTCGGCGGACAGCCGACCCAGGTGATCGCCGAGGCGGGCGACGTCGAGCTGCGTATCGCCGACGCCACCGAGACGGAGCTGCCGCAGCTGTTCGCCGAGCAGTTCCAGCGCGGCTTCGACCTCGCGCAGGGCCCGCTGTGGCGGGCGATGCTGGTGCGGGTGCCCGGTGCCGACCACGTGCTGCTGGCCACCGTCCACCACATCGCCTCCGACGGCTGGACCACCGTGGTGCTGGAGCGCGACCTGCGCGAGCTGTGCGCCGCCCTGGCCCAGGACCGCCCGGCCGCCCTGCCCGCCCTGCCCGTCCAGTACGCCGACTACGCCGCCTGGCAGCGCGCCGAGTTCACCGACGCCGCCCTCGCCGCCGACCTCGCCTTCTGGCGGCAGAACCTGGACGGGCTGACCCCGCTGGACCTGCCGCTGGACCGGCCCCGCCCGGCCGAGCGCGACAGCCGCGGCAGCGGCGTGCGGGTCAACCTGCCCGCCCCGCTGGCCGCCGCCGTCACCGAACTGGGCCGCGCCGCCGGCGCCACCCCGTTCATGACCCTGCTCGCCGGGTTCGCCGCCGTGCTGGCCCGCCAGGCCGGGCAGTGGGACCTGCCGGTGGGCACCCCCGTCGCCGGGCGGCTGCGCCCGGAGGTCGAGCACGTCGCCGGGTTCTTCCTGAACTCGCTGGTGCTGCGCTGCGACCTGCGCCCGGACATGGGCTTCACCGAGGCGGTCGCCCGCGCCCGCGAGGTCTGCACCACCGCGTTCGCGCACCAGAGCGTGCCGTTCGAGCGGGTCGTCGACGAGCTGGTGCCCGTGCGCGACCTGTCGCGCACCCCGCTCTACCAGGTCGCCTTCGACCTCCAGGACGAGGGCGGGACCAGCGTCGTGGCCCGGGACGCGGTCGCGATGGAGGCGTTCCAGCGCGCCTGGGGCGTGGCCAAGACCGACCTGACCCTGTTCATGTGGCGCCGCGAGGACGGCAGCCTCGACGCCGCGTTCGAGTACGCCACCTCGCTCTTCGACGAGGCGACCGTGCAGGCGCTGGCGGACCGGTTCGTCCGGCTGCTGGAGCTGGCCGCCGCCGACCCGGCCGCGCCGCTGGGCGGGCTGGACCTGCTCACCGAGGGCGAGCGGGAGCGGCTGCTGGTGTCGTACAACGACAGCTTCGCCCCGCGCACCGGCGCCTCCGTGCTGGACCTGTTCGAGGCCCAGGCCGCCACCCACCCCGACCGGGTCGCGGTCGCCACCGAGACCGGCACCGTCTGCTACGCCGAGCTCGACGCCCGCGCCAACCAGATCGCCCACCAGCTGCGCGCCCTCGGCGTCGACCGGGGCTCGGTGGTCGCGGTGCTGCTGGAGCGCGGCACCCGGCTGCCCGCCGCGATGCTGGGCGTATGGAAGGCGGGCGCGGCCTACCTGCCGGTCGACCCGTCCTACCCGGCCGAGCGCGTCGCGCAGATGCTCGCCACCGCCGGGGCGACCATGGTCGTCACCCAGGCGTCCTACGCCGACCGGTTCGAGGTCCCGTCGCTGCTGGTCGACACGCATGCGCTCATGATCGCGGCGTCGCCGGCGCAGCGGCCCGGCCGCGCCACCGATCCCGAGGAGCTGGCGTACGTCATCTTCACCTCCGGTTCGACCGGCACCCCCAAGGGCGTCATGGTCACCCACCGGGGCCTGGCCAACCACGTCGTGTGGGCCGCCGAGGAGCTGGCGTCGCAGGGCGAGCACGGGGCGCCGCTGTTCTCGTCGTACGCGTTCGACCTGGTCGTGCCGAACCTGTGGGGGCCGCTGGTCACCGGGCAGGCGGTGCGGATGCTGCCGCCCGACGCCGACGCCACCCAGCTCGGCAAGCTGCTGGCCGAGGCCGGGCCGTACAGCTTCATCAAGCTGACCCCCGGTCACCTGGAACTGCTCGGCCACCAACTCGACGACGCCCAGGCCGCGGCCCTGGCGCCGATCATCGTGGTGGCGGGCGAGGCCCTGCCCGGCACCCTGGCGACCCGCTGGCAGCACCTGCTCGGCCCCGGCCGCCTCGTCAACGAGTACGGCCCGACCGAGGCGTCCGTCGGCACCTGCATCTACCCGGTGCACGCCGCGCAGGACGTCGAGGTGGTCCCGATCGGCTACCCGCTGCCCAACATGGCCATGCACGTGCTCGACGCGGGCATGCGGCTGCTGCCGCCCGGCGTGGTCGGCGAGCTGTACGTCGGCGGCACCGGCGTGGCCCGCGGCTACGCCCACCGCCCCGACCTGACCGCCGAGCGCTTCCTGCCCGACCCGTACGGCCCGGCCGGCAGCCGCCTCTACCGCACCGGCGACCTGGCCCGGCGCCTGGCCGACGGGGCGGTGGAGTTCCTCGGCCGCATCGACGACCAGGTCAAGATCCGCGGCTACCGCATCGAGCTCGGCGAGATCCGGGCGGTGCTGGAGACCCACCCCGGCGTGCGCACCTGTGCCGTGGTGGTGGCCCAGCGCCCCAACGGCGAGAAGCAGCTAGCCGCGTACGTGGTCGGCGACACCGCCGACCTGGCCGCGCACTGCGCCGTCCACCTGCCCGAATACATGATCCCCAGCGTGTTCGTGGCGCTGGACGAGCTGCCGCTCAACGCCAACGGCAAGGTCGACCGGGGGGCGCTGCCCGACCCGTTCACCGCGTTCGCGGCCGAGCAGTTCGAGGCGCCCAGCACCCTGGCCCAGGAACGCATCGCCGCGATCTGGAGCGAGCTGCTCGGCACCCCCGCCGTCGGCGTACGCCAGAACTTCTTCGCCCTGGGCGGCCACTCCATCCTCGCCGTGCGGCTGGTGTCGCGCCTGCAGGAGGAGTTCGACCTCGACCTGTCGATCCGGCTCATCTTCGAGCGGCCCACCGTCGCCGGCCTGGCCGAGGCGATCGAGGACCGCATCTGGGCAGAGGAGTCCGCCCTGCTCACCTCTTCCACGTCCGCTAAGGAGCACCAGGCATGACCAGCACCGCAGACCGCGCGCAGTCCCGCGAGGAGCTGATCCGCCGCCGCCTGTCGGGCCAGTCCGGCACCCGCCGCACGCGCATCCCCGCCGCCGACCGCACCCGGCCGCTGCCGCTGTCCTTCGGCCAGCAGCAGATGTGGTTCCTCAACCGGCTGGAGCCCGACAGCGGCGAATACCTGGTGCCCGTGGTGCTCCGGCTCACCGGCGCCGTCGACGAGGCCGCCCTCGCGGCGGCCTGGCAGGCGGTGCTCGCCCGGCACGAGATCCTGCGCACCCGCTACGAGCTGGCCGACGGCGACCCGGTGCAGGTCGTCGACGCCGCCCGCCCGCTCGACCTGCCCGTCACCGACCTGACCAAGGTGGCGAAGAAGAAGCGCGACGCGCAGGTCGCGGCGCTGGTCGACGAGGAGGCGCTGACCGGGTTCGACCTGGAGCGGCAGTGGCCGGTCCGCGGCCGCCTGATCCGCCTGGCCGCCGACGAGCGCATCCTGGTCACCGTCTTCCACCACATCGCCTGCGACGCCTGGTCCACCGAGGTGTTCGTCCGCGAGCTGGGCGCCCTGTACGCAGGCGACGCCCCGGCCGCGCCGCAGGTGCAGTACGCCGACTTCGCCGCCTGGCAGCGCACCCAGCTGTCCGGCGAGCACCTGGAGCGGCAGCTCGGCTACTGGCGGCACCGGCTGGCCGACCTCAGCCCGCTGGAGCTGCCCACCGACCGGCCCCGCCCGGCCCGCCGCGACTGGCGCGGCGGCTCGGTCCCGATCGTGCTGCCCGCCGACGTCGCCGCCGGGGTGCGCAAGCTCGCCGCCGCGGCCGACACCACCGTCTTCGTCACGGTGCTCGCCGCCTACCAGGCGCTGCTGGCCCGCTACACCGGCGCGGGCGACGTCGCGGTGGGCACGGTCGTGTCCGGCCGCGGCCGCCCCGAACTCCAGCAGATGATCGGGTACGGCATCAACAGCCTGGTCATGCGCGCCGACCTGTCCGCCGACCCCGCCTTCGCGGCGCTGCTCGACCAGGTCCGCGGCACCGTGCTGGACGCCTTCGACCACCAGGACACCCCGTTCGCGCGGCTGGTCGACGAACTCCAGCCCGACCGCGACATGTCGCGAACCCCGCTCTACCAGACCGTCTTCACCATGCACGAGCAGCGCACCGGCACCGCCGGCGGCCCGATCGGGATCGAGCCGGTCGCCGCCGGGTTCCAGGTGTCCAAGGTCGACCTGACCCTGCACCTGGAGGACCGCCTCGACGGCGGCCTGGCCGGCCGGTTCGAGTACGCCACCGCGCTGTTCGACGCCGCCACGATCGAGCGGATCGCGGGCAACCTGGTGCGCCTGCTGCGCCACGCGGTCACCGACCCCGAGGCCCGGATCAGCACCCTGGAGGTGCTCGGCGCCGACGAGACCGCGCTGGTCACCACCGGCCCGCTGCGCGCGGCCGACCCGGCCGCGCACCGCACCCTGCACGAGCTGTTCGAGCAGCGCGTCGCCGCCACCCCGGACGCCGTCGCGGTCACCTGCGGCACCGAGTCGCTGACCTACGCCCAGCTCAACGCCGAGGCCAACCGGCTGGCCCACCACCTGCGCGGCCTCGGCGCCGGCCCCGGCACCCTGGTCGGCGTCTGCCTCGACCGCGACCCGCGGCTGGTCCCGGCGCTGCTCGGCGTGCTCAAGTCCGGTGCGGCCTACCTGCCGCTGGACCCGTCCGTGCCCGCCGACCGGCTCGCGTTCCTGCTCGAAGACGCCCGCACGGCGCACGTCGTCACCGACACCGCCCGCGCCGGGCTGCTCGGCGGCTTCACCGGCCACACCGTGCTGCTCGACACCGACACCGTGCTGCTGGCGGCCCAGCCGGACACCAACCCGGCGCCGACCGCCACCGCCGACGACCTGATCTACGTCATCTACACCTCCGGGTCGACCGGCAAGCCCAAGGGCTGCGAGCTGACCCACGCCAACGTGCACCGGCTGTTCACGGTCACCGATCGGCTGCCGGAGTTCCGGTTCGGCGCCGACGACGTGTGGACCCTGTTCCACTCGTACGCGTTCGACTTCTCCGTCTGGGAGCTGTGGGGCCCGCTGCTGTACGGCGGCCGCCTGGTCGTCGTGCCCTTCGACGTCGCCCGCTCCCCGGAGGAGTTCCTCGACCTGCTCGTGGCCGAGCGGGTGACCGTGCTCAACCAGACCCCGTCGGCGTTCCGCGGCCTGGTCACCGCCGCCGCCGACGGCGACCCGCGCGTCGACCGGCTCGCCCTGCGCGCCGTCGTGTTCGGCGGCGAGAAGCTGGAACTGGGCGACCTGCTGCCGTGGACCGACCGGGTCGGGCTGGACCGCCCGGTGCTGGTCAACATGTACGGCATCACCGAGACCACGGTGCACACCACGTTCCGGCCGATCACCGCGCAGGACATGGCCGTGCCCGGGGTGTCCCCGGTCGGCGGCCCGCTGGACGACCTGGCCGTGTACCTGCTCGACCCGTACGGCCGCCCGGTCCCGGTCGGCGTCGCGGGCGAGATCCACGTCGGCGGCCCCGGCGTGGCCCGCGGCTACCTGCACCGGCCGGAGCTGACCGCCCAGCGGTTCGTGCCCGACCCGTACGGCCCGGCCGGAAGCCGCCTGTACCGCTCCGGCGACCTGGCCCGGCGCCTGGCCGACGGCAGCCTGGAGTTCCTGGGCCGCATCGACGACCAGGTCAAGATCCGCGGCTACCGCATCGAGCTGGGCGAGATCCAGGCGGCGCTGGCCGCCGTGCCCGGCGTGCGCGAGGCCGTCGTGATCGTCCGCGAGGACGTCCCCGGCGACAAGCGCCTGGTCGGCTACGTCGTCCCCGACGGCGGCGAGCTGCCCTCGCCCACCCAGATCCGCACCCAGCTGGGCCGGACCCTGCCCGACTACATGGTCCCGACCGCGTACGCGGCCGTGTCCCGCATCCCGCTGACCGCCAACGGCAAGCTCGACCGCAAGGCGCTGCCCTCACCCGACCGCGCCGCCGCCACCGCGGGCACCGAGTACGTCGCCCCGCGCACCCCGGCCGAGGAGCGCATCGCCGCCGTCTGGCAGCGTGTCCTCAAGGTCGAGCGGGTCGGCGTCGAGGACGGCTTCTTCGACCTCGGCGGCGACTCGATCCGCGCCGTCGCCCTGGTCGGCGCCCTGCGCGCCGAGTCGTTCGACGTCGCCGTGCGCGACGTGTTCGAGCACCGCACCGTCGCCGCCCTGGCCGAGCTGGTCACCGGCCGCCCGGCCCCGGCCGAGCCGGTCCCGGTGGTCGCGCCGTTCACGCTCATCTCCGAACTCGACCGGGGCAAGCTGCCCGCCGGGGTCGTCGACGCGTACCCGCTGTCGCAGGTCCAGGCCGGCATGATCGTGGAGATGCTGACCGGCGACGGCCAGCACAACTACCACAACGTCACCTCGTTCCGGATCCTCGACGAGCAGCCGTTCTCCGCCGACGCCCTGGCCCGCGCCGCCGCGACCGTGGTCGCCCGGCACGACGTCCTGCGCACCGGCTTCGACCTGATCTCGTTCTCCCAGCCGCTCCAGCTCGTGTACGACCACGCCGTCATGGCCAGCGGCGGCACCGACCTGCGCGGCCTGGACGCCGCCGGGGCCGAGGCCGCCCTGCGCGCCCACGCCGCCGCCGAGCGGGCGACCCTGTTCGACCTGGCCCGGCCCACCCTGTTCCGGGTGCACGGGCACCAGGTCGACGGCGGCGCCTGGTGGCTGTCGGTCACCGAGTGCCACGCCATCCTCGAAGGCTGGAGCCTGCACTCGCTGCTGATGGAGCTGCTGGAGTGCTACCGGGCGTACAACGGCGGCGGCGAGCCCGCCGACCGGGAGCGGCCGCCGGTCCGCTACGCCGACTTCATCGCCGCCGAACTGGAGGCCCTGAAGTCCGAGGACAGCCGCGGCTACTGGCGGGACACCGTCTCCGGATACCCCCGCTTCGACGTGCCGACCGGCTGGGGCGACGGACCCGACGCCCCGCGCGAGATGTACGTCCTCGCCGCGCCCTACCACGACCTCGACCACGAGCTGCGCGCCTTCGCGGCCCGGACCAAGGTCTCGTTCAAGTCCGTGATGCTCGCCGCGCACCTGAAGGTGCTCAGCCAGCTCACCGAGGCCGAGTCGTTCTCGGCGGGCCTGGTCTGCGACGCGCGCCCGGAGATCCTCGGCGCCGACCGCGTCTACGGCATGTACCTCAACACGCTGCCGTTCGGCTTCGACCGCACCGCCCGCACCTGGCGCGACCTCGTCGCCGACGTGTTCGCCCGCGAGGTCGCGCTGTGGCCGCACCGGCGGTTCCCGCTGCCCGCGGTGCAGCGCGAGGCCGGTGGCGACAAGCTCATCGGCGTCTACTTCAACTACCAGGACTTCAACCAGGTCGACACCGACCTGGTCGACTACCAGGCCAGCATCGACGACAGCCCGACCGAGTTCCCGCTGACCGTGTCCAGCCGCGCGGGCGCGTTCATGCTCACCTGCAACAGTCGGCACGTCAGTCGGGACAACGCCAGGCGCCTGGCCGCGATGTACCGCGCGGTCCTGGAGGCGATGGTCGAGGACCCCGACGGCGACGCGCAGGCCGTCTACCTGCCCACCGTCGACGGGATCGTGCTCGCCGAGCACTCGCACCCCGAGCGCGGCGTGTCCGCCGACCCGTGCGTGCACGAGGTGTTCCAGGCCCGCGTCGCGGCCGCCCCGGACGCGGTCGCGGTCGAGTTCGAGGACACGTCCCTGACGTACGCCCAGCTCAACGCCAAGGCCAACCGCCTGGCCCACCACCTGCGGTCCCTCGGCGCCCAGCCGGAGACCCTGGTCGGGGTGTGCCTGGACCGCGGCGCCGAACTGGTGCCCGCGCTGCTGGGCGTGCTCAAGTCCGGCGCGGCCTACCTGCCGCTGGACTCGGCGCAGCCCGCCGACCGCCTCGGCTTCATGCTCACCGACGCGGCCGCCCCGGTCGTGGTCACCCAGCGCGCCCACGCCCACCTGTTCGACGGGTACGCCGGGACGCTCGTGCTCGTCGACGAGACGTCCTTCGACGACCAGCCGTCGCACGACCCCGAGGTGCGGTCCACCTCCGACAACCTGATCTACGTCATCTACACCTCCGGCTCCACCGGCCGCCCCAAGGGCGTCAGCCTGACCCACGCCAACGTGCTGCGGCTGCTGCGCATCGCCGAGGAGCACTACCACTTCGGACCCGACGACGTGTGGCCGCTGTTCCACAGCTACGCCTTCGACGTCTCGGTGTGGGAGCTGTGGGGCTCGCTGCTGTACGGCGGCCGCCTGGTCGTCGTCCCGCGCGAGGTCACCCGCGCCCCGGAGGAGTTCCTCGACCTGCTGACCGAGCGCGGCGTCACCGTCCTCAACCAGACCCCCTCGGCCTTCCGCGGCCTGGTCGGGCTGGCCCGCGACGGTGACCCCCGCATCGACGCGCTGCGCCTGCGCGCGGTCGTGTTCGCGGGCGAGAAGCTGGAGTTCGCCGAGCTCCAGCCGTGGACCGACCGCCTCGGCTTCGCCGCCCCGCGCCTGCTCAACATGTACGGCATCACCGAGACCACGGTGCACACGACCTTCTACGAGGTGCGGCCCGCCGACATCCTCAGCGGCGGCAACCCGGTCGGCTACCCGCTGGCCGACCTGACCGTGCACCTGCTCGACCAGCGCGGCCACCTGGTCCCGATCGGCGTCGCGGGCGAGATCTACGTCGGCGGCCCCGGCGTGGCCCGCGGCTACCTCAACCGGCCCGAGCTGACCGCGCAGAAGTTCGTGCCCGACCCGTACGGCCCGGCCGGCTCGCGCCTCTACCGCTCCGGCGACCTGGCCCGGCGCATGCCCGACGGCAGCCTCGAATTCCTGGGCCGCATCGACGACCAGGTCAAGATCCGTGGCTACCGGATCGAGCTCGGCGAGATCCAGGCCGCGCTGCGCGCCCACGAGGGCGTCCGCGACGCCGTCGTGATCGTCCGCGAGGACGCCCCCGGCGACAAGCGGCTGGTCGCGTACTACACCGCCGCCGACACCACCCCCGGCGCGGCCGAACTGGCCGCCCACGTCGGCGCGCACGTCCCGCCGTACATGGTCCCGGCGGCGTTCGTCGCGATCGAGAAGATCCCGATGACCGTCAACGGCAAGCTGGACCGCCGCGCCCTGCCCGCACCCGAGCGCGACTCGCTGCGCTCGGACCGCGAGTTCGTCGCCCCCCGCACCGACGGCGAGCTGCGGCTGGCCGGGGTGTGGCGCGACGTGCTCGGCGTCGACCGGGTCGGCGTGCACGACAGCTTCTTCGAGCTGGGCGGCGACTCGATCCGCGCGGTCGCGCTCGTCGGCGCCGCCCGCGCGGCGGGCTTCGACGTCGCCGTGCGCGACGTGTTCGAGCACCAGACCGTCGCCGAGCTGGCCGAACTGCTCGGCGGACGCACCGCGCCGGTCGAGGTGTTCGCCGCCGTCGCGCCGTTCGAGCTGATCAGCGCCGCCGACCGGGCCGCGCTGCCCGAGGGCGTCGCCGACGCGTACCCGATGGCGCAGGCGCAGGTCGGCATGCTCGTCGAGATGCTGGCCGGGGACGGCGGCAACGCCTACCACAACGTCACCTCGTTCCGGATCGCCGACGACCAGCCGTTCTCCGCCCCGCACTTCCACGCCGCCGCCCAGCGCGTCGCCGCCCGGCACGAGATCCTGCGCACCGCGATGGAGCTCACCGCCTACTCGGTGCCGCTCCAGCTCGTGTACGCCACCGCCGAGATCCCGGTGACCGTGCACGACCTGCGCGGCCTGGACGCCGAGGCGCAGCGCGCCGCGGTCCGGCAGTACCTGACCGGCGAGCGCGGCGTCCTGTTCGACCTGGCCACGGCGCCGCTGCTGCGGTTCGCGGTGCACCTGCTGTCGGACGAGGCCTACCGGGTCACCTTCACCCAGTCGCACACCGTCACCGAGGGCTGGAGCTACCACTCCATGCTGGTCGAGCTGCTCGACTGCTACCGCGCCCTGCGCGCGGGCACCGAGCCGGTCGAGCCGGAGCCCGCGCCGGTCCGCTACGCCGACTTCATCGCCGCCGAGCTGGCCTCGCTCGCCTCGGCCGAGCACCGGGCCTACTGGCGCGGCGTGGTCGCCGACTTCCCGCGCCACGCCATGCCCCAGGGCTGGCAGGACGCGGGCGTCGCCCGCGAGGCGATCCGCGGCGGCGTCTCACTGGCCCGGTTCGAGGACGGGCTGCGCGCCCTGGCCACCCAGGCCCGGGTCTCGGTCAAGGCCGTGTTCCTGGCCGCGCACCTGAAGGTGCTCAGCCAGCTCACCGAGGCCGACACCTTCTCCACCGGCCTGGTCTGCGACGCCCGGCCCGAGGTCCTCGGCGCCGACCGTGTCTACGGCATGCACCTCAACACGCTGCCGATCGGCTACCGGCGCGGCGCCCGTACCTGGCGCCGGCTCGTCCAGGACGTCTTCGCCCGGGAGGCCGAGCTGTGGTCGCACCGCAGCTTCCCGCTGCCCGAGGTGCAGCGCGAGGCCGGCGGCGAGCGGCTGATCGACTGCATCTTCACCTACCTGGACTTCCACGTCCTGGACGGCGAGCAGGTCGACGCCGACGGCACCATCGGCGACAGCCCGACCGAGTTCGACCTGTCCGTCACCACGATGGGCGGCTACCTCGGCCTGAGCAGCCACACCGGCGTCCTCAACCGCCAGCACATGAACCGCCTGTCGCTGATGTACGAGGCCGTGCTCGCCGCCATGGCGGCCGACCCCGACGGCGACGCCCAGGCCGTCTACCTGCCCGAGGCCGAGCGCCGCGAGCTGGCCCGCTGGGCCCGGCCGGAGGAGTTCCCCGCCGACACCACGGTGGTGGAGCTGTTCGCGGCCCGGGTGGCGGCGGCACCGGACGCGGTCGCGGTGGTCAGCGGCGGCGTCGAGCTGACGTACGCGCAGCTCGACGCCAAGGCCAACCGGCTGGCGCACCTGCTGCGCGCCAAGGGCGCCGGGGCGGAGTCGCTGGTCGGCGTATCGCTGGAGCGCGGCCCGGAGCTGATCCCGGCCCTGCTCGGCGTGCTCAAGGCGGGCGCGGCATACCTGCCGCTGGACCTGTCCCAGCCGACCGAGCGCCTGGCCTTCATGGTCGCCGACGCCGGGGCCCGGGTGGTCGTCACCACCTCGGCGCACGCCGAGCGCTGGGTCGACTTCGACGGCGAGCTGGTGCTGGCCGACCGCGCCTTCGAGGCCGACCTGCCGGAGTCCGCCCCGGACCCGGTCGCCGAGCCCGGCAACCTCGTCTACGTCATCTACACCTCCGGCTCCACCGGCAAGCCGAAGGGCGTGAGCCTGTCGCACGCGAACGTGGTGCGGCTGTTCGCCTCCTCGGAGCGGCACTACCACTTCAACGGCGACGACGTGTGGGCGCTGTTCCACAGCTACGCGTTCGACGTGTCGGTGTGGGAGTGGATGGGCTGCCTGCTGTCGGGCGGCCGCCTGGTGGTCGTGGCGCAGGACGTGGCCCGGTCGCCGGAGGACCTGCTGGACCTGCTGGTCTCGCAGCGGGTGTCGGTGCTGTGCCAGACCCCGTCGGCGTTCCGCGGCCTGGTCGCCCTCGCGGCCACCGCCGACCCCCGGATCGACACGCTGAACCTGCGCGCCGTCATCCTCGCCGGTGAGAAGCTCGAAGGCGCGGAGCTGCGCCCCTGGGTGGACCGCAAGGGCCTCACGTCGCCTGCTCTGATCAACATGTACGGCCCCACCGAGGGCACCGTCTACGACACCTTCCACACCCTCACCGAGTACGACCTCAACCCGGCCTCGGGCAGCCGCCTCGGCCACCCCCTGGCCGACGTGGCCGTCCACATCCTCGACGCCAACGGGTACGACGTCCCGGTCGGCGTCTCGGGCGAGATGCACCTCGGCGGCGCGGCTGTCGCCCGCGGCTACCTCAACCGCCCGAGCCTGACCGCCGAGCGGTTCATCCCGGACCCGACGGGCACCGGCACCAGGCTCTACCGCACCGGTGACCTGGCCCGCCGCATGCCGGACGGGACGATCGACTTCTTCGGCCGCATCGACGACCAGGTGAAGATCCGCGGCTACCGGATCGAGCTGGGCGAGATCCAGGCCGTCCTGTCGGGCCTGCCCGGCATCAAGGAGGCCGTGGTCGTGGTCCGCGAGGACGTCGCGGGCGACAAGCGCCTGGTGGCCTACGCGGTGCCGTCCGGTGCCGAGGTGCCCAAGGCCGCCGAGGTGCGCAAGCTGCTGGCGCGCAGCCTGCCGGAGTACATGATCCCAACGGTCTTCGTCCCGCTGGCGGCGCTGCCGCTCAACAACAGCGGCAAGCTCGACCGCAAGGCGCTGCCCCACCCGGAGCAGGGCATGCTCACCGCCGACCGGGAGTACACCGCCCCGGCCGGCCCGGTGCAGGAGGCCCTGGCCCAGGTCTGGGCGCAGGTGCTCGGGCTGCCGCGCGTCGGCGCCGAGGACAGCTTCTTCGAGATCGGCGGCGACTCGCTGCGGGCCGTCGCGCTCGTCGGCGCCGTGCGCGCCGCCGGGTTCGACGTCTCGGTGCGCGACGTGTTCGTGCACCAGACCGTGGCCCGCATCGCCGCGCTGGTCGGCGGCCCGGCGGCCGCGCCCGGGTTCACCCCGGTCGCGCCGTACGCGCTGGTCGGCGACGCCGACCGGGCGCTGCTGCCCGCCGACGTCGTCGACGCCTACCCGGTGACGCAGGCGCAGCAGGGCATGGCCGTGGTCGCGCAGAACACCGGCGACCAGGCGTACCACATCGTGTCGGCGTTCCGGATCAGCGACAGCGGCTTCGCCGCCGCGGCGCTGCGCTCGGCCGTCGCCGAGCTGGTGGCCCGGCACGAGACGCTGCGCACCACGTTCGCGCTCAGCGGCTACTCCGTGCCGCTGCAACTGGTGCACGCCGGGGCCGACGCCGAGGTGTCGGTCTTCGACACCGCCGACGCGCACGACGGCTACCTGGCCGCCGAGCGGACCCGCCCGTTCGCGATCGAGCACGCCCCGCCGCTGCTGCGGGTCGCCGCCCACCAGGACGGCCCGGACGCGTGGTGGCTCACCCTGACCGTCAGCCACCTCGTGGTCGGCGGCTGGGACTTCAACTCGCTGCTGGCCGAGCTGGTCGACACGTACCGCGCGCACCGCGACGGCACGGTCGCGACCGGTGCGGAGCTGCCCGAGGTCCGCTTCGCGGACTTCGTCGCCGCCGAGCAGCAGTCCCTGGCCGACCCGGCCGACCAGCGGTACTGGGCCGACGTGACCGGCGGGTACCCGTCGTTCACGCTGCCCGCGGGCTGGTCCGGCCGGGCGGGCGCGCGGCCGGTGAAGGTCCGCGCCGCCTACCACGACCTGGAGCCGCAGCTGCGGGCCCTGGCCGCCACGGCGCAGGTCTCGCTGAAGGCGGTGCTGCACGCCGCGCACCTGAAGGTGCTCAGCCAGCTCACCACCGAGCCGGTGTTCA